>NZ_JBQDLQ010000044.1:0-31643 GCF_052095695.1 Halomonas sp.
TTCATCCACCGCTGGTAACGCTTGGCGTCCCCGGCAGCGGATGCGTACTTTACGGCCTCACTATCAAGATAGCAAGTAAAAGACGTATTGCGTATAAAAAATCGGCAAAAGGCTGCCCTTTTGCCGCAAACCACTGATCAGAACGCCTGACCAGAGAGTGCCTGTTGGCGTGCTTTAGCTCACGCCTTCAGTAATCGGCGTTTCAAATTTCAAAACCCAAACCAAAATCTTCGCTGGAGATAGCCATTAGGCTGGAAGCGCCTGATTGGATCATCTGCGCATGAGCCTTGGTGCGCGGCAATAGCCGCTGGTAATAGAAACGAGCAGTATTCAACTTAGCGGCATAGAAGGCTTTATCGTCACCCTCTAGCGAGGTAGATGCCTGCTTGGCCGCGCGGGCAAATAAATAGGCCAGCGTGACGTAGCCTGAATACATAAGGTAATCAACGCTCGCCGCACCCACTTCTTCGCGGTCCTGCATCGCTTTCATACCCACACCCATGGTTAGCTCACCCCACTCAGCATTTAGTTTCGCTAGCGGCTCGACAAACTCCTTAAGGGCTGGATTGTCAGCTTCGGTTTTGCAGAACTTATGGATCTCTTTGGTGAAAACCTTTAGCGACTCACCTTGGCTCATGAGCACTTTACGGCCCAGCAGATCAAGCGCCTGAATGCCTGTGGTGCCTTCATAGAGTCGAGTAATACGCGCATCACGCACCAACTGCTCCATGCCCCACTCTTTAATAAAGCCATGGCCGCCGTAAATCTGCACACCCTCGTTAGTGCTTTCAAAACCAACTTCGGTCAGGAAGGCTTTAACAATAGGCGTTAGCAAGCCAAGCAGGGTTTCAGCCTGATCGCGCTCCTCACCCGGCTCACCATGCTCAACCACATCGAGCATTTGCGCGGCGTAAAGCACTAACATGCGCCCGCCTTCGGTGAAGGCTTTCTGCGTCAGCAACATGCGGCGAACATCAGGATGCACGATAATCGGGTCAGCGGGTTTTTCCGGTGCTTGTTTGCCCGATAAGCCGCGCATCTGCAGGCGGTCACGCGCATAGCTTAATGAGTTCTGAAAACTGGCTTCAATTAACCCCAGCCCTTGAATACCCACGCCCAGACGCGCAGCGTTCATCATGGTGAACATACACGCCAGCCCTTTATTGGGCGGCCCTACCAAATAACCGGTTGCGCCATCGAAGTTCATCACGCAGGTGGCATTACCATGAATGCCCATTTTGTGTTCGAGCGAACCACAGGCGACACCATTCCGCTCACCCACATTACCCTGAGAATCGGGCAAGAATTTAGGCACTACAAACAGTGAGATACCTTTAGAGCCTTCTGGCGCATCAGGCAGTTTTGCAAGTACTAAGTGGACAATGTTCTCTGCCAAATTATGCTCACCGGCAGAGATAAAAATCTTGGTCCCCGTAATCACATAAGCAGCACCATCAGCAGGTACTGCTCGTGTTTTGATTAGGCCGAGGTCGGTACCGCAATGGGACTCGGTTAAGCACATGGTGCCAGTCCACACACCCTCTACCAACTTGGTGAGATACGTCGCTTTCTGCTCATCAGTGCCATGGTGACGCAGAGCATCAGCAGCGCCATGCGACAGACCTGGATACATTCCCCACGCCAAGTTAGTGGCACAGATCATTTCCGAAAGCACCATGGCTAGCGAGGGCGGCAACCCTTGCCCACCATGCTCGGGATCAGCAGCCAAGCTTGGCCACCCACCTTCTACGTACTGCTGATAAGCTTCTTTAAAACCGCGTGGGGCTTTAACCTCCCCTCCTTCTAGCGAACACCCCTCTGCATCCCCACTTTGATTAATCGGTAGTAACACCTCTCGGGCAAACCGAGCTCCCTCTTCCAAAATAGCGCTGATCACATCGGGCGATGCTTCATCGCCACTTGGAAGCCGCGCGTAGTGAGCGGGGTAATCAAGCATCTCGTCCATCACGAAACGCATATCACGAATAGGGGCTTGGTAGCTGGGCATTGAACTTCTCCAAAAAAGGGGTATTGAAAGCCGATAGACTGCTTTTAGACAAACAGCTTTCAAACACATGTTTGAAAGCTAGCGCGGGCGCTCTATAGAGTCAAGCGGGCGTTTTAATTTAGCCTGAAAGCGCATTACAACTTTGGTCGCCAACTCAATACGCCATTGCCTCTAAACATAAAAAAACTCGCCAGTGATTAGCTGGCGAGTTGACATGATTTACCGGGAAAAGCGACTACTGCATGCGAATGCCACCATCCAAGCGAATCAACTCACCATTCAGCATAGCGTTGGTAATAATTAGCTCCGCTAATTGCGCGAACTCGTCTGGTTTGCCTAATCGCTTAGGGAATGGTACCGCAGCGGCTAGCGCCTGAGCGGCTTCATCAGGAATCTCGCTCATCATCGGCGTTTCAAATACCCCTGGGGCAATTGCCATCACGCGGATAGCATGCCGAGACAGCTCACGCGCGGCGGGAAGGCTCATACCCACAACCCCCGCCTTAGAGGCACTGTAGGCACACTGCCCCACCTGCCCATCGAAAGCCGCAATAGAAGCAGTATTGATAATCACTCCTCGCTCACCGCTTGCACTAGGCACATTTTTCGCCATCGCTGCAGCGGCAAGACGCATAACGTTAAACGTGCCCACCAGATTGATATTAATCGTTTGCTTATAGCTTTCTAGATCCGCTGGCATACCGTCTCGATCAACCAGCTTTGCCACGCTTACCACTCCCGCACAATGAACCACGCCCGACAGCCCGCGCTCACCGCCTAGCGCAACGGCTGCATCTACCGCTTGCTGCATCTGTTCAGCAGAGGTGATATCAGCAAGGACAGCCTGTGCGCCCGCCCCCAGTTGCTGGGCATGCGCATTAACGCTGTCGTTCAAGTCGCACAGAACGACCCGCGCACCCGCGGCGACTAAACGCTCAGCGGTTGCTGCGCCCAGCCCGGAGGCGGCGCCGGTAATCAAAAACGTACTGTCCTTAACCTGCATAACCGGATTCCCTTTGGTGGTTACAATGACTGACTTGACTTGGATTCTTCTACCGCCGGAGCGCGTAGCTTAAAGCGCTGAATCTTCCCGCTGGGAGTTTTGGGTAGCTCATCGACAAACTCTATAATGCGTGGAAATGCATGCGTCGAAAGCCTCGCGCGTACTCGCTGCTTAATTTCATCGGCGAGGGCATCACTGGGTTCAAAGCCTTCACGCAGCACGACATACGATTTAATTACCTCGCCTCGAATTTCATCTGGCTGCCCTACGGCCGCCGATTCAGCGACCGCAGGATGCGTCATCACGCTGTTCTCAACATCCGTTGGCCCAACGCGATAGCCTGCCGTCGTGATGATGTCATCATCACGGCCGGCAAATTGAAAGGTGCCATCCTCATTGCGGATCACTACGTCTCCCGTCAGGTAATAACCTTCCACAAAGGGATTTTTTTCCTGCCAGGTATAGCCTGGAAAGAAGTGTGCCGGCGAGTTTTGGATATCCACCGCTAGAACACCAGGCTCACCTGCGGGGAGTTCGCGATACTCCGCATCCAAAGTGACAAGACGGTAGCCCGGCATCGGCACGCCCATGGCGCCTACGTGTTTTAAATGATCAAGCGCATGATGGTTATTACAGGTCATGCCCGTTTCGGTTTGACCGTAGTGATCCATCACCGAACAGCCGAGCGACTTTTCTACCCAGGTCACCACTTCGGTATTCAAAGGCTCCCCTGCCGAACTAGCCGCTCGTAGCCCTAACGTTTCATGGGCGTCATCAAACAGGCCTGAGGCCTTCATCAAGCGATAAGCAGTGGGCGCAGCGGCAAAATTGGTAATATGGTGGCGTTTCATAAACGCAAGCGCGCCTTCAGCACTAAAGCCCGCCTCACTGAAATACGTGGTTATGCCCAGCAGCAGCGGCCCGGTGATCGCGTAGTAAAGGCCATAGGCCCAGCCTGGATCAGCCATATTCCAGAAACGATCATCGTCGCGTAGATCAATGGCAAGTTCCATATAGGTCGCAAATGCCGTCATGCCCGCCAGCGGAACAGCCACCCCTTTTGGCTTGCCCACCGTGCCAGAGGTAAACATTTGCAAAAATGGCTCATCAGGCGAAAGCCTTGGCGGACTTTCGCTCCTTGACGTATGCGTCAATGCAGCTTGCCAGTCGTGATCATCGGCATGCTCGCTGGTTGCACCACCGACGGCTAACACCGGCGGGCACTGGCTCAAACCATCAAATTTATAGCGATTGGCGTGATCAGTTATCGCTAACTTAGTATCGGCACGCCCTAAACGATAACCCACGGCATCAGGACCAAACGCGGTAAACAGCGGCTGATAAACGCCACCGATACGCCATGTTGCTAGCACGGCAATCAAAAGCTGCGGGGATCGTGGCAGCATGCAGGCGATGCGATCACCCTGGCGTAATCCTTGAGCTTGAAACCAACCGGCAAGCATCGCACTTTGCTTATCGAGCTCGGCGTAAGTCAGCGTATTAATAGCACCTTGGGAATCTTCCTGGACCAATGCCAGTACGTCGCCACGACCTGCACGCACATGACGCCCACAGCAGGCCTCGAAAGCATTAAGGAAGCCGTCTTGATGGTCATCTAAGCGAGCAATAACGCTATTGATAGAAAAGTTATCGAGGTAGTGCTGGTAGTCGGGCAGTGTGTGCGGGGTCGTGGTCATGATGGCTCTCTGATGTCGTTGATAATTGTTGTTGGTAATGAGCACGCAGCAAGCAATATGGGAACAGGCAACGCCTAAAAAGCCGTTGACGTTAACGGAAACTTTAAGTTAAAAACAACGCTAAAAGTAATTGTCTTAGAGAGCAAGCACTCTGATGAATTAAAGCGTTAGACGTTGGTAGGGATCTGTATAGGCAAGAAGTTCAAACAGGCCGGTGCATGATCATGGCGACAAGCTCATCAGCAAGGTCATCGGGTGAGCGAGAGCCGTTGGGATCATACCAATGAACGGTCCAGTTCAAGGCCCCCAGCACAAAGCGCGACACAAGAAAACGATCACCATGGATTAATCCTGAGTCCAAGGCCTCGTCAATCACCGAGACCCACAAGGCTTCATAAGCATCGCGTAAATGACTGAGATGCGCACTCGCCATAGGCTCAAGCCTACGCCATTCAAAGAGCGCTACCACATGCGCATTGCGGTCGGTAAATAAGGTTTCAAGGTGGGCACGCGCCATGGTGCGTAAGCGAATTTCCGGCTCGGTGGCGCACTCATTCAGGGCTTTACGTGCAATCAACAAGGCATTTTGGGTGCCCTCTTCAATCACCGCCGCCAGAATTTCCTGCTTATCTTTAAAATGATGAAACAAGCTGCCAGATTTAATGCCCATTTCCTGCGCCAGCATACGCACCGTGGTGCGATCGAAGCCTTCTTGGACGAACAGCTGAGCGGCGAGGCACGTCAATTCCTTGCGGCGTGGGGATGCATTCATTACATTCATGTCATTTACACTAGCGCTTGCTTGGTTACTCTGGAGAGAACCACAGCGCTGCCGCGCTGCCAACGGGTCAACGTGTCGCCCACCACCCGGCATGATAATCACAATAAACTGGAAGGAGATTGACCATGAGTAGCCCCACCGATGTTGTATTTCTAGCCGCTAAACGTACTCCGATGGGCGGCATGATGGGCAGCCTTGCCACGATGACGGCGCCAAAGCTTGGTGCAACCGCCATTAAGGCGGCTATTGAAGCGTCAGGTATTGATCCCGCTGCGATAACCGAAGGAATAATGGGCTGTGTACTACCCGCGGGCGTTAAGCAGGGGCCTGCGCGCCAAGCCATGCGTCAAGCAGGCATACCCGATGCCAGTGGTGCCACCACCATTAATAAGCTGTGCGGTTCTGGAATGAAGGCCGCCATGCTTGCCCACGATCTTATCAAAGCAGGCAGTGGCAGTATATTGCTGGCTGGCGGCATGGAGTCCATGTCTAACGCACCTCACATTCTGACAAAGGCACGCGGCGGCTATCGACTGGGACATGGCGAACTAAAAGACCACATGTTTTTAGACGGGCTGGAAGATGCTGAAACGGGAAAATTGATGGGTGTCTTTGCCCAAGACGTCGCCACTCAGCGAGGCTACACGCGCGAACAGCTTGATGACTTCGCCATCGCGTCTCTTGAGCGCGCGATGGCCGCGACGAATGCAGGCCACCTGACCAACGAGATGGCCCCCGTCACCGTTACGTCTCGCCACGGAGACACCGTTGTTGAACATGACGAGCAGCCCTTTTTAGCCAAACTAGACAAAATCCGCCAGCTCCGCCCTGCTTTTGCCAAAGGCGGCACCATTACCGCGGCAAACGCCAGCTCCATTTCCGACGGCGCCTCCGCACTCATCTTGGCCAGCCAAGCAGCGGCCGAGCAGCACGGCATTAAACCACTCGCGCGGATGGTGGGGCATGCAACCCATGCCCGCCACCCAAGTGAGTTCACCATTGCGCCTGTCGGTGCGATTGAAAAATTGATGAGAAAACTAGGCTGGGGCGTTAGCGATGTGGATTTATTTGAAATCAACGAAGCCTTTGCCGTCGTGACCCTGATGGCCATGGATGATCTAGGGCTGCCCCATAGCAAGGTCAACGTTTTTGGCGGCGCCTGCGCCCAAGGCCACCCGATTGGCTCGACTGGCTCGCGCATTATTGCCACGCTGATTCATGCGCTACGTACAACTGGAGGGAAACGCGGCATCGCAAGCCTGTGTATCGGCGGCGGTGAAGCGACAGCCGTCGCCGTTGCATTAATCGACTAATCAATGGCACATAGCCCGTTGTGACAACAGCCAACGCCTCTTCCTAAGAAAAAGACGTTGGCTTAAAGCTGAGTCATTAAAACTTAGCCATTAAAACTTAGCCAATTAAGGCGCCTAGCCGAAGCGGCCGGTAATATAATCGTGCGTGCGCTGATCCCGTGGGTTAGTGAAAATAGTGTCGGTCCTGTCCACCTCCACAAGGTCTCCCATGTGGAAAAAGGCGGTGCGGTCAGCGACGCGAGCAGCCTGTTGCATATTGTGCGTTACCATCACAATGGTATAACTCTCGCTAAGCTCATCGATCAACTGCTCAACTTTCGCTGTCGCAATTGGGTCGAGCGCCGAACAGGGCTCGTCCATCAAAATGACATCAGGGCTAACGGCCACGGTTCTGGCAATGCATAGACGCTGCTGCTGCCCGCCGGATAGACCCGTGCCGGGCTGATCAAGGCGATCCTTAACCTCGTCCCACAATCCCGCACGACGCAGGCTGCTTTCAACAATATCGTCTAACTCTGCCTTACGCTTTGCCAGTCCATGAAGACGCGGCCCATAGGCAATATTCTCGTAGATCGATTTAGGGAACGGATTCGGCTTTTGAAACACAATGCCTACCTGAGCGCGCAGTAGCACGACATCACGATCCGGAGCATAAATATCATTATTATCTAACGTTATTTTTCCTTTGACACGACAAATATCAATGGTGTCGTTCATTCGATTCAAGCAACGTAAGAAGGTTGATTTACCGCAGCCCGAGGGGCCGATAAAGGCCATTACTTCATTCTCGTAAATATCGAGATCAATCCCATTAATCGCCTGAGCGTTGCCGTAAAACACCTCGACGTTTTCAGCGCTCATTTTTACTTTATCTTTTGCCTTGCTGGTGCGGCTCTCACCGTTGCCCACACTTACCATAGGTGAAGGTATATTAGGCTGTGCAGAAGTATTCACTTACCACCTCGTCTCGAATTTTTTACGCAACCAAATCGCCAATGCATTCAAGCTAAGCATCAGCCCTAGCAACACGATGATGGCCGCTGATGTGCGCGCTTCAAAGAAATTGCGCAGCTCATTGCCCTGCCAGAGATAAATCTGTACAGGCAACGCCGTTGATTGTTCCAGCGGCGTACCCGGCACATTGGCCACAAAAGCATTCATGCCAATCAGCAGTAACGGCGCCGTTTCACCTAGCGCCTGTGCAATACCTAGAATAGAGCCGGTCAATATACCGGGCAGCGCCAGCGGCAGCACATGGTGAAAAACGGTTTGTACTTTCGATGCCCCAATCCCCAACGCCGCTTGGCGTATGGAAGGAGGGATCGAACGCAGCGATGCGCGCGTGGTAATAATGATCGTCGGCAATGTCATTAACGTTAGCACCAAACCACCGACGACCGGTGCCGATAGCGGCAAGCCAAAGTAGCCAATAAAGATGGATGCTCCCAACAGGCCAAAGACAATGGAAGGCACCGCGGCCAAATTATTGATGTTGATTTCGATCAGATCGGTGAGACGGTTTTGAGGCGCAAACTCTTCAAGATAAACAGCGCTCGCGACACCGATAGGCACTGACAGCAAAATGACCACCATCATCATAAACAGAGAGCCCATAAAGGCACCTGCTAAACCTGCTGACGCCGGTGAACTACGCGAATCCGTATTGAGAAACAGCGATGTGCTGAAAGCATTCTCAATGATGCCTTCATCACTGAGTCGATCAGCCCATTCTCGTGTTTGCGGGCTAAGCTGCTGACGCGCATCCGGTAAGCTACGGTCTATATTACCTTTGATCCATACATCCACATTGGCGCTGGCAAGCAGCTTGATCTCGACAGTTTGACCAAGCAAAGAAGGCTTTTCAATAAACTGGTCGCGTAGTGCAAAGCGCTCACCAGAGGCCAATAATGCACGCAGCTCTCGCAATTGGCGAGACTCAACATCTACGCCTAATGCGTTTTCCATTGCATTATCAATAAGTGACTGCCAGTTGATTAAACTGGCCTGCGTTAGCCACGCGCCATAGCGTTCATCAAATGCAGGCTGACTCTCGCCATCTTCGCGCCGAGGTTTTTCATCCAACTGAATAACCTCAGGGTCAAAATACACGTCGGTATAAACCGTCGACTGCCAAAACGCAGGCACACCACGTGCAAGAATGCTCGCGAATAAAATGATTACCAGAACCATGCCCGTTGTTACAGCGGCTAGCCCCACGCGGCGAAAACGCGTCTCTTTGCGGTGTCGTTTCGCCAGCGATTTTTCGATCGTCATCAGACGGTGCTGACGACGCTGCTCAATCGTTATAGACATAGTCGCTTACTCGTATTGCTGGCGATATTTACGCACCACAACCAGTGCGATCACGTTTAAACCTAGGGTAATCACAAACAGCGTTAAACCAAGCGCAAACGCCACCAGCGACTGCGGGCTGGCAAAATCCATGTCCCCGGTCAGCTGATTAACGATGGTGACTGTGATGGTTGACACCGCTTCGAAGGGGTTGCCATGCAGAACAGGGTTATTACCCGCGGCCAATACCACAATCATGGTTTCACCAATCGCCCGACTGGCAGCCAACAAAAAGGCCCCGACAATACCCGGCAGTGCTGCCGGCAAAACCACTTGGCGGATCGTTTCAGACTTCGTTGCACCTAGGCCCAGCGCGCCATCGCGCAGCGATTTAGGCACCTGGGTAATAATGTCGTCAGAAAGCGATGAGACAAAAGGAATAATCATAATCCCCATCACCAGGCCGGCGGTCAGCGCGCTGGTGGTACGGATATTGATACCAATGACATCACCGACACTCGACAAGAAGGGACCAATTACAATCAGCGCGAAAAAACCATACACAATCGTTGGAATGCCCGCTAACACTTCAATCACAGGCTTAGCGATATTACGCAACCAGCGAGGGGCATATTCAGCCATATAAATGGCCGTCATGAGACCAATGGGGATAGCCACCAATAGAGCAATGGCACTCACCATCATGGTGCCCCATAGCAGTGGCAATAGTCCGAACTCACCCTGGGCACTGGATCCGGCGGTATTGAAACGAGGATTCCAGGTGGTTCCCAAGAAAAACTCAGCAGGGCTAATAAAGCTGAAAAATTTTAACGCCTCTCCCAGCATGGAGAGCACAATCCCCACAGTGGTGAAAATCGCTACGGCCGAACAGGCTGCTAAGGCAAAGGTAATCACCCGCTCAACGTGGTTTCTAGCCCGCCACTGAGGAGAAATATGCCGCTTCGCATACGTCAAACCGGCCACCACTAATACAGCCATCAGCGCGACGAGGCTTAAATTTTCATAGGTATGTAGGCGCGCCATATGACTGGCTGCCGCCAGCTCTTGAGCACTTCCACCGCCGGCGACACCCCGCCCTTCGGCTAGTGCAGAAATACGACGCAACGTTGTCTCAAGTTCTCGCCCGCTCATGCTAGCTACCAGCTCATGGGGCAACTGATGAGTAACGAGCATCTCAATAAGCTGGGGCGCTAAAAAAGACCAGAGTAAAAACAGCACTAAGGCTGGCAGCCCACACCATAATGCAACCAGCACACCGTAGTAGCCTGGACGCGAATGCATTCTGACATCATTTTCTGCCGCAACCGCACGGCTTCGTGTCAGTCCCAAGTGGTAAGCCAGGGCCATTATCACGAGCAGTGTAGCCATCAAGGCAATGTTGCTCATTATCTCTCCGCCTGTGATTTTCTACATTCAAGCGCCGGCATCAGATCATTGATGCCGGCGCGACTGCCAATCGAGTTAAGTGTCAATCGGTGGCACGTAGATCCGAGATTACTCTGGGCTAACCACAGTGCGGGCTTGGAATTGCTCAAGCGCCGTTGCGCGTTCTTCTTCATCTAGCGGGATGAGGCCAGCATCTTCCAGCGGGCTGCCGTAACCTGACACCATGTCATTCAGGAAGTATTCGGTGTATTCCGCAAGGCCAGGAATTACGTCAAGGTGCTCACCTTTCACGTAGAAGAACAGCGGGCGGGAAACGGGGTATTCACCCGAGCCGATGGTTTCCAAACTTGGCGTTACGCCATCGACGGTAGCTACTTGCAAGCGGTCACGGTTCTGATCGTAGAAGCTAAGACCAAACACCCCAACGGCATCTTCTTGAGCCTCTAGGCGCGCGAGCGTTTCGGTGTAATCGCCAGCAATCTCAACGATACGGCCATCGCCACGTAGATTGACGCAGGCATCACCCTCAACCCGGGCATCACTTTCACAGCCAGGGTGGATGACTTTTTCTTCGAACACTTCACGGGTGCCATGGTTTGAGGCAGGAATTACCAGCACAATTTCCTGGTCAGGCAGGTCAGCATCTATTTCTGACCAGCGGGTATAAGGATTATCCACCAGCTCGCCATCTTGAGTCACTTGGGCAGCAGCAGCTTTAAAGACATGCTCAGGCGTCAGCTCAAATGCTCCGCGGTCTAGACGAGAGGCAAACACGATGCCGTCATAACCGAACTTGACCTCAAGTATTTCATTGACTCCGGCCTCATTACAGCTCGCCACTTCAGCGCTACGAATGGCGCGTGAGGCATTCGCAATATCGATAGTATTTTCACCAAGGCCTTGACAGAACTGACGCAAACCACCACCAGAGCCACCAGAGCCAACGACAGGCGTATTGAATTGAGAAAAAGTATTCCCAAACTCTTCAGCAACAATACTGGCAAATGGTAGCACCGTAGAGGAACCCGCAATCTGCACTGTATCGCGCGCCATGGCAGCAGCGGAAACGCCAGTGGCCAGGGCCGTTACTGCTGCAACACCTAATGTCTTCTTAGTTACATTCATCGTCGTGTTCCCCTCTGGTTTAATATCCGGTTAGCACTTACTTTCCGGAAGAGCTGGCCCAATGGCCTTGCGCAAAGAGGAGTCTGCACACGATCGATTGCAGAAATATGACAACGACCAATTATTGCTATTTTTTTAACATCACACTAAAAGCCCTATCGCTGCCAGTGTACATAATGTTAGTGAAGCACCCTGCAGTAGGCGTCGATCTAAGCGATGAGCTAGCGCGTCTGCCAACGCATTACCGATCAGCACTGCGGGCAAAAAAGTCAGCGCCATTTGAAAATGCCACAGCTGAATTTGATCCGCTAGCGCGAGAGTTATCAACGTTAACGTGGAGGTTAGAATAAAGAAAGCGGCCAGATTGCCGCGCATTCGATCAACCGGTAAACCGTGCATCAACAATACAATAGGCGGGCCGCCAATAGCCGCAACGGTACCGAAAATACCGGATAAAACGCCCGCTCCAAACAGCGTTATACGATTCACCGGCAGTTGAAAACGGCATAAGGTGACGAGCACCGTAAACAGCACGATAACGGCAATCAGCTTTTCTAGAATCACCATGGGCGCCACAAGCAGCAGCCAAACGCCCAGCGCATTACCTGGCAGGCGACCTACTAGCGCCATTCCAATAGCATCCAGCCGCACCTCGTGCCAATAGTGACGAACCATCATAAGCGAGACGGTCAACCCAAATAACACCAGGATGACCGGCACTAAGCGAGGCTCCAACATCAATAGTAGCGGCGCCCCCACTACTGCCAACCCAAAGCCGGTGGCTCGCTGAACAAAGGCGCCTAGCATCAAAACCGCGGCACAGGCGAGCCAGGTATCTAATGGCAGATTGATCCAGACGAGCAGACTATCCATATACGCTATTCATGTCCGCTCCCGCAGCTTATCCACCGCTGGCTTTGGTTAACTTGCGTACGCCAATATTACCCAGCAGCGTCGCACTCAGCATGGTGAAAACCATTGGCCACAGATGCTCTACTTCAAACAGCCCAACCATGACACCGGCAAGCGCTCCGCAGGTGAATTGGATACCGCCAAGCAACGCCGTTGCCGTTGCGCTGATATGCCCAAAGTGATCCAACAGTGCGGAAATAGCGTTAGGTGTAATCAGCCCAATCATGCCGGTAAATAGCATAATCAGTGGTACCACAACGAACAGTGACGCCATATTTAAAGCGGTAGCCAGCACCAGCCCAAGCGCGGCAACCAGCTGCACCAGCAGTCCTAAACGTAAATTTTGTTGCGGTGAGCGCTTACGCAATAAATGAATATTGACGCGATTTGAGAGCGCAATAACTAATACGTTCACCCCAAACACCAGCGGATAAGTACCTGGAGACAAACCAAAATAATCTAGATAAAGAAAGGGCGACGCGGTTACAAACGCAAATAACCCGGCAAACGAAGAAGCAACGGCACAAATATAGCCCATACCTTCCCGGTGCTTAAGCACGCTGGCATAGTTACAAATAACTTGCCGTGGTGACGCTGCCGATAATGACATATCGCGCGTTTCAGGCAGACGCGTGCCTAAAAGCCATAATAAGAAACCGGCATAGATGGCTAAAAATACGAAAATTAGCCACCATCCGGCAACATAAAGCAACAAACTGCCCACCGCCGGCGCTACTAGCGGCGCCAGCATCATAATCATCGCCATGGTAGACATGACTTTGGCAGCCTCTCGACCACTAAAACAGTCGCGCACAATCGCGGCCGAATTAACCACGCAGGCACCTCCGCCAAGCGCTTGTATAAAACGCCAGAAGAGCAGCGTAGACAAACTGTCCACCGTGGTAATCGCTAAGCTTGCCAGCATAAAAACGACTAAACCACTCAGCAGTACCGGCTTGCGTCCCTTTCGATCAGATAGCGGACCAAAGAAAAGCTGGCCTAATGCAAAGCCAAACAAAAAAACGCTAATGGAAAGCTCAGTACGATGAATGCTGGCACCAATACTTTCAGCAATGATGCCTATTGCGGGCAAGTACGCATCAATAGCAAAGGGAGCAAGCGCAGTATTGGCAGCGACCAACAGTGCCACCCGACGAGGATTAAGGTGCATGAGTCTCCTTAGGAGGCACAACAGCTGCGCACAGGGATATATAGGCCGCTAAGCATAGACGATTTGATTGCATTTGTCGGTATTTACACGCCATTACCACTGCCTCATTAATCCCTATAGAATTAAAAGAGCTAGATAATCAGGCGAGCAATTTAAATACCAACGGATAAGTAGACACGCATACGAAAGCGATCATAAAAGACAGGAACACGACGATTCAGCGAACTTTTCAATACCCCGTTAGCATATGCACTCTAGCCGCAAGGTCAGTTCAAAAACGTGCTAGCAATGAGTTGCTGCACACTGCGACTCAAGCATTTCGACTAGCGGCTGAAACTGCTCACGATTATGCTCGTTCATATGCATTAAGATGCGGTGGGCTTCCAGAATTCGCTCGCGCAGGCCTTCTTCATCTGCGGGTTCTTCTGGCAATTCTTCCATGGAATCACTGAGCGCGACCGGTTGCTGAAAAGGCGCTTCGATTAGAGTAAAAAAGCGCGCAAACCCCATCACATCGAGCATTTTTCGAACGTCAGGATTATCGACAATAATGGTTGGCGACTGCTCCAAACGCCCTTTAACAGCCATCGCGACTTTTGCAAGAAAGCCCAGGGCGGTGGAGTCCACGTTAGTAGCTTCTCGCAGATCTATCAATACGGCGCACAGCCCTGGCGTCTCAGCAAGCCGTTGAGCTTGAGAGTCGAGCGTGGCGCATAGCGTCAAGCGCACATCACCGCAAAGCTTCAAAATAAAAACACCAGTGTCAAAAGCCGCTTTTATGCGACCTTCTTCAATCAGCATGACCAAATCCGCTCACCATCATGATTGTAAGATCATCGGGTAAAGCATCGCGCTCCTGATTAGCGTCAAACTGCGCATCTCCTTCAGCAAGAAGTGCGTTAGTTCCCACTAATCGATCGCGCAACTGCTCAAGCGTTACACTCTCACTTACTAATTGCTCAAGCTCCTTGAGCCGCGTGTCGAGCGTTTTACCCGGCAAGCATTCCAATACACCGTCTGAACATAGCCACAAACGAAACTCAGGCGGCAAGGAACAGCTCAGCGAAGGATACTCTACATCGGGGAAAAGGCCTACCGGCATTCCTTCGCCTTCTAAGCGGCTTAGCTTTCCTTCTGCTACTAACAGCGGCATCGGCAGCTGAGCGCCGAGCGAATAGTGAAGAGTCTTTGCCTCAAGGTCAATAACACCGACAAATAACGTCGCGTGCTTGCCAATATCAGTGCCCTGCAGCTCACGGTTCATTGCCGTTAGCCAATCCGGCGGTAAGTTCTCAGGCTTTTGACCATCCCATTCATTGAGCCAGCGGTTACATAAATACTTCAGTAACACCGTCACAAATGCCGATGAGGCACCATGCCCCGAAACATCCGCAAAATAAAAAGCGCTATAGCGTTCGTTATAGCGCTGATAGTCCAGAAAATCACCGGAGAGATACAGCGAGGGGGCAAACCAGTAATCGAAATACGCCCCGTTGATGACTTTGGGATGAACCGGCAGTAAGCGCCGCTGAATATGGCCTCCGCACTGTTGATCCATACGCAGCAACGCTAAATGCGTCTCTAGGCTTTCATTCAGCTCAGCTAGGCGCTCGTGGTCGCGCTCACGCTCCAGGGCAAGATCATTAAGCTTAATCGCCTTACGAATCATCCGACGTAACAGCTCGGCATGACGCAAAGGGTGAACAATATAGTCCACTAGGCCAACATCAATCGCCTTAATGAGATCCGCATCTTGGCGAGAGTCGCTGACCACTAGCGTCGGTAGGCGCCGGGTTAGCTGCGACCACTGCTGCCTAGGAACCGCTCTGGCATGCGCGACAATCAGCACGGTGTCAGCGGGCAGATGCTCAATATTCTCTGAAGCAAACACCCACATCCCATCGCAGGTAATGGCTTCAGCCAGCGCATCGCGCTCACGACCCGGTTCGTCGATGACCGCGATCAGCTGCTTAGAATGATCCATCATTAGCCTCAATCGGCGCTATTATCGCCATCAACGCCGTCATCACCAAAGTCGCTATCATCAAAGTCGCTATCATCAAAATCAAAGTCAAAGGCATCCGCGGCAAATGGGTCATCGCCCAGTTCTCCATCACTCACCTCAAATTGACGACTCTGCAAGAAAGCATCACGAATAAAGCTATAACGATCACCGCGGATCAACGCCTCCTGATCAAGCAAGCCTGCACGCACATCGATTACCCGCAGTGCAGTAAGACTTATACGAACGGTATCATCATCGACATAGGTGACCGGGTAGGCAGCCAAGTCGGCAGGTAAGCCGGTAGTATCGCGCAGCGTGCTTGGGCCTAATAAAGGCAGTACAAGATAACGCGAATCATCCCACCCCCACACGGCTAGTGTTTGGCCAAAATCTTCTTTATCAGCAGTAATTTCCATTAGGGTGGCATAGTCTAATAACCCGCCGACGCCCACGGTGGAGTTAATTAAAAACCGCGATGTGGCAAGGCCCGCGTTTGCTGGCTTACCTTGTAGAAGGCTGTTAAGCGCCGTTCGCACTTCGCCCAAATTGGAGAAAAAGTTACCGACTCCCGTTTGCACCGGACCCGGCGTAACCGTCCGGTAGCCCTGAGCGACTGGCTTTAGCGCATAGCGATCTAACACGTCGTTAAACGCAAACACTTTGCGGTTAAAGCCCTCCCAAGGGTCATCAGGATTCGCTTCTTGCGCCATCTGCGTGCTGGCACAGCCGCCGGTTGCCAATAATGCCACCAACAGCAGAGGCAATCCTCGTGTACGCCACGTAAGCGCTGACTTTTCTTTATTTAACAACGGCTGCATGACATTTTCCTTTATCCATTTCAACGCCACGTTACCGGCGACGAACTACCACACTTCCAGCACTGTAACCCGCTCCGAAGGAGCAAATCACGCCAATGTCGCCTTCTACCAACTCTTCGCGATGAAGGTGGAACGCAATAATCGATCCTGCAGAGCTAGTATTAGCATAGCGATCCAAAATAATCGGCGCCTGGTCGGCGCTTGGGTCGTAGCCAAGCACTTTGCGGGCAATCAAGTCATTCATGTGCTGATTGGCTTGATGCAGCCACATACGTTTTAAATCGCTGCCACTCAGCTCCAAAGACGCTAAATGATCAGTGATCAACTTAGCGACCATGGGACAGACCTCTTTAAACACCCGCCGCCCTTCTTGCACAAACAGCTTATCAAGGGCCAGCGGATCACTGTCCGTTACGCGGTTGAGAAAGCCTGCATTATTACGAATCGCATTGGAAAACTTAGTAATTAGGTGCGTACCCAGAATTTCAAACTGTTCATCGGCAACGGCAATCGCGCTATTTTCCAGCACAATGGCGGTGCAAGCATCGCCGAAAATAAAGTGACTGTCACGATCTCTGAAATTGAGATGCGCCGAGCAAATTTCCGGATTGACCACCAGTGCGCGCTTAATGCTTCCAGACGCTATGGCATTAGACGCTGTTTCCAAAGCAAACGTCGCGGAGCTGCAGGCGACATTCATATCAAATCCGTAGCCACTGGTACCCAGCGCTTGCTGCACTTCTACTGCCACGGCGGGATATGCACGCTCTAAATTCGAACAGGCAACGATTACCAGCTCGATGTCAGCGGGATCAACGCGCGCTGCGGCCAAAGCTTGGCGCGCTGCGGCGGTGGCCATTCCACACTGAATAGAGGGTTCATCATTATCCCGATGTGGCAGTTTAGGCCGCATACGCTGTGGGTCAAGGATACCTTGCGCATCGAGGACGTAACGATTCTTAATACCTGAAGCTTTTACAATAAACTCACTGCTTGAGTGGGCGAGTGGCTCACGCTCTCCCCGAGCAATAGCGTCAGCATGCTGATGATTTTCACCGTCTACCCAAGTATTGAATGCCGCCACTAAAGCGGCATTATCAATGGCGTATTCCGGCGTATACAGGCCTGTTCCGGTGATCACCACATGTGTCATGCCAATCTCCTTTTAGCGGCTTGCCGACATAACTTTCGGCGTAACCATAATGTTACTGTGTGCGTAAAATAGCGCTTTTTCCAGCAACTTTTTTTCGACACCTTTTTTAGTCAACGCACTAGGCACTAATAATTTCCTGCCAGCGCTTTTCTAATCGTTTTATCGAAACCGCCATCTTAGTGCCCAGCTGCTGAGCGAACAGTGACACTCTGAGCTCCTGCAGCCACCAGCCGAAAGCAACCAGTTCGGGGTCTTCCACTTGGCCACGCAGTTCGCTCTTACGTCGCGCATCAAAACGCGCCTCCAACGCCTGAACATCATGCATCATCATTTGATCGCGGCCACGCTCACGGGCGGCCTTTTCAAGGCGGATTAGCGCTGCTTCGGTGTAACGCGGATATTCCTCAAGCCACTCGTCGGCATTGCGAATAAAGCCGGGATAAACCAAGCGCTGCATTTGTGCACTGACATCGCTATACACTAGCGCAAGGGCAAAATTGAGCTTACCTTTGAGCAGCTTACTAACCGCTAAATGCCCTTTCAGCGCGGCCTCTACCCGTAGTAGTAAAGCACTCGCAGCGTTAACAAGCTTATGCTGGGTACCGTTGAGTCGTTGACTCAACTCCCCCGCCGAGCGCGGCAGCGGATGCTGAGCCACCACTTGAGTGAATACCGCCAGCAGCAGATCATCCACCAAAGCCTGCTTACTCCCCACTTTAGCAAACAGCAGTGCGCACTTCTCAACGCCCGGTAACTGTTTAATCGCTTTGACCTGCTCCGGCAATTTGGCAATAGCTAGCCGGGCAATGCCCTCCTGATGGGCAGCATCGGCTTTGGCAGGGTGATCGAACAGCGCAACTTTAAACTCGCTCGCTTGCGCCACCAGAGCCGGGTATGCCTCAACGCGAATGCCTGCCTGGGTGGTGACGCGGGAGGCCGGCAACGGGGTCTCAGGCAGACCGGCAACGGCAGGTTCAATGCTGACCTGTTCGGCCAGGGCTTGAGCACCTGCGCTGGCGGCCGCTTCATAGCGCCGTTCTAAGGCGCGCAGATCGCGCCCCTGGCCTAAGGTTTCACCCGCGTGATCCACCACGCGAATATTCATAATCAGGTGCGGCTCAAGTAAATCTAAACGCCAGTCTTCGAGCTGCACGCGTGTCGATGTGCGACGGCGAATAAACTCCCCAAGAGCCTCGATCAATGGACGCTGATCCGGCACCAGGGTTTCCAGCGCAGCATCGACCCAATCAGGAATTGGCACAACCTGACGGCGAATACTTTTCGGCAGCGACTTCAATAGCGCAATGCACTTTTCACGCAATAGCCCGGGCACCAGCCATTCTAAAGCATACACTGGCACCTGCGGCAGCATGGCCGCGGGAATGGTAAGAGTAATGCCGTCGTCTTCAGCGTCAGGGTCAAAATGATAGCTAACCGGATACGCAACGCCGGCTAAGGTTAAATAATCGGGATACTGCATTTGGGTGACGTCGCCTGCATCGCGCGCTTTTAACGACTCAAGATCGAAATGCAGCAGCTCAGGATCACGTTGTTCGGCTTGCTTGCGCCAGTGTTCAAACCCTTTTCCGTTAACGGTCTCGGCGGGGATACGCGCATCGTAAAAATCAAAAAGCGTGTCTTCATCGACCAAAATATCGCGCCGCCGAGCGCGATCTTCTAGCGCCTCAACCTCGCTGACCAACGCTCGGTTGTGGGAGAAGAAAGCGCCTTTAGTCTGAAACTCACCTTCCACCAGCGCTCGGCGAATAAACAGCTCCCGAGACTCCTTAGGCGCTATTGGCCCGTAATGAACACGGCGCCTCGCGACAATCGGCAGACCAAACAGCGTTACCTGCTCAAATGCCACCACCTGTGCCCGCTTCATTTCCCAATGCGATTCGCTGTAAGTGCGCTTTATCAAATGCTGCGCTTGGGGCTCAATCCAGTCTGGGTCAATTTTGGCCACCGTGCGGGCAAATAGCTTTGACGTTTCGATCATCTCAAACGCCATCATCCACTTGGGTGACTTTTTAGCCAGCCCAGAGCCAGGGTGAATCATAAACTTTCGGTTGCGGGCGCCCAGATATTCACGATTCTCAAGCAGCGTGCCCAAATTAGAAAGCAGCCCTGACAGCAGCGCCTGATGCAACTTGCCCGAGGTTTTGCGCCGCATCTGTCGAGCCTGCTCTTCACTCTCTTCTTCGTTGCGTGGCAAGGGCGCAGGTACATCAATATCCATATCTCGCAGCAGCTGGCGCAGTTGCCGGAAGGTGTCGTGCCATTCGCGCATGCGCAGGTAGTTGATGTAGTGCTCACGACACCAGCGACGCAATTGGTTTCCGGACAGCGCTTCGCGGGCGTTTTCGATACCGTGCCATAGGTTCAGCAATGCAAC
Source organism: Halomonas sp. (assembly GCF_052095695.1). Taxonomy (GTDB): domain Bacteria; phylum Pseudomonadota; class Gammaproteobacteria; order Pseudomonadales; family Halomonadaceae; genus Vreelandella. The sequence continues at coordinate 20,081 of NZ_JBQDLQ010000044.1, forward strand.
AAAGTCTGAATCAGGGTCTTGCCAACGCTGGTGTGCTTGATCAGCCGCTTGTCGCTTATCTGCCGGCCGGTCGCGGGGGTCTTGAATAGCCAATGCCGAAACCACAATCAGCACATCGCGCAAACTACCCATATCTACGCCAGCCAACACCATGCGCGCTAAGCGTGGGTCAATCGGCAGCCGCGCAAGCTTACGCCCCAGCGGAGAAAGGCGCTGCTGCTCATCCACGGCGCCCAGCTCGAACAACAGGCGAAAGCCGTCTTTAACAAAGCGGCTATCCGGCGGATCGACAAAAGGAAAAGCTTCTATATCGCCAAGCTTGAGGCCCAGCATTGAGAGAATCACCGAGGCTAAATTGGTGCGCTGAATTTCAGGGTCAGTAAAGCCTGGCCGAGATAAGAAATCCTCTTCGCTGTAAAGGCGAATACAGACCCCTTCTGCAACCCGCCCGCAGCGCCCTTTACGCTGATTCGCGCTCGCTTGACTGACGGCCTCCACAGGCAGGCGCTGGATTTTTGATCGGTAGCTGTAACGGCTGATACGCACAAGCCCTGGGTCGATCACATAGCGAATGCCGGGCACCGTCAGCGAGGTTTCTGCAACGTTGGTCGCCAGCACAATTCGGCGCCCGCGGTGTGAGGCAAAGACACGGTTTTGCTCTTCGTTGGAAAGGCGTGCATAAAGAGGCAGAATTTCAGTGCCTTTTAAGTCCGCGCGGCGCAGCGTATCGGCGGCTTCACGAATCTCACGCTCTCCGGGTAAAAACACCAGCACATCACGAGGGCCATGCAGCCAGCCTTTATCACGTTCAATGGCCTCGATTTCTTCTACCGCGTTCAGAATACCCTCTTGCAGCGTACGATCGTCTTCACCGTCTTCGTCACGTACCAGCGGCCGATAGTGCACCTCAACGGGATAGGTGCGCCCGGTCACTTCCACGACTGGCGCGGGCGTCTTAGCGGCACCGAAATGCTGAGCAAAGCGCGCCACGTCGATTGTGGCTGACGTAATAATAACTTTCAGATCGGGCCGCTTGGGTAATAAACGCTTCAGATAGCCGAGCAGAAAGTCGATATTTAGACTTCGTTCGTGAGCCTCATCGATGATGATGGTGTCATAGCGCAGCAGCAGCGGGTCGTGCTGAGTCTCAGCCAGCAAGATACCGTCTGTCATTAGTTTGACTAAGGTGCTCGGCGTACTCTGATCATTAAAGCGTACCTGATAGCCCACTTGCTCGCCCAAAGAGACGTTCAACTCTTCCGCCAAACGCCCGGCAACGCTTCGAGCCGCCAAGCGCCGTGGCTGGGTGTGGCCAATCAAGCCACGCCGGCCACGCCCCAGCTCTAAACACATTTTCGGCAACTGAGTGGTTTTGCCGGAGCCGGTCTCCCCCGCCACCACGACGACTTGATGATCATGAATGGCGTTAAGAATATCTTCTCGGCGCTCAACAACTGGTAGTTCAGGCGGATAGTTAAGCACGACCTGTTGCGCCTGACGTAGGCTTAGCAGTTGCTGAGCGCGGCTGATCTCGCGCTGCACCTCATCCAAACCACGGCTGATAGGTTTGTTATCGCGCAGGCGACGGTTCAAACCACTCAGGCGCTTCTCCAGCCTCTCTGTATCGCGCAGCATCACAGCGCCCGCCGCCTGTGTCAGCGATGCAAGGCGTTGGCTATCGGTAGGAGCTGCAGGGGTGTCAGTGATCACGATTGAGTAGGTTTCCATTCGCTTGAGTGGCACAAAAAATCAACCCGCTCAATTGAGCGGGTCGTAAACACAGACTCATAGTGTAACGCTTTCATTTGCTTGACGCCTAGCAGGCGCTAGGTACGCGTTAAACGGTTACCCTTTTGGCGCTTCTTCGTCACGCAGCTGGCGGCGCAGAACTTTGCCCACGTTCGTTTTAGGCAGCTCATCACGAAATTCAATGACTTTAGGCACCTTATAGCCGGTGAGCTCTTTTTTACACCAATCACGGAATGTTTTTTCATCAAGCTGGCTATTTTTACTGACGACAAACAGCTTGATCGCCTCACCGGAGTTTTCATCCGGAATACCTACCGCAGCCGCCTCAAGCACATCGGGATGAGAAGCCACGACATCTTCAATTTCGTTAGGATAGACATTAAAACCAGAGACCAGAATCATGTCTTTTTTCCGATCAACAATGCGGATGTAGCCATCGTCTTGAAGTATGGCGATATCGCCGGAGTGAAACCACCCACCTTCATCAATGGCCGCACGGGTGTCGTCTTCGCGCTGCCAGTAGCCTTTCATCACCTGCGGCCCTTGCACGCACAGCTCACCTGGCTCCCCCATCGCTACGTCGTTGCCATCTGCGTCAACCACTTTAACGGCGGTGCCTGCCACAGGCTTACCGATAGTCCCCAACTGAATGGCATCGCTGGGATTAAAACTCACGACCGGAGAGGTCTCTGTCAGGCCATAGCCCTCGGCAATAGGACAGCCCGTGGTCTGCTCCCAACGCTGCGCTGCCGCCTTGGTTAATGCCATGCCGCCAGAGATAGTCAGCTTTAGTTTGGAAAAATCGAGCTGTTTGAAATCGTCACGGTTACAGAGAGCATTAAACAGCGTATTCAGGCCAATGAAGGCGGTAAAAGGCAGCCCTTTGAGTTCTTTAATAAACCCACCCAGGTCGCGAGGATTGGTGATCAACAAAGAGTGGTTGCCGGTCTCCATCAAAAATAGGCAGTTAACGGTAAACGTATAAATGTGGTAAACCGGCAGCGGTGCAATGACGAGCTCTTCACCATTACGCAAGCGGGTGCCAATCGCTTCACGTGCTTGCAGCATGTTAGCGACCAGGTTGCGGTGCGTCAGCATGGACCCTTTGGGCGTCCCGGTCGTGCCGCCAGTGTACTGAAGGGCCGCTAAGTCATCGTGCGTCTGCTTGACCTCGGTATGGCTTAACGAAGCGCCTTTTTTCAAAACCTCTCGAAAGTCAGTCGCGCTGGGTAGCGAATAGGCAGGCACCATCTTTTTGACGTGTTTAACCACTGCGTTGATTAACCAGCGCTTGGGTATATCGTGTAAGTCCCCTAGCTGAGTCACCACAACGTGCTTGATATCCGTTTTATCGAGCACTTTCTCAAGCTTGTCGGCCATATTAGCCAGAATAACAATCGCTTTCGCGCCGGAGTCTTTGAACTGATTCGCCATTTCCCGCTCGGTATAGAGCGGATTGGTATTGACCAACACGAGGCCTGCACGCAGCGCGCCAAAAACTGCCACGGGGAATTGCAATACGTTGGGCAGTTGAATGGCGATTCGGTCACCGGGCACCAGGTCAGTTTCGTGCTGTAGCCAGGCGGCGAAGTCCCCCGATAAGCGGTCAAGGTCGGCAAAAGTCAGCGTTTTTCCCATACAGGAAAAAGCAGGCTTTTCTTTAAAACGCTTTACTGCTGAATGAAAAACATCTGTGACTGAATCATATTGATCCAACCCTTCAAGCGCTGGGCCACGTAAAACGGCGGCGTTGGCGTGTTCGCTCATGGGCAATCTCCGCTATCCGTGTCGGCGAGATCACCGACCTTGTTATTGTCGCGAGGTTGAGAGCACCAACGATATACGACGCGCCAAGGTCTGTAAAACGATCGATTAAAACCTACGTTTCAACCTTAGCCTAACGCCAAATATGTTTTATTCATTGCTCGCTCTCACCTGTTACTTTAGCAACTCATTCATTTCTGGACAGTATCGCGCCTGAATTTCTCCATTGCACCAGACTAATAGCTCACCAGGCACCATTTTTTCCCAGGCTTCATTATGGGTAAGTGGCTCAGTGGCAATAACCGAAACAATATCGTCGGGAGTGGTATGCTCAGCAAAATTAACCGTCATTTCAGCATCAGATAGTTCAGCATCGCCAAACGGCGCGCAGCGGGTAATGTGCGCAAGCTTAGTGGTGCAGAAGGTATATACATAGCGGCCATCGGAGAGCAGCATATTGAATACGCCCAGCGCTCTTAACTGCTCACAGAGTTGATGCAAGTATTCCCACAGGCGCTCAGGCGCATCGGGCGGGGTAGGAAAGGCGCGTCGTAGCTCGCCCAGCAGCCAACAGTAGGCATGTTCACTATCGGTACTGCCCACTGGGGTATAGCTGCCTAGCGGTAGATTTTCCCAACTGCTTAACTGGCCGTTGTGCGCATAGCACCAAGGGTGCCCCCACATCTCGCGCATAAACGGATGCGTATTGGACAACCGCACTCCGCCCACGTTGGCTTGCCGAATATGGCTAATCACCACATTGGACTTAATGGGATAGTCGCAAATCAATCGAGCAATAGGCGAATTGACCGAAGGATGCGGATCTCGAAAATCGCGGTAGCCGCCTTCCTCATAGAAAGCGATACCCCAGCCATCACGGTGAGGGCCCGTCCCGCCCCCACGGTGTAAAAAGCCCGAGAAGCTAAAACAAATATCCGTGGGTACATTGGCACTCATACCCAATAACTCACACATGCCTAGCCACCGGTAAAGATCCCGATATAATTTTGGATACGGGGCAGATCAGCAAAGCAGCCACCCATGCGTATAAAATCATTAGCCAATCACCGGTTCACGGCGACGTGAAGGCTGCTCAGCACCGTTACGCTCTTCGTCCTGCTCGACATAGTCATATTCATCAGGGCGGCGCCACCACCACAGAGCGACACCAATAAGCGCACCCACGGCAACGCCAAATATCAGCCACATCAGGCCGCCACGTAGCGCTGCACCGTTATGTTCTAAAAAACCCACCGCTGACACCATCGCCGATGGTGCCCAACCGGTATAGAATTCACCCTCTTCTACCAACGGCAGTCGAAAACTAGCGGGTATCAGCACAGCACCGGCGACACACCATGTCAGCACCAACCGTGGCAAACTGGGCAGCAAAGATAGCGCAAAGTAAACAGCGACAATCACTAATAGCGCTACACCGTAATAGCTCAACCACAACATTGACGTTGAATTTGCAAATAACATAATACCCCTCATGTGGGTGAACTCACCCGACGTTGATTTCTCGTTATGGTACCTATGAATTTATGAAAGCACAGCCAGGCATCCACTCAAACTTACCCGCTAAGCGCTATTATCGCGCTAATGACCCTCAATGGCACTGGTTGGAAAAGCGCGATGATTCAGAGGTTACTGCCTTTTTAGAGGCTGCCAATGAGCAGCAGGCTGCTTGGTTCACCCCGCTTGCGCCGCTAGAAGAAGACTTATATCAAAGCCATTTGGCCCGCCGCGAGCTTGCAGTGACCAGCCTTAAGACAGCGCTTGACCACTTCACGTTCTGGAGCGAAACCGGCGCTAAAGACGATCACCCCTGCTGGTGGCGTCATCCTAACGCTAGACACGAGCAGCAGGAGTGTTTTTTTGATGTCGGTGCCCGCGCCGCAGAACATGACTTTTATGATATGGGCGATATGGCACTCTCACCGGACGAGCAGTGGCTAGCCTGGACGGAAGACACTCAGGGCGATGAGCGCTTTACGCTGTGGCTAAAAGCACTGCCTAACGGCCAACCACTGCAATTATTAAGCGATGTTGGCGCTGGCCTTTGCTGGGCAGAAGATCAAACAGCAAAAACGGCAACGCTGCTGTTCACGCGCTTTGACGACACCCAGCGCCCAGATAGCGTATGGCGTTTGCCGCTGGCGCTGACAGAGCCACATGCCGCAACGGCCCCCATTCTTGTGTTACGCGAAGATGATCCTGAATTTTGGCTCGGTATCGGCAAAACCCGGTCGAAATCGTGGCTACAGCTTGAAAGCGGCTCAAAAGATACCAGCGAAATTCATCTGGTACCGGCGCACTCTCCTGCCTCTACACCGATATGCCTTCAAACACGCCAAGCAGGCATTGAGTACAGCATCGACCATCGCCCTGGGTCGTTTTACCGCTTGCACAATCAAGGCGGCGCTCACTTTCAACTTGATCACCTGCCGGAAAACCAGCTTGGCCAGCCCCAGCCTAAGTGGCAGACACTCATCGGCCACCGAGAAGACGCAACGCTTGAAGGCATTGATGCATTTTCTTGGGGACTAATGCTCGCGGAGCGTGACCACGCCCAGGCACAGGTGCGTCTACGGCGGCTTGTCTTAGATGACCAGCATAGCTTCACATTGGATGAATATCTGGCACTGCCCGAACTGCCCTGCTCGCAGCTGTTAGAAGATGCGCCCCATTTCGATGGCCAGGTGCTTCAACTGCGCGAAGAGTCCTTTACCCAGCCGCCCAGCTGGTTCGCGCTAGATCTAACGAACGGCCAGCGCACGCTGCTAAAACGCGTGCCCGTTTACGGCAACCTTTTGCCTGAACAACTGGTCAGCCGCCGCCTATGGGCGACAAGCCAGGATGGAGAGCAGGTGCCTGTCTCAATCGTCATGCGTGCAGACTTGGCAGATCAACCCCTACCCACTCTGCTATACGGCTATGGCGCCTACGGCGAAGCGCTTGATCCATGGTTCTCTATCGCACGTTTAGAGCTACTTGAACGCGGCGCAGCCTTTGCCGTTGCCCACGTACGTGGAGGCGGCGAGCGCGGCGAACCCTGGTACTTAAACGGCAAGATGGCCCATAAAGAAAACAGCTTCAATGACTTTCTAGCTGCGCGTGAGGCGCTTGTTGAACAAGGTGTCAGTGACCCTCAGCGCATAGTGGCCTGTGGCGCGAGTGCGGGTGGATTACTGGTCGGCACCTGCATCAACAGAGCACCGGAAGCGTTTTGCGCAGCACTGCTAGACGTGCCCTTTCTTGATGTATTACGCACCATGCAGAATCCTGAGCTTCCTCTGACCACCGCGGAGTACAGTGAGTGGGGCAACCCCGAAGAAATTGAAGTGGCCGAGCGAATTAGCGGCTATTCGCCGATCGATAATATCAAGCCTCAGACATATCCTGCGCTCTGGATTGAAGGTAGCTGGTTCGACACGCGTGTGAGTTACTGGGAGCCTGCCAAATTCTATGCCCAGGTATCTCAACAGCAGCAAGGCTCAGCGCCTATTTTAATGCGCACTGACATGAGTAGTGGCCACGGCGGCGCATCAGGGCGTTTTAAAGCCTGGCAGGACACCGCAAGGCAAGATGCCTTTGTTCTGTGGGCGATGGGCCTCGCGGAACAGCCAACGCCCAGCTAACCCACCCACATTATTAGGTCTACACAAGAGTCACTCCAAAGCAGCGCTTCAAGCGCTGCTTTTTAATGGCTTTCAATAAACACCACTGCTGAGTAGTCCTCGTCAATAGCTCGCATCACACTATATGGAAATATTTTCCATAAAATATTCACAGACCAATAAAAATACGCCATACTAGACATTAGTCGCATGCACTAACGTCTAATCAAGGTTATCTGGAGATATTATGAAATACCAAGACCATTTTCCCACTATTTGGGATGCGCCACGCCAGAAAAAAGTTGCAAGCAAAAAGCCAGCAAACGCAGCCCCTGTTAAGCAGGAGCGTTCAGCATTTAAGGACGTGTTTCTGTCTATTTGGGATTCGCCTAAATCCAACGCTTAAATAAGCGAAGGTTACATCGGCAGAATCGCGATGATGTGGGATTCTAGCTGTTTCTCTGGCACATCATCTTGCGATACGGCAAAACTGCGCACACTGATTCCCTTGCGATGAACCCGCTCTGCATCGTTACTCAATAGCGGATGCCAGCCGGCCAGCTTGCGCCCTTCCGAGACACGCCGATAGCCGCAGCTTTGTGGTAACCAGGTGAACTCTTTGACCAGTGCAGGCGTGAGCTGGGTACAGTCAGGTACGCTGTCAAAACGATTCGGGTAGTCACTGCATTGGCACGACTGAATATCCAGCAAACGGCAGGCAACGTTAAGCACCGCTAGCTCTTGGGTTTCTTCATCGTGCAACTTTAGCAAGCAACACTGCCCGCAGCCATCGCACAGTGCCTCCCATTCTGGCGGCGTGAGTTCTTCAAGCGTAAAGCGCTCCCAGAAACGTTCGCGCATGGTAACTTTCATCGCCTCCTCCTTCATTGTCACGCGGCAACACACGTTATAGCGCGGTGTCTTGGCGACTTAGTGCTTCAAATAAGGCTGGCCATAATGACTGAAAATCTTGCTCTAGCCTTGGATAATCATCATGCAGCCATGGCACAAGGGCAGCAAGCTGATTGGGGCCGGATAAGCGACGCCCAATGCCAGCAACGGCGCGGCAAGTGAATTCAAAGTCAGCGTAGCCCCTTAGCCAGTCATGCTTGACCAGCAGCGGCATCATGCCAGCCAAGCGATTGGGGGCTGGGCGCGTCGAAAGCAGCTGATAGCAGCGCTCAATCAACTGCTCGTGATCTTGTCGACCGGCCATATCCCTGGCTAGAAAATGATCCCAGACCATATCTAGCGCGATTCCTGCATAGCGCCGCTGAGCAGTTGGAGCGCGGCGCCTTGCCCCCGCAACACAGGAGTGGCTATCAACCCATGCATCTACGCGGCGGTGATGCCGAATACCCAGGGCAGTCGCATCCGACCAGACGCTTAAATCGCGACCTTTAACGCCGTCAGCAATCAGATTGCCGTATAGAAAATCATCGCTACCGGCGCGCGCCAGCCACGCATGGGCTAGAAAATTCATTATGCCGGCTATTCAGCGTTTGAGCGTGACGCAACATGGGCACGGTGCACATCAAGCAAATAGGCTTCTTTGGGCGGAGGCATCTGCAAATAATAACCTTTGTCCTTAATCCCTTCGACCACATCAGCCGCACTGACGCGTGAAAGCTTTTTGTCAGCGGTCAACAGCATGGTAAACACAGGCAGCGGTTTGCCAAACGTCTCCATGAGTAATTCAGGCACCTGTGCCATCCCCTGACGCTTATCAACGTATAGATACATCTCATCTTTACGCGAGCTCTTGAAGACATCACAAATTAACTTTTCGCTCATGACGGCAACTCCTCAAAGGCTTGAACCAGCGCAGTATTCAAACACTCGCCACGCCAACCGCTGGGTAATGAATACGGCTCGCGGGCCAAATCTTGCATCACGAGGGTTTCAATATCTCGACGGCGCATCAGCATTTCAGGCGCCATGCCTAAGTCATCGGCTTTGGCAGTAATCACTTTTTTAAGCGCTTTAAAGCGCGTTTTAAAAGTAGGATGCATGGGGTCAGGCCAGCGCACTGGCAGGGCCGATTCCTCGCAGTGCTGTGCCTGCTTTACCATTGCCAACAGCGTGTCACCCTCTTTTTTGATCAGCACTGGCTTAACGCCCTCCACCTCGGCTAGCTCAAAACGATTGCCGGGCATCTTTTCTGCGATCGCAAACAGTAACTTATCACTAATGAGCCAATTACGAGGTAAATCACGCCGGCGTGTCTCACCCTCGCGCCACGTGGTCATTAGACGATACGCCTCCATTTGGCGAGGCATTAAGCGCCAAAGCTGGCGTTGGCGGGTATACCACTGCTGGTCGTTTTCAACACTGCGACCCGCCTGCTCAATTAAAATGGCGCACTCAGCATCCACCCATTCACGGCGACCCAGCACAGCGAGCTTCTCAGCCTGGAGGCCCCATACTTTCAATAAATAAATAACGTCTAGCGCAGCGTAATGGCATTGCGCTGGCGTTAATGGGCGCACTAACCAGTTTGAGCGTGTTTCCTCTTTAGGAAGCGTTTCATCGAACCAAAATTCGACAAGCTTTTGATACCCCATGCTGGGATTTTCGCCTAAAAAACCCTGCGCTACCTGCGTGTCCACTAACGGCGTAGGCAAAACGCCTGCCCAGCATTGAAATACTTCCAAATCCTCGCTGCAGGCATGCAGCAGCTTAATCGCACTATTTTCCAGCAAAGCGCGAAATTTTTTGGTACATGGCACCGCCACTGGATCGATTAAATAGGCCTCCTCTCCCGCGGTAAATTGCAATAGCGCAGGAACGGGGAAAAACGTGTTCTCTCGGAAAAATTCGGTATCCAGTGCAATCACTGAGGCATCAGCTACTTGCTCACACGCTGCATCGAGCGCATCGGGAGTATCAAGCCATTGAAAAACGGGAGTAAGAGAGGACAAAAGCATTCTTCCAAGTTGACACACAATCGCCAGAGCGTTTGCGGTTAGATAACTACTGAGTAAGTAGGCTTATTCACTGGTAAAAGGCAGGCGCCCATTAAACGCGCGACTCAATGTGCCACCATCGACGTATTCCAGCTCGCCCCCCATTGGCACTCCGTAGGCTAGTCGAGAGAGCTTGACGCCATATTCAGAAAGCTGCGAGGCAATATAATGAGCCGTCGCTTCACCTTCGATAGTTGGGTTAGTGGCCAGCACCACTTCTTCGATCAGCCCTTCTGCAACGCGCGCTTCAAGCAAATCTAGACCAATCGACTCAGGGCCAATGCCATCCAGTGGCGAAAGGTGCCCATGCAAGACAAAGTAGCGCCCCTTGAACCCTCCGGCTTCTTCAATGGCCAACTGATCAGCAGGTGACTCTACGACACATAGCAATGCATCGTCACGTCGCGCACTCTCACACAGAGCACAAATCTCAGCCTCTGTAAGGGTACGGCAACGCTGGCAGTAACCCACTTCCTCAATCGCCCGCTGAATCACCGCGGCAAGACGCTGCCCGCCTGGGCGCTCGCGCTCGAGAAGGTGCATAGCCATGCGTTGGGCCGTTTTCGGCCCAACGCCGGGCAGAACGCGAAAAGCCTCCATCAACTGCTCAACGAGGGGAGAAAAGCGCATTGCTTAGAACGGCATCTTAAAGCCGGGGGGAAGGCTCAGCCCGGACGTCGCTTCTTCCATTTTCGCCTTAGAGCTAACTTCTACTTTGCGTACCGCATCATTAACCGCCGCCGCCAGCAAATCTTCCAGCAGCTCCTTATCTTCTTCCATGACGCTTGGGTCGATGGTCACATTGGAAACATCATGACGACCGTTCATAGTAACTTTCACCATACCAGCGCCCGCTTCGCCCTGAACCTCAACCTTGGCGACTTCTTCCTGAGCGTGCTGCATTTTTTCCTGCATTTCTTGGGCTTGTTTCATTAAGTTGCCCATTCCGCCTTTAAGCATGATCCGATCTCCAATATGGCTGAAAAAAAGTCTAAGAAAGTGACTCGCAGGATGCACTGTTAGCGCAATTGCTCGGCAGGCTTCACGCTGGATTCTATCAGCTTTGCGCCAAACGCCTGCTGTAACTTTTGTACATGGGGGTCATGGTTGAGCAGATCAACCGCCTGAGCGTGCCGCTCTTTATTAAGGCGCTCCTCCTGTTTACGGGGCGTTTCAATATTGTTAGGCAGCTCTGCGACGTAAAATGCCACTCGGCGCGGCTTTCCCTGCTCGCCAAGCGCACGCTCGATGCGCGTCTGATGAACTTCCGCCTGCATAGCTGCTTGGCTTGGGTCTAAGCGCAGCGTTAACAGCTTGCCATCATCGCTTTCTACTAAACAGTTGCCAGCAAGGTTGCGCGTCAAACCACCCAGACCGAGAGAATCAAAAGACTGCAGCCAGAGCGCGTTATCCAAAGTATCTGAGCCATTTTCTGCCATAGCATTCGATGGCATCACGATGTCT
>NZ_JBQDLQ010000045.1:0-31515 GCF_052095695.1 Halomonas sp.
CGGTTAAACTTGGTATTTATTAATGGGATTTAGGGTATTTGTCTTGGCATGGAAATATTGATACTGCGATCGCCATTCGTACCGCGGTGATTAAAGATGGCCAACTGCATGTTCAGGCCGGGGCGGGCATTGTGGCTGACTCGGTTCCCGAAATGGAATGGCAGGAGACGCTTAATAAGGGGCGCGCAATTTTCCGCGCAGTGGCCATGGCTGAGCGCGGGTTAGACAACCTTTAACCCTGGGCCAATTACTCGGCCGTTGCGCCTCCTAACGTGGAATGCAGCACTTCCGCGTTATGGCGCAACATGGCTGAGTAGTTAGCCGCTGGGCCATCAGCATTGCTTAGCGTATCGACATACAAGGGGCCTGCTAGAGGTAGTGATGCCTCGCGTGACAAGGCATCCATGTGTATCTGCGGGGTGGTGCTTTCGTAGAACAGCGCTAAGGGACGTTTTTCGACAAGATGCTCACTCATTTTAGCCATCGCCAGCGCACTGCCTTGAGTCTCATGATTCACCCCCCATATCCCAAGCGCACGAAAGGCGTAGGCGCGCGCAAAGTAGCCAAAGCCCGCCTCGCTAGTAACCAGCATGCGATTAGTTTGCGGAATCCCGTCAAGGCGCTCCTTCACCGCCTGATCAATGATCGCGAGCGCTTTCTGCGCTTCTTCGGCGCGCGCATAAAACGCATCGGCATGGTCGGGCAGATGTCCGGCCAGCACGTCAGCAATGACATCAATGTAGGCGGCAGCGCCTTGAGGGTCCATCCACATATGAGGGTCTGGCTCGCCTTTATGCAGGCCGGTAGAGATCGTTATCGGCGTGTAATCCGCTTGAGAGGCTACTTCTATTAACGTGAGCCGGTCACCTGACATCGCCTCAACATGGTGCATCCAGGGCTCTAACCCCAGTCCGTTGTAAAACACGATATCGGTTTCCTCCAGAGCGAGTACGTTGGGCGGCGTTAGCTCCCAGCGATGAACATCTTCTTCTGCAGGTACAATCACGTTGACGCTAACCGCATCACCGGCGACTCGCTTTACCAGATCTTGCATGATAGAAAACGAGGCAATAACGCGCAGTGTGGGGTTGGCATAGGCTGGCGCCGTGCTCAGCACCGCGACGCACAAGAGCGTACTCATCCAGATAACCCGCTTTAACATCCCACGCTCCTAACTGACTTGAAAAACTAGCTTGAAAACTAGCGAAAAAGACAGCAGATAATAAAGACTGCGATGGCTCGTTGCCAGTTCCAATGCAGCGGCCTATGTAGCTAGGTTAGTACCTAACGCTGAAAAATGGTCCATTCCTAAGCATAACGTGCATTATGCCAAGCGGAACGGTTTGTTCTTTTTAAGCACTGTTGATGAAGGGGCACACTTAACCCCTGCAAGGAAGTGCTTGGTTGCGGTATCATCAAACCTATAGTTTTTATTAGCAGTTTCATAAGGTGAGGGAGTAAGAGGGGCAATGGCGAAAGGACAGTCAGTGCAAAAAGTCTTAATGATCGATAATTACGATAGCTTCACGTTTAACATCGTGCAGTATTTGGGTGAGCTGGATGCTGCAGTGATCACCCATCGTAATGACGAAATCAGCATTGAGCAGATTGAAGCGCTGGCGCCTACGCACCTAGTGGTGTCACCCGGCCCCTGTACACCCAATGAAGCAGGTATTTCCATGGCGGCGATTGAACACTTTGCCGGCAAGCTGCCTATTTTAGGCGTTTGCCTTGGTCATCAGGCAATTGGCCAAGTCTATGGCGGTAAAGTGGTTCGTGCCCCGCAGGTTATGCACGGCAAAACGTCAGACGTATGGCACGATAATCACGGCGTTTTTGAAGGGCTGGAGAACCCCGTGCAGGTTACCCGCTATCATTCTCTGGTGGTCGATAAAACGAGCCTACCCGATTGTTTAGAAGTGACTGCCTGGACAGACGATGATGATGTTACGCCTGGCTTAGTCATGGGACTGCGCCATCGTGAGCTGGATATCGAGGGGGTACAGTTTCACCCCGAATCGATTCTTACCCGCCAAGGTCATGAGCTGTTGGCCAACTTTTTAAAACGCGGCTGATTGCCGGTTTCACACGCTTTAGGGACCCCTCTGCTCATGCAAATGCGCGATGCGATTAATGCGGTAATGCGCCGCGAAAACCTCTCTTTCGACACCATGCATGCTTTGATGCGCCAAATCATGACCGGCGATGCCGGCGATGCGCAAATTGGTGCCTTATTGATGGGGTTAGCCATGAAAGGCGAAAGCGCGCTAGAGATTAGCGCCGCCGCCCAGGTAATGCGCGAGCTAATGAAGCGCGTGGAGTTAAACGTTGAGAACGTCGTAGATATCGTTGGGACTGGCGGCGATGGTGCCAATTTGTTTAACGTTTCCACCGCTGCTAGCTTTGTCGCCGCAGCAGCGGGTGCTCATGTGGCCAAGCACGGAAACCGCAGCGTTTCATCATCGTCTGGCAGTGCTGATCTGTTCGACGTGGCGGGCATTTATCTTGATCTTAAGTCCCAGCAAGTAGCGCGCTGCATCGAGCAGGTGGGGGTAGGCTTTATGTTTGCGCCTAACCATCACCCGGCTATGCGCTATGCTATCGGCCCTCGCCGCGAGATGGGCGTGCGCACGTTGTTTAATATTTTAGGTCCGTTAACGAACCCCGCCGGTGCGCCTAATCAGGTACTAGGCGTTTACGCTCCAGAACTTGTGCCGCTCATGGCCGAAGTGCTTAAAACGCTGGGCAGCCGCCACGTCATGGTGGTGCACTCAGAAGATGGCTTGGATGAGATTTCACTGGCGAGCCCCACTCTGGTTGCGGAGCTCAAAGATGGCGAGATTACCCAATATACGGTGACGCCAGAAGAGCTGGGCATTGAGCGTCAGAGCCTTGTCACGCTTAAAGCCAACAATGCAGAAGATAGCCTGCGCTTAGTTAAAGCAGCCTTGGTCGGTGAGGGTGCCGCGGCAGATATCGTCGCTCTGAACGCCGGTGCGGCACTTTATTGTTCTGGGGTGGCAGACACGTTAAAAGAAGGCGTAATGGTGGCGCAGGATGCGCAAGCGTCCAAACTGCCGCTTGAGAAGCTTAAAGAGCTTTCGCACTTTACCAGCGTTTTTAAGCCGTAGGCTCTTAAACAAGATAAGCTTTAAACACGAAGAGATCATCATGACTCAACAGGCAACACCGACTATTTTAACGCGCATTCTGGCCCGTAAAGACCAAGAGGTGGCTGAGCGCCGTCAAGCGGTTTCAGAGCAGGATCTGCTAGCGCTAGGTGAGCAGCAAAGCGCACCGCGCGGTTTTATTGACGCTCTCAATGCCCGCATTGCGACAGGCGACCCGGCCATTATCGCTGAGGTGAAAAAAGCCTCGCCCTCAAAAGGCGTGATTCGTGAAGAATTTCATCCTTCGGATATTGCTAAAAGCTACGCGCAGGCGGGTGCTGCCTGCCTTTCCGTGCTTACCGATGCTGATTTTTTCCAGGGCCATGAAGACTATCTGATTGCCGCTCGTGATGTCTGTTCACTGCCGGTGATTCGCAAAGACTTTATTACTCACGGCTACCAGGTTTCAGAAGCCCGCTCGATCGGCGCAGACTGCATTTTGCTAATTGTTGCTGCGTTAGATGATAGCCAGCTACACGACCTGAATCAGCAGGCCAACCAGCTAGGCATGGATGTGCTGGTGGAAGTGCATGGTGCCGATGAGCTGACGCGCGCCTTGGCACTCGACCTGAAGTTAGTCGGCATTAATAACCGCAATTTGCATACATTTGAAACTAGCCTGAACACCACGCTCGATCTGCTATCGCGGATTCCTGAGCATGTTACGGTGATCACAGAGTCGGGTATTCATACCCGCGATGACGTTAAGCTAATGCGTGATCATAGCGTTAACGGCTTCTTGGTCGGTGAGGCTTTTATGCGTGCAAGTGATCCAGGCCTGGCGCTGAAGACTCTTTTCTTCTGAGTTTCAGGGCCGAACCTGTTGGCTATCGATCCGTTAAGCGCTGCGTAACAGCGTAAGCAGCGCTTGAAGTGGGTGACGCAAGGTTTGGTTGGAATAGCGTTTCACCTGGCTACGACAGGAGTAGCCGGTCGCTAACAGCCTGCCTGTATTGTGCTGCTCTTCCACCTGCGGCTGCCATGACTGTGCATAAATGACCTTTGAGGTCGCCACGTTACGGGTTTCATGACCATAGGTGCCGGACATACCGCAGCAGCCAGTGGCCATCAATTCAAGCTCTAAACCAAACGCCGCGAACACCTGCTGCCAAGCCTTGGGGCTGGCCGGCGCATTGGTTTTCTCGGTGCAGTGGGATAGCAGCTTAAAGCCCGGGTCGGTGAGCGTTAGCTGGTTAGGCGCCAAGGTGTTAAGGCGGGTCACTAGCCACTCTTGGAGCATCATTACGTCGGGCACTGCCTGATCCCCAAACGTTTTCACATACTCTTGACGGTACGTCAGGGTCATCGCTGGATCAATGCCCACCATCGGAATGTCAAGGCGTGCCAATGTGCGTAGCCGTTTGGCCTGTTTGATCGCGGTACGCTCAAAGGCACCCAGAAAGCCCTGCACATGCAGGGGTTTTCCGTTAGCAGAGAAGGGCATTACGAATACCCGTAGATTAAGCCGCGAGAGTAGCTCAACGATATCCATGACCAATGTGGCTTCAAAGTGGGTGGTAAAGGCATCTTGAACAATGATCACGCTGTTGGCGCGCTGCTGCTCGGTGAGGATGGCAAGCGCTGCGGGCGTTGCTTCGGCCACTCCCCAGGCCCGTAGCTGCTTTTTAACGCTTGACGGTGAAAGTGCTGGCGAATCGCTAATGCCCAACTGATGGCCCATCAGCTTTTCGATCCAGCGCTGTCCGATCACGGCGTTATACAGCGGAGCGGCTTTAGCCAGAGAGGGCAGCATGAATTCGGTGCCGCCGATGACATAGTCGCGCAGCGGGCGCAGGTAGCGGCCGTGATAAACCTCTAAAAACTGCGAGCGGAACTGGGGAACATTGACCTTAATCGGGCACTGCCCTGCGCATGATTTACAGGCTAAGCAGCCTGCCATGGCATCGTAAACTTCATGGGAGTAGTCGTGGTGCTGTTTACGGCTTAGGCTATTGGCCATCCGCCGCGGAAAGCTCTTAATAAAGCCCCAGCCGCCTTCGGCCTTTTTCTTGCGTGACTCTTCCACGACGTCAATGCCGGCCTGAGACTGTAAGCGCAGCCATTCGCGAATCAAGCTGGCGCGGCCTTTAGGCGAGTGACGGCGATCCCGAGTGGCCTTCCAGGAAGGGCACATAGGGTCGTCAACGTCGTAGTTATAGCAGGCGCCATTGCCGTTGCAGTATACCGCGGCGTCATAGGCCTGCCATGCTCGCTCATCGATGGTACGGTCAAGCTGGCCACGTGTCGTCACGCCATCAATGGTCAGTAGTTCTGGGTCACGCTCGCGGGCAATTAGCTGGTTGGGCTCACGTGTGGCCGTTGCCCCCACGTCTTCAGACGCCGAGAACAGCGGCGTCGCGATTTTGCCCGGATTGAGTTGATTGTAAGGATCAAACGCAGCTTTTACACGCTGAAGGCTAGGGTAGAGCTCGCCAAAGAACTTAGGCGAGTACTCTGAGCGAATGCCCTTGCCGTGTTCACCCCATAGCAGGCCGCCATATTTTTGGGTAAGAGCGGCCACTTCATCGGAGACTGCGCGAATCAGCGTTTCCTGCTCTGGATCCTTCATATCGATAGCGGGGCGCACGTGAAGTACGCCTGCATCCACATGGCCGAACATGCCATAGGTGAGGTTGCGGGCATCCAGTGCGGCACGAAATTCGGCGATAAAGTCCGCCAAATGTTCTGGCGGCACGGCGGTGTCTTCCACAAACGGAATCGGCCGTTTTTCACCTTGGACGTTGCCCAACAGTCCCACCGAGCGTTTGCGCATGCCGTAAACTTTCAGAATTTGGGCGCGTCCTTCTGACAGGGTAAAGCCTAGCCTTGCTACCGTTGGATCTTGGCTTAGATAGTCGGTAAATAACCGTACGCGGTCGACGAGAGTTTTCTCGTCATCGTCGTTGAATTCAATCAGGTTAATGCCACTAATCGGCACGCTGCCGGTGGCAGGGAAAAACTCAGCCACGCTATCCCAGACAAAGTCCTCCATGGCGAGCTGGAGCACTTTATCATCGACCGTTTCAATCGAAGTGGGCCGTGCGGCACTCGCCATCAGTGTTTTGGCATCCCGTAGGGCATCCATAAAGCTTGCATAGCGCACGTTGACCAAGGTGGAGTGCTTGGGAATCGGCAGCACGTTCAGCACCGCTTCGTTCAGAAAGCCCAGCGAACCTTCCGAGCCGCATAGCAGGCTGTTGAGATTGAGTTGGCCTTCGTCATCGCGAAGGTGGGCCAGGTCGTAGCCGGTTAAACAGCGATTGAGAGGCGGAAATTTTGCCTCTATCAAATCACGCTGTTGGTCGATAATCGCGGCGGCGGTGGTATGCACGTGGCCTAAAGCACCTTGTTGTTGGCATTCGCTGTGCTCTTCGTCCGAGGTTAGCGCGCGGCTATGTAGGTGCTGGCCGCCGAGTAGAACGGTATCAAGTTCCAATACGTGATGGCGGGTTTTACCGTATTCGCAGCTGCCCTGGCCGCTGGCATCCGTTGAAATCATACCGCCGATAGTGGCGCGGTTGGAGGTTGAAAGCTCCGGGGCGAAAAACAGACCGTAAGGTTTTAGAGCGGCATTCAGCTGGTCTTTTACCACCCCTGCTTGCACACGCACTCGGCGGTTCTCAGTATCTATTTCAAGGATTTTATTCATGTGGCGCGAGACATCGACCACAATGCCGCCGGTCAGTGACTGGCCGTTAGTCCCGGTGCCGCCGCCACGTGGTGTCAATACAACGCTTCGATGAGTTGTTTGTGCGGCGAGCTTGGATAGGCGCTCTAGGTCTTCGGCATGTTTGGGGTAGACCACCGCCTGGGGCAGGCGCTGGTAAATAGAGTTGTCGGTCGCCAGTACCGTGCGGTGAGCGTAATCAGGGGCAATGTCGCCTTCAAAGCCGCGTGTTTTGAGAGCTTCGAGAAAACGTACATAGGCGTTACCTAAACGCTCAAACGGAGCGGAACGCGTGTCCAGAGGTGCAATCATAGATGATTAAGCCGTCAGTGCCGGGGGCGCAATAAAGGAAGTAGGCTACTTTACCGCAGCGGCTGCCTAGCTGCATCTTAACGTGATGATTTACTCAGTCTCTTGCAGGCACCTTACTCGGCACCCAGCGCTTCTTTGACCAGTGCTAACGAGGCGTCTGACATAGGCAGCGTTAAGGCCAGTGCGTGGGCACGGGGCGACATTTTGCGCCACGTCTTTTGCACAATATGCACCATATGGTCGTGTTCAATCTTGCGTGAGAAATCCACGAAGTAATTCTCTAGAAAAACGAGGCAGGCAGAGTCTTCCAGCGCCTGCACGTCGGCATCGCGTCCCAGGCCTTTCTTGCCAATAGTGGTGGCGGCTCGTTCGGCGTCTTCGGCTGAAAAGCCTGCATCGCGCATTAGCTGGGCGGTAGTGTCGCCAGCGCGAATGCCTTGGTCGCGGCGCCAGGTGAGATAACCCACACGTCCTTCCGGGTACTGCTCGCGCGGTACTAACCAGCGTTGCAGATGCTGAGCACGTATCGCTAGGCGCAGTACTTCATCAGGCGCGTCATGCACGCGATCTAACCAGCCACTCATACGCTGAGCATAGACCAGTTCCTGCGGTGTTGACGTGCCATCCGCTAGAATGATGGTGCGGGGGTCTTGCGCATGCAGCGCATCAATGGCGGCGAGCGTTTGGTCAAAAGCAGTCGGCATAGCAGCGGTGCTCGGCTAAGAGAATGGTTAAATTGAATAACATCTATATTGCATAGGGATTAGGTTGCCGCGAAACAGCGCCAATCACAACGGCTGAGTGGGAAAAGCTTGAATCCGCCTTGCTACAAAGCGCAGCAGGCGGATGTTTTGATTAATAACGGCCCGTGTTAGGTCTGGCGGGAGTTATAGACGGTTTCGTTGAGTTCACCTTCGCTCTTACCGACTAGAGTCGTTACCATTAAATCACCGGCGACATTGACACTGGTGCGCGCCATATCAAGAATGCGGTCAATCCCCGCGACGACCGCGATCGCTTCTAGCGGCAGGCCAACCTGCGCCATGACAATCGAGAGCATGATTAAGCCAGCACCAGGTACGCCCGCGGTGCCAATTGAGGCCAGCGTGCCGGTAGCAACAATCATACCGTAGTCCATCATGCTCAAATCAGTACCGGTCATCTGAGCGATAAACAGCACCACTACACCTTGGTAAAGCGCCGTGCCATCCATATTGATGGTGGCGCCTACCGGTAGCACAAACCCCGAAACGCCTTCGGAAACGCCAAGGTTTTTCTGCGCACAGCGGATAGATATGGGCAGGGTGCCGGCAGAAGAGGCAGACGAAAACGCCACCACAATAGCGTCCAGGCTACCCTGCAAATAACGCATGGGGTTTAAGCGCCCAATGAGGTAGAGAAAGCCGGAGTAGATCAGCAAAACGTGGAGGATGCTGGCGAGATACGCGACGCCGATCAGCTTGGCCAGCGGCAGCAGTATCTCTAAGCCGTATTGGCCCGAGACGTGCGCGATCAAACCAAATACGCCAAAGGGTGCAAAGGCCATCACAATGCCTGTGAGCTTGTACATGGCTTCAGCAAAGCTGTCGAACACCTTCATCACCGGCTCGCCTTTATCGCCAATGAGCGTCAGCGAAATACCCAGGCCAATGGCAAACACAATGATCTGCATAATGTTCCCGTTGGCCAGGGCGTCCAGCGGATTGCGTGGCACTAAATCAACTAGAATAGAGATCAGCGACGGGGCTTCGTTTGCAGCAACTTCGCTATCGAAGCTTAAGTTGATGCCTACTCCCGGCTGCAGCAAAGTAGACAACAGCATGCCGATAATGATGGCAAAGGCTGTGGTGATCAAATAGAGCGTAATCGTCCTGGCACCAATGCGACCCATTTTCTTCGGGTCGCGCATCGAGGTAATGCCCACCACCAGCGTAGAAAACACCAGCGGCACAATCAGCATCATAATCGCGTTGATAAAAATATCGCCGAGTGGCTTAAATACGCTGGCGGTCTCGCCCAGCATCGCCCCCGCTAGAATGCCTAGCGCTAAGCCGGCCAAGATCTTTTTCCATAAGGCTATTCTTCGCCACCAGGCAAATTTTCCTTGCTGTGTTGTTTCTGGCACTGCCCACCTCCTATCAAAGTGTAAAAGCCTATCCTTCGGTGATTCGCCAGCCGAATCACCGAGCACTTTATCACTTTTGGAAATGATGGGGCACGTGGAAGTGAAGCTAAGCACGAGCCTGATGCTGCAAGTTATGGCTCCTTGCGGCGCTTTTGCCTACAATAGGCGCCTTTATGCACGCGCGTTGGCGCGCTGCTCTTATTATTTTCAGGCCAAGGGACAGGATTCATGCTCGATCCGAAACTGCTGCGCGGTGATCTTGACACGGTTGCTCAACAACTGGCCCGCCGGGGCTTTGTGCTTGATAAAGCGGTACTGCAGGCGCTGGAGTCCCGGCGCCGCGAGCTGCAAACGCAAACCGAGCTGTTGCAAAGCGAGCGTAATACGCGCTCTAAAGCGATTGGTAAAGCGAAGGCAAGCGGTGAAGATATTCAGCCGCGGCTGGATGAGGTCAGCGATTTAGGCGACCGCTTGGATGCAGCCAAGCTTGAGCTGGCCGCTGTGCAGGCCGAATGGGATGACGCGATTAGCGGTATTCCCAACCTGCCCCATGACAGCGTGCCGGAAGGTCAAAACGAGGAAGATAACGTTGAGCTGCATCGCTGGGGTACGCCCCGTGAGTTTGCTTTTACCGTCTTAGACCACGTTGATTTGGGCAAGCAGTCGGGTTATCTGGATTTTGAACTGGCGGCTAAAATTACCGGTGCTCGCTTTGCCGTGATGCGTGGGCCTATCGCGCGGCTGCACCGTGCGTTAGCTCAGTTTATGCTGGACACCCAAACGGAGCAGCACGGTTACGAAGAGTGCTATGTGCCGTATATGGTGAACCGCGATTCGCTAATGGGGACCGGCCAGCTGCCTAAGTTTGGCGAAGACCTGTTTAAGCTGGATGATGAGCGTGGGTATCATTTGATTCCTACCTCAGAAGTACCGCTGACGAACTTTGTTCGCGACGAAATCGTCGAGCAGACGGCACTACCGATGAAGCTTACGGCGCATACGCCGTGTTTTCGTGCTGAAGCTGGCTCGCACGGCCGCGATACCCGCGGCATGATCCGCCAGCATCAATTCGATAAAGTTGAAATGGTTCAGATTGTAGAACCTGAGAACAGCTATACGGCACTTGAAGAGATGCGTGGCCACGCCGAGGCTATCTTACAGGCGCTAGCGTTGCCGTACCGTGTGGTAACGTTGTGCAGCGGGGATATGGGGTTTGGTGCGACGAAAACCTACGATTTAGAGGTGTGGCTGCCGAGTCAGGAAACGTATCGGGAGATTTCTTCGATCTCAAACTGCGAGGATTTTCAGGCGCGTCGCATGCAGGCGCGTTATCGTCATCCAGACTCGAAGAAGCCGCAGTTGCTACATACGTTGAACGGTTCAGGGTTGGCAGTAGGGCGTTGCCTGCTGGCGGTGCTTGAAAACCACCAGCAGGCGGATGGCTCAGTAATTATTCCTGAGCCGCTACGTCGCTATCTTGGTGGTTTGGAGCGTCTGGCCCTTTAAGCGCCCACTCAACGCTAACGCCGGCATCAATACGGATGGTGCCGGGGCTGTAATCACTGGCGCCGCCGGATTGGCTAGCATCAGCAGAAGCACTTTCAGCACGCATCATCATCATGCGCGGTTGGAAAATCGGTGACTGGGTTTCTTCAATGCGCTGCACGTGGCCAAGTTCGGCATCTAAACTATCTGCCATTAGGTTCGCTTTATGCTGAGCTTTTTCAAGGGCTTTAACCAACGCTTCGTCAGTGGCTGAGTCGCGGTCCTGTAAATCGAACTGAACGCCGTCTAGCGCGTTAACGCCAGCAGCGATCAGTGCGTCTAACACTTCGCTTAACTGATCGAGGTCCGTGAGTTCAACGGTGACCGGGCGTTCAAGGCGCGTGCGCTGCAAGGTTTCATGCTCGCCGTCTTCGTTACGCTGCCCTTGAACGTGCTCGGGATAGACGTTTAATGAGCCTGCATTGATGGCGCTGCGTTCGAGGCCGGTCGCTTCCATCTGCTCAATTAATTCGCGGGCGCGGGTCTCCAAGCGCTCACGTGCATCGGTTAGTGCGCTACTATCACTTTCCTCTAGAGTGGAAAGCGCGGGAGTATTTTCCCATAGTCGAGCATTAAGCGTCGCTTTGTCAGGTTCTACCTCAACCCATGACTGTGCCTGTACATTCAGGCTGGGTGGGGCTTGGTGAGGTGGCGACGCTTGAGCAAGAGGTGCGCTAAGCAGTGCCACTAGAGCACCGCCTAGCAGGCTGTAACGCAGCCGATTAGAAGCAAATCGTTGAGTTCGTAGTGATGTCGCTATCATATGAAATGTCCGTGCTGTCAGTAGGCTAATGTTAATTATCGTCAAGGCTTGGAAACGCATTGGAAAGGAAAGTTCAGTGCTGAAGAGTGGATGCAAAACAGTTGCTTCTTGCTTGCACGGTTAGTGCATTATCGTGCTGGCAACCACTATGAATATGACAACAGTCTAGGGATGGGTTTATGTCGAAATTATCGGACGAGGATTACCGTACGGTTCCTCTTCATGCCACCTTGGCACTCGCCTCGCTGGTAGTGATTGTTGCGGGAATGAAGGTTGGGTCTGATTTACTGGTGCCACTGCTGCTGGCAATATTTATTGCCGTCGTATGTACCTCTCCGGTGCAATGGCTACACCGCTGTGGTTTGAGTTTGCGATTATCGGCTTTTCTCACCTTAATGGTGCTGCTGGGATTTCTTTCGCTTCTCGCCTTGCTGGTGGTTAATAGTTTTAGCACGTTTTTGGCCGCATTACCGGATATTGAATCTCGGCTCTACGAGCAGTATTGGAATTTGCTCAATGCACTGTCTGCGCATGGTCTGGCCGTTAGCCCAGACCAGGTGAACTCAATGTTTGTCATGGATGATGAAGATTCTTGGATGCCAACCTTGTTAGGAGAGATAGGCAATCTCTTCATGCAAAGCTGTATCGTCGGGTTGCTGGTCATCTTTATGCTTTTTGAGACGCTCAATTTTCGCGATAAAATCTCGCGAGCGCTTGAAAATCCTGCCCCGAGCTTAAAGCGATTCAGCGAGTTTAGCTTAACGTTAAAGCGTTACTTAGCGGTCAAAACCGCGATTAGCCTGACCACAGGGGTGCTGGTTTGGCTTTCATGCGTCATCATTGGCGTCGAGTTTGCATTGTTGTGGGGGGTATTGGCCTTTGCCCTAAACTTCATTCCGAATATTGGTTCTGCGCTAGCGGCTATCCCGCCGGTACTCTTGCTTCTGGTTGCTCAAGATGGCGGTGCTTTTCAGGCAATGCTTTTAGCCTCGGCTTACTTGGTCATCAACTTTGTACTTGGCAACTTGATTGAGCCGCGGGTGATGGGGCAGGCGTTGGGGCTTTCTACCTTTGTCGCGTTTTTATCACTGGTGGTATGGGGCTGGATCTTTGGTGCTGCAGGGATGCTGCTCTCTGTGGTGCTTACGATGACATTGAAGATCGCGCTGGATAGTCATCCGCAAACCCGATGGATGGCGCGCTTATTAGGGCCTGGAAAACGTCGTTTAAAAGATACTAGGGTTAGCGATGCACGGCTGCCGCCATGGAAGCGTGAAAAATAGCGTAAAGCGCGCGAGGGGAAGAGAATGACTACCGCCGACTAAGTCGGCGGCTGTTTCAAGCGCTAGGCGCATTGATCATTAAGCGTTTTGTTCAATGAACTGCGTCAGCTGTGATTTGGATTGCGCGCCAACTAGTGAAGCAACTTTGGTGCCTGATTTGAACAGCATGACGGTAGGAACACCGCGCACGCCTTGTTCAGCGGCAATTTCAGGTGCGTCGTCAACATTGACACTGACCACTTTTAGGCTGTCCTGGCGTTCAGCAGCCACTTCATCAACAACCGGGGCC
Organism: Halomonas sp.; assembly: GCF_052095695.1. Taxonomy (GTDB): domain Bacteria; phylum Pseudomonadota; class Gammaproteobacteria; order Pseudomonadales; family Halomonadaceae; genus Vreelandella. Next base: position 13,155 of record NZ_JBQDLQ010000045.1, read on the forward strand.
ATCACTTTGCATGGACCACACCACGGCGCCCAAAATTTCATCAGCACAGGCTGTTCAGCGTTGAGGACTTCTTGCTCAAAGTTGGCGTTGGTGACATCAACATTATTAGCCATTTGATTCTCCCGTTTGCGTTGCTCTTACTGTTTCGTTGCCTCAAATGGAGCAACGGTCATTACGCGATCAATTGGCGCTCTTTCACAGCGCTTCCTGTTTATCACGATAATCGTGGGCAGATGTTAGCGTTCGCGAGGGTTGCTGGCAAATTTCCTGTGCGGTAAATGACGACAAAAGTAGAAATTAATGGGTGCCTGCCGGACAATTTTTTTATACTATAAAGGTATTATCAATGTGTTTTTTATTCTATCTGGCATTGTAGTGGGCGCTGTCGGTCGCTGCAAGGTCAGGATGAACGCCCAGGCATGGCTTGTATAGACAACAAATAGGTGAGGATATGAAACTACAACAGCTCCGCTATATCTGGGAAGTCAGTCGGCATAACCTGAACGTCTCAGCCACAGCACAAAGCTTATTTACCTCACAGCCAGGTATCTCTAAACAAATTCGTTTATTAGAAGATGAGTTAGGTGTGGAAATTTTTGCCCGTAGCGGCAAACACCTGACACGAGTGACATCGGGCGGGCAGTCGATTATTGAGCTGGCCGGCCAAGTTCTGCGCCTCACGGATAATATCAAGCAGGTAGCGCAAGAGCATAGCGACGAGCGTCGGGGAAGCTTGGCAATCGCGACAACGCATACTCAGGCGCGTTACGCATTGCCGCCTATTATCAGCGAATTCACATTAAAGTATCCTGATGTAGCACTGCATATGCAGCAGGGCAACCCGAAACAAATCGCGCAAATGGTCAGTGAAGGGCAGGCAGATTTTGCCATTGCCACTGAGTCATTAGAGCTGTTTACCGACTTAGTGCTGCTGCCGTGCTATCGCTGGAATCGCTGTGTACTGGTATCGAAAGGCCACCCATTAGCAACGCACAAAGGGCCTTTGACACTTGAAGCATTGGCTGAGCATCCGCTGGTCACGTATGTTTTTGGATTTACCGGACGTTCGCAGTTAGACGATGCCTTTAAAGCTAAAGGGCTCTCGCCTAATGTGGTGCTGACGGCGGCAGATGCCGATGTGATTAAAACCTATGTGCGGCTGGGCATGGGGGTCGGAATAGTGGCCCATATGGCGGTTGATGAGGCGATTGATACTGATCTTGTCGCCCTGGATGCCAGCCACTTATTCGCCAGCTCTACAACCAAAATCGGCATTCGTCGCGGTACGTTCATGCGTGGTTACATGTATGACTTTTTGCAGCGCTTTGCGCCTCATTTAACCCGGGATCTTGTCGATGAAGCGTTAACGGCAGGTCCACGTCATGAACAATCTTTGTTTGATGACATAGACCTGCCTGAGTATTAATGCTGAAAGTATTTATGCTGTGAATACTAATGCTGTAAGTGCAGCCCGCATTCGCGCTTCTCTTCAACCTTGGTCGGGTCAAAGTAATCGAAGTTGTTGGGTAGGCCATGTGTCTCTAAATACTGGTACATGTCCTTTGCACTCCACTGCAATAGCGGGGCCACTTTCAATAAGCCATCGCTGTTGCGGCTGACCGGCTGCATTTTAGCCCGCTCAGGGGTATCTTCAGCGCGTAGCGCGGTGAACCATACGTCGGGCCGCACTTCACGTAGTGCGCGCTCGAAGGGCTCAAGTTTCACTTCTTGCGTAAAGACCGCGTGGCGCGAGTCATCTATGCCCGGCATGGGGCCATCCAACGCTTCGCGGTGGGCACGGGTGCGGCGAGGTAGAAAGCTCACTACCTTTAAATCGAGCTGTTGAATAACGGTATCGGCAAATTGATACGTGGCCTCGGTGTTGTAGCCGCTGTCCATCCATACGATAGGCACGTCGGGGCGCACCTGGCTTACCATATGCAGAATCACCGCCTCAAAGGGGCGAAAGTTAGTGGTGCAGATAGGCCGCTCGCCCTGGGACAGCGCCCATTCAATTAGCCCTTGGGGGTTATTGGCGAAGTCACGGTTAATCGCTTCAAGCTCTGAGGACATGTGGCCTCCTGTTTAGGTGTAGAGTCATTGCTGTTAAGCTCATCAGCCGCTAGGCTATCAAATTCAAGTCAAATTCCCCCAATACCGTTTGGTTAGGCTTTTATATTCCTTTTTGATATTTTATTTTCGCTGCTTATTCCAAAGCCTCGATGAGATGGCGGATTTTATCCAAGGTCTCGGTATACTCCTCGCCGGCTTGAGAGTCGGCCACTAATCCTCCACCACCCCATACGTGTAGTTTCCCAGCCTCTGCGACCATCGTGCGGATAGCGATAGACGTATCCATGCTGCCGCGCACATCCACAAAGCCCAAGCTGCCGCAATAGACACTTCTCTGACAGGGCTCTAGCTCGTCAATGATCTGCATTGCACGAATTTTCGGTGCGCCGGTAATGGAGCCGCCGGGGAAAGCGGCTTTAAGAAGTGCTAGCGGGCTACAGTCATCGGTTAACGTTCCTTGCACCACGCTGACCAAATGGTGGACGTTAGGGTAGCTCTCTAAATGACATAGTTGCGGCACGCGAATGGAGCCTGGTTGACATACGCGGCCTAAGTCGTTGCGCAGCAGGTCGACAATCATGACATTTTCTGCGCGATCCTTGCGGCTATTCAGAAGCTGCTCAGCTAGCGTCTTATCCTCATCAGGCGTTTGACCACGAGGACGAGTGCCCTTAATCGGGCGTGTTTCCACTTGACCATCGCGGCTTTGAATAAAGCGTTCAGGCGAAAGTGAAAGCACGGCTTTATCATTCCAGGCCATAAAGCCCGAAAAAGGCGTTGGCGTCGCTTTGCGCAACAAAAGGTACGCCTGCCATTCATCCCCTTGGTAGTCAGCATAAAAGCGCTGAGCCAAATTGATTTGATAGCAGTCGCCTGCGCGAATATAGCGCTGAACGGCATCAAAACGTCTGACGTACTGGGCCTGTCTCAGCTCAGCCTTAAAAGTACTGCTCAATGTAAAAGCGCTGTCTTGCACTGGTTCTTGAGCAAGCCAGCTTTCTACTTCACTACGACGCTCTGGTGTGGCGATTAACCATGCCTGTTGGGCTACGTGGTCAAACGTGATACACCAGTCGTAAAGCCCTAGGCGAGCCTGGGGTAGTGATACAGCGCTGGTTTTTAGATCCGAGATAGACAGCGTATTGCGGCCTAAATCATAGCCCCAGTAGCCAATCAGGCCGCCTAGGAAAGGTAGTTCACTAGGCTGACTCGGGATTGCAAGCTGATCTAATAGCCACTGCTGATGTGCGAACGCATCGTTGGCTAGTTGAGCCGGAGGGTTAAGCTGGTTAGATTCCACGCTCGCTATGCCATCGCCGCTCACTTCAAGAGTGGCGAGCGGGTCACTGCTAAGAATATCGAATCGGCCGGTGGCGATAGGTCGGCCGCTATCGAGCAGAACGGCGCCAGGACGTTTGCGAAGGCAGGCGAATGCCCCCAAAGGGTCGGTCGAATAGGGCAGGGCAGTAATCGTTAACGCCTTGATCATGAAGCAAACGCCTAACCAGTTAAGAGGGGCGTGACATTTTAGAGGGGCTTGCCTGATGACACCAGCGCTAGGCTTCGACGTCTTTTTCACGCACTGATGAGCTCAAGCAAAAAAGAAAGGCGGCGTTACGGTAATGTGTCTAATAGAGCATGATTGTTGACAGGACTGTTTCGGGTGAATCTATTTATACGACGAAAGGCGCATAAAGTCGGCAAAATCGACTAGTTGACGGTTCAGTTCGCACGCGCTAGAGTTTGTTTACTCTCCAATTGTCGACAATTACTTATGGCAACACTTATTTCTAATTCCTCTACCGCCGCTACTGCGCTACCTGAAGCGACTGACGAAGAGGGTGCCCCTTTCGAAATCGCTGCTTCATCTGCAACATTGCCGGAAGTTCGTACCCTTGCAGAGCGAGTATTTCACCAGCTTCAGGATGCCATTGTGCGTGGCGAGCTGGCGCCAGGCAGTAAAATTACTGAGCCTGGGCTTTCGAAGACTTACGGTATCTCACGGGGACCGCTACGCGAGGCGATGCGGCGCTTAGAGGCGCACCGTCTAATTGAACGCGTTCCACATGTGGGTGCGCGCGTGGTTCAGCTTTCCATGAAAGAGCTTTTAGAGCTTTTTGATCTGCGCGAAGCGTTGGAAAGCATGGCCGCTCGGTTAGCTGCGGAGCATATGTCAGCCGCAGAGGTTCAAGGCTTGCGTGATGTGTTGGCGCTACATGAAGGTCAAGCCGATTTGCAAAGAGGCGAGGCCTATTATCAGCGTGAAGGTGACCTTGATTTTCACTACTGCATTGTTCAGGGCAGCCACAATAAAATGCTGATGAACCTGCTGTGCGATGACCTCTACTATTTAGTGCGTCTGTATCGCACTCAGTTTAGTGCCAGTGGCACCCGCCCGCAGCGCGCTTTTGTAGAACACCACCGTATTGTAGATGCTATAGAAGCAGGCGATGCGGAGCTAGCAGAGCTGCTGATGCGCCGCCATGTAAGTGCTTCTAGAGCCAATGTGGCTGACCGCTATGCAGCAGCCCTGGAGCAGTCCACATCTACATTACAGCGTTAAAAACAGCTAACAATAACGAAACATTAACTAGGAGAAATGCCCCATGTCACAGATGACTCCCGGAGCTAGTTTCCGCGCCGCGCTTGAAGCCAATCGCCCGCTGCCCATTCTAGGCACTATTAATGCGTACACCGCGCTGATGGCGGAAAAAGTGGGTCACCAGGCGATTTATCTTTCCGGTGGGGGCGTTGCTAATGCTTCTTTCGGCCTTCCGGATCTGGGCATGACAACCATGAACGACGTGGTAGAAGATGCTCACCGAATCTGCGGCGCGACTGAACTACCGCTACTGGTAGACATCGATACGGGCTGGGGAGGTGCTTTCAATATTGCGCGCACGGTTAAAGAGATGCAGCGTGCAGGCGTTGCCGCCATTCATATGGAAGATCAGGTCGCTCAGAAGCGCTGTGGTCACCGCCCTAATAAGGCGATTGTGTCTCAGCAGGAAATGGTGGACCGCATAAAGGCCGCCGCCGATGCCAAAATTGACCCCGATTTTTATTTGATTGCACGCACCGATGCGTTTCAAAAAGAGGGCCTGGATGCGGCCATTGAGCGCGCAAATGCCTGTATTGAAGCCGGCGCTGACGCCATCTTCGCCGAGGCGGTACACACGCTGGATGATTACAAAGCTTTCTGTGAGCGCGTCAATGCGCCCATTTTAGCCAATATCACCGAGTTCGGTGCTACGCCGCTATTTACACAAACGGAGCTGGGCGATGTCGGCTGCCGCATGGTTCTCTATCCACTTTCTGCGTTTCGCGCCATGAATGCGGCGGCGCTGCAGGTGTATCAAAGTATTCTTGATAACGGCCATCAAAAAGAGGTGGTGCCACTGATGCAGACACGCGACGAGCTTTACGATTTTCTAAATTACCACGATTTTGAGCAGAAGCTGGATGCGTTATTCGTTGAGCAAGGCGATGGCCAATAAGCGTTACACCAGGGTCGTGAACCCAGGTAATCGCTAACTGCGCTCACATAAGATACCTCAATAAAATTCTCAGAATAAAAGCAGTAATAGGAGACACACCATGGCTGATAAACCCGTGACAGGTGCAGGACTGCGTGGCCAGAGCGCTGGTTCCACCGCGCTATGTACGGTAGGCAAAACCGGCTCAGGCCTGACCTACCGTGGCTTTGATATCAAAGAGCTGGCCGAAAAAGCCAAATTCGAAGAGGTCGCTTACCTGCTGTTAAAAGGCAAGCTGCCCAACCAGAGCGAATTAGATCACTATATCAGCAAGCTCAAAAGCCTGCGCGGTTTGCCCAACGCGCTGAAAACGGTGCTTGAGCAGATTCCCAAAGATGCCCATCCCATGGATGTAATGCGCACTGGCACCTCAATGCTGGGGAATTTAGAAACCGAGGAGAACTTCGATCAGCAGCAGGACGTAGCTGACCGGCTGCTAGCAGTGCTTCCCTCGATTATTTGCTACTGGTACCGCTTCTCCCACGATGGCTTGCGCATCGATACCGAAACCGACGATAGCTCTGTGGGCGGGCATTTCTTGCATATGCTGCGCGGTGAACCTGCATCTGAGCTGCATGCGCGGGTGATGAACGTGTCGCTGATTCTTTACGCCGAGCACGAGTTCAACGCCTCTACCTTCACAGCGCGAGTTTGCGCCTCGACGCTTTCCGACATGCACTCCTGCGTCACCGGGGCCATTGGCTCGCTACGCGGCCCACTGCATGGCGGCGCTAACGAGGCAGCCATGGCGATGATCGAAGGTTGGCAGTCGCCGGAAGAGGCGGAAAGCAAAATAATGGGCATGCTGGAGCGTAAGGATAAAATCATGGGCTTCGGCCACGCGATTTATCGCGAATCTGACCCTCGCAACGAGATCATCAAGCACTGGTCCAGGAATCTCTCCGACGATGTGGGCGATAAAGTGCTTTACCCGGTTTCTGAGCGGGTCGAAGCGGTTATGTGGCGCGAGAAAAAGCTGTTCTGTAACGCCGACTTTTTTCACGCCAGCGCATATCACTTTATGGATATACCCACCAAGCTGTTCACGCCGATTTTTGTCATGTCGCGTGTTACCGGCTGGGCTGCCCATGTATTTGAGCAGCGCGCTAACAATCGCATAATCCGTCCGAGCGCTGATTATACGGGCCCCGAGAAGAGCGAGTGGGTGCCGATTGAAGCACGCCGTTAGGCGACTTAGCTCGGCTTATTATTAATTCATCCAGCGACATTAACTAGCTATATCAGGCTAGCTGTCCGGCAGCTTCGGCTGCCGGCGTTGTGTTTTCCTCCCCCCTCGCTTGCTATGAGTGCGTCTGCTATGAATACCGATTACCGAAAACCACTGCCTGGCACCGAGCTTGAGTTCTTTGATGCTCGCGAGGCGGTTGAAGATATCCAGCCCGGGGCCTATGCACAGCTACCTTATACCTCCCGCGTGCTGGCTGAGCAGCTGGTACGCCGCTGCAATCCTGAACTACTGACCGATGCGCTCAAACAGTTGATTGAGCGCAAGAGCGATCTGGACTTCCCTTGGTATCCTGCCCGCGTGGTTTGCCACGACATCCTCGGCCAGACTGCCTTGGTCGATTTAGCCGGGCTACGCGATGCTATTGCCGAGAAGGGCGGTGATCCCGCCAAGGTTAATCCCGTTGTGCCGACCCAGCTAATTGTCGATCACTCGTTGGCAGTGGAGCACGCAGGGTCAGAAGAAGGCGCCTTTGAAAAAAATAGGGCGATTGAAGATCGTCGCAACGACGATCGCTTCCACTTTATTAACTGGACTAAGACGGCGTTTGAAAATGTCGATGTCATCCCACCGGGCAATGGCATCATGCATCAGATTAATTTGGAAAAAATGTCGCCGGTGGTGCAGAACCGCGATGGCATTGCCTATCCAGATACCTGTGTGGGCACCGACAGCCACACGCCGATGGTCGATGCGCTGGGCGTGATCTCAGTAGGTGTAGGTGGGTTGGAGGCCGAAAGCGTCATGCTGGGCCGCGCATCCATGATGCGCCTACCGGATATTGTGGGCGTAGAGCTAACCGGTAAGCTGCAGCCGGGTATAACCGGTACGGATATGGTGCTGGCGATTACCGAATTTCTGCGCAAACAGCGGGTAGTAGGGGCCTACTTAGAATTTTATGGCGAAGGGGCTGATGCGCTGACCGTGGGCGATCGCGCCACAATTTCGAATATGACGCCTGAGTACGGTGCCACGGCGGCGATGTTCTATATCGACAGCCAAACCATCGATTATTTGAAGCTTACCGGGCGTGAAGATGATCAGGTGGCGCTGGTAGAAACCTATGCCAAACACACCGGCTTATGGGCAGACAGTCTAGCTGACGTTACCTACGAGCGAGTGCTGACCTTTGATCTTTCTGCTGTACACCGCACCCTGGCGGGGCCGTCTAATCCTCACGCACACCTACCCACCTCAGAGCTTGTTCAACGTGGTATTGCCGTAGGGCTTGATGCCGCACGTGAAGAAGAGAAAGCCGGTAAGATGCCTGATGGCGCGGTTATTATCGCTGCTATCACCAGCTGCACCAATACGTCTAACCCGCGTAACATGGTGGCGGCAGGGCTGATTGCTCGCAACGCCAATCGGCTGGGCTTATTGCGTAAGCGGTGGGTGAAGTCATCGCTGGCGCCGGGCTCGAAAACCGTCAAGATGTACCTGGAAGAAGCTGGCTTAATGAATGAGCTGGAAACTCTCGGCTTCGGCGTCGTTGCCTACGCTTGTACCACCTGCAACGGTATGTCTGGGGCGCTTGATCCGAATATTCAGCAGGAAATTATTGATCGCGACCTCTATGCGACTGCCGTTCTTTCCGGCAACCGCAATTTTGATGGTCGCATTCACCCTCATGCGCAGCAGGCTTTTCTAGCATCACCGCCGCTGGTCGTCGCCTACGCTATTGCGGGCACAATACGCTTTGATATCGAAAAGGATGTGCTGGGTATCGACCAAGCAGGCAATTCCGTTACCTTGAAAGACATATGGCCGGCCGATGAAGAGATCGACGCCATTGTTAAAGCCGCGGTGAAGCCTGAACAGTTCCGGCAGACCTATATTCCCATGTTTGACCTGGACAAAAGCGCCCGTACCCTGGTGAGCCCGCTTTACGACTGGCGCCCTGAGAGCACCTATATCCGCCGCCCGCCGTATTGGGAGGGCAACATGGCCAAAGAGCGCACGCTTAAGAGCATGCGCCCATTGGCTATCTTGCCGGACAATATCACCACCGATCACCTGTCGCCCTCTAACGCTATTCAGTTGAACAGCGCTGCGGGCGAGTATCTGGCCAAAATGGGCCTGCCTGAGGAGGACTTCAATTCCTACGCCACTCACCGCGGTGATCATCTAACTGCCCAGCGCGCCACCTTTGCTAACCCTAAGCTGTTTAATGAGATGGTGCGCGAGGCTGATGGCAGCGTAAAGCAAGGCTCGCTGGCGCGAGTTGAGCCCGAAGGTGAGGTGACCCGCATGTGGGAAGCCATCGAAACCTATATGGCGCGCAAACAGCCGTTAATTATTATTGCCGGCGCGGATTACGGGCAAGGGTCTTCGCGGGATTGGGCGGCCAAAGGCGTTGCGCTGGCGGGCGTCGAAGCGATTGCCGCCGAAGGCTTTGAGCGTATTCACCGCACTAACTTAATTGGCATGGGCGTAATGCCTCTGGAGTTTGAAGCGGGCACCACGCGTATGACGTTGGGTTTAGATGGCACTGAAATATTTGATGTTGAAGGGGCGGCTGCGCCCGGTGCGATGCTCACGCTGGTCATTCATCGAACAAATGGTGAAAGCGAGCGTGTGGCGATGAAGTGTCGCCTAGATACCGCGGAAGAAGTATCGATTTACACCGCCGGCGGCGTCTTACAGCGTTTTGCCCAGGACTTTCTTGAATCAACCGCCGCTTAGCTTTTAGGAGATCGCATTATGGCCAGTACGCCACAAATAAAAATACCGGCGACCTACATGCGCGGTGGTACCAGCAAAGGCGTGTTTTTTAAGCTTAGTGATTTACCTAGCGTGGCGCAGAAAGCCGGGCCCGATCGGGACCGGCTATTGCTGCGAGTGATTGGCAGTCCCGATCCTTATGAAAAGCAAATTGATGGGATGGGAGGCGCAACGTCGAGTACCAGCAAAACGGTGATTCTATCTAAAAGTGAGTCTTCCGAGCACGATGTGGACTACCTCTTTGGGCAAGTTTCAATCGATAAGCCGGTGGTTGACTGGAGCGGCAACTGCGGCAATCTCTCGGCGGCAGTAGGTCCCTTCGCGATTGCCAATGGTCTGGTGGATGCTGCCCGCATTCCAGAAAACGGTTTGGCTGAGGTGCGAATTTGGCAGGTCAATATTCAGAAAACTATCGTGTCTCAGGTGCCTATTGTGAATGGGCAGGTGCAGGAAACCGGTGACTTTGAACTCGATGGCGTGACTTTCCCTGCTGCTGAAATTGCGGTGGCTTTTATGGACCCCGCTGATGGTGAAGGGGCGATTTTTCCTACAGGTAGTCTTATTGATGATCTGGATGTGCCAGGCGTGGGCAAGTTAAAAGCCACGCTGATCAATGCAGGCATTCCTACGGTGTTTATCAATGCGGCAGACGTTGGATATACCGGGGCAGAGCTGCAGGATGTGATTAATAGCGATATCCGCGCGCTTAAAATGTTTGAAGCCATTCGTGCTTACGGCGCCGTACGCATGGGGCTGATCAACGATGTGAGTGACGCTGCCCATCGGCAGCACACGCCGAAAGTGGCGTTTGTTGGGCCCCCTGTAGATTACGTCTCCTCTAGTGGGAAGCCTGTGCAGGCCGCTGATATTGACTTGCTGGTGAGGGCGCTCTCGATGGGTAAGCTGCACCATGCCATGATGGGTACCGCTGCGGTGGCCATTGCGGCGGCTGCCGCCATTGAGGGCACGCTGGTTAATCTGGCCGCTGGAGGTGATAAGCGTCAGGCGGTTACCTTTGGCCATCCTTCGGGCAGTTTGCGGGTTGGCGCTGAAGCCAATCTGATTGATGGACGCTGGCAGATTGATCAGGCCATCATGAGCCGTAGCGCGCGGGTACTGATGGAGGGCGTCGTGAGAATTCCCGGTGACAGCTTTTAGGCCATACTGAATAGGCGGTTATCCATTAGGAGAGCACTATGTCCACTAGAGCACCCGCAACATCCGAAGCCAATGAGCGCCCGGATTACGATCCTGAGCTACAGGCTATTGCCGACTACGTATTGAATTATCAGGTAGCCTCTTCTGAGGCCTTGGAAACAGCGCGTTACTGCCTGATGGACACGTTAGGTTGTGGGCTGCTAGCGCTACGCTTTCCTGAATGCACGAAGCATCTGGGGCCCATTGTGGAAGGCACTGTGGTGCCATTCGGGTCTCGAGTGCCGGGCACCTCGCTACGCTTAGACCCGGTTAAAGCAGCGTGGGATATCGGCTGTATTGTCCGCTGGCTGGACTATAACGACACTTGGCTGGCCGCCGAGTGGGGGCATCCTTCCGATAACCTTGGCGCAATACTCGCCGTTGCCGATCACCTTTCCCAGCGGCGGGTTGCTCAAGGCGAAGCGGCCCTGGTGATGCGCGATGTGCTCAATGCCATGGTCATGGCCCATGAGATACAGGGCGTGTTGGCGTTGGATAATAGCTTTAATCGCGTGGGGTTAGATCACGTGGTGTTAGTGAAGGTGGCATCTGCCGCGGTAGCCGCCAAGCTTTCCGGAGCCAATCGAGAGCAGATGCTTTCAGCGCTTTCTCACGCCTGGGCCGATGGCCAAAGTCTGCGAACGTATCGTCATGCGCCGAACGCGGGTTCACGTAAAAGCTGGGCGGCCGGCGATGCTACCTCGCGAGGCGTACGCTTGGCTGATATCGCCTTGCGGGGTGAAATGGGCATTCCCAGTGTGCTTTCGGCACCGCAATGGGGCTTCTACGATGTGCTGTTTAGCCATGGCAATAAGGGTCTGAGCCTGAAGCCAGCGGCTGAGCGACGTTTTCAGTTTCAGCGCGAATTCGGCAGCTATGTGATGGAAAATATCTTATTCAAGATCTCTTTTCCCGCCGAGTTCCACGCCCAAACGGCTTGCGAGGCTGCCGTGGCGTTACACCCGCAGGTTAAAAATCGCTTGGCCGATATTGATAAAATTGTGCTTACCACGCATAACTCGGCGATTAGAATTATCTCCAAAACCGGCGCGCTATCTAATCCCGCGGATCGTGATCACTGCTTGCAATACATGACCGCAGTGCCGCTTATCTTCGGTGCACTTAGTGCCGAACACTATGAAGATAGTTTCCATGTGGCAAACCCGTTGATTGATGAATTGCGCAGTAAAATGCAAGTAAAAGAGAGCCCTGCGTATTCGGCCGATTATTATGATCCGAACAAACGCTCGATTGCTAACGCAGTGCAGGTTTTTTTCACCGATGGAAGCGCCACTGATAACGTTGCCGTGGAATACCCGGTTGGCCATCGGCGTCGGCGGGAAGAGGGGATGCCGCTACTGATCGATAAGTTTAAACATCACCTGGCGACGCGGTTTGCAAAAGACCGCTGTCATGAAATTGCGCAGTTATGCAGCGATCAGATAGCGCTTGAGCAGTTGCCGGTTCATAAGTTTATGGATGCGTGGATGATATAAGTGCCGCTATCGATAGTGCCCGGCGCGTCTCGGCGCTACCGGGCAGCTATGCATCAGAGCTAATTCATCAGAGCTAGCGCATTAGAACTAAGTCATCAAAACTAGATTTAGAGAACGATTGTTTCAATCTTCAAAGGTCACCTGGTCGCGCATGCTATCAACGGTGGCTGATCCAATGCCGCTTACGCGAGTAAGGTCGTCCGCGCTATCAAACGCGCCGCTAGCTTGACGTTCTTCAATGATGGCCTCTGCTCTGCTTGGGCCAACGCCCGGTAGCTCTGCCAGCAGCTCAGCGTCAGCAGTGTTAACATTGATGGGGGCCAGTTGCTGCGCTAGAACGTTGCTTGAAAGCCCTAAACTGACGCTTAGCAGTAGTGCTACTAACATTCCTTTAAGTGTCATGTTCATCTTGTGATCCTTTTAATAACGGTTGCTAATAAAATTTATTAATAAATAGTTTCGGCGCCATGTAATAAAGAGCTTTACTGTTGTAAACAATAAATATCATCTCAATAAACATCGCGCCATAGTTAACTTAGCGCTATATGTTGAGTGATTATGTCAGCGATGTGTGACAGCAGTTGTAAGTTTTTCGCTACGAGAATATGGCAGATGGCTTACAAACTCAGGGCGCGAGAAGAGGGGGGAGGCTGATATAATGGCCGAAACCGTATTTGGAGCAACGTTGTGGCCACTGATTCCCCGATTATTATTGCGCTAGATTACCCGTCGTTAGATGCTGCTTTGTGCATGGCTGACCAGTTAGATCCTGCTCGCTGCCGAGTGAAAGTCGGTAAAGAGCTGTTTACGCGCAGTGGACCTGCGGTGCTTGATTCTCTACACGGGCGCGGCTTTGAAGTGTTTCTGGATCTTAAATTTCACGATATCCCTAACACCGTGGCGAGTGCCGTACAGGCGGCTGCGGAGCAGGGCGTGTGGATGGTCAATGTGCACGCCAGCGGTGGTCGGAGGATGATGGAGGCGGCCGTTCAGCGCTTAGAGAAGCAGCGTTTAACGACTCACCTGATTGCCGTTACTGTATTAACCAGTATGCAGGCTGATGACCTGGCCGATGTCGGTATCAATAGCTCGGTTAAGCAGCACGTAGAGCGCTTAGCGCTGTTGGCGAAACATAGTGGCCTGCAAGGCGTAGTTTGTTCGGCGCAGGAATCTGCTGACATTCAAACGCTGTGCGGCGATGCCTTCTTGAAAGTAACGCCTGGCATTCGACCTACGTTTGCGTCGGTTGATGACCAGCAGCGGATTATGACGCCTAGCGCGGCTATTGAAGCAGGCAGCACGCACTTGGTGATTGGCCGTCCTATCACGCAGGCTGATGATCCTATGGCCGCGCTATATAGGGTTGAAGAGGAGTTGGGTCAGCGCTAAGTAAAAGTAAGTGCACAGGTGGGTTAGGAGGCGGAAGTGGTTAATGGCGAGATGCTATTCACCCTCTACGCCAATAATGGGCTTTATCGTTCCCCAGTAACGACAGCTGGGGCACTGCCACTGAAGCGCATCACTAGCAAGGCCGCAGCGTTGACAGCGGTGGCGCGTGCGGTTTAGAAGCAGCGCATCGGTATGATGTTTAAGCAGTAGCAGGCGCGTATCAGGGGCTTCTTTGCGGCTTTGTCGCTGGCTTTCAATGTACAGGTCGATTAAGTAATCCAGCCCGCCTAGGCTAGGCACGGCGCGCAAGCGCTCGCCGATCAATGCAATGGCTTTGTCGACGCCGTCACGCTGATGAACGAGCTCCCCCAGCGCAATGATAATACTGGTGTAAGGTGCTTGCTCAAGCAGGCGAAGCAAGTGTGCTTCATAACCCGTTTCGTCATCCTGGCGTAAGTAGGCGCGTTTAAGCGCCGGCAACATAGTCGGTATGTGCGCGGTTTCCTGGTGCACTATGCAATCCAGTCGCTCAATGGCGCGGCCATAGTGGCCGTTATCCATCTCTAGGTCAGCCAGTAGCAGGGTGGCGCGAACGCAGTTTTCATCCAGTTGAAGCGCTTTTTTAAGGTGCTTTTTCGCTAGTGCCCGGCTGGCTTCGCTAATTTCTTCGAGCGCTAACTCACATAGCCAATGGGCTGCGGGGCGCCGCATTGCCGGGTGCTGTTTGAGTATGGGCTGGATTACCTCTAACGCATCTCGCCATGCTTTTTCACGCTCTAGTAAATCGATGAGCAGCTGTTTAGCGGCATAGCGGTGATTATCGTCGGTGCTATTTTCCAACAGAGTATTAAGCAGGCGTTGAGCTCGGTCATGGACACCGAGTGCCATGAAGTTGCGAGCAAGCTCTAGCTGAATCTGTTCGTTGGTATGCTGAGGCAGCTCTGGACGGGCTAACAAGTTTTGGTGAATGCTTACCGCTTTATCGGCTTCGCCGCGGGCGCGAAATAATTTGCCCAGGGCAATGTGCGTATCTACGGTGTCGCTGTTCACCGCCAGCACGTTAATGAAGGTATTGATGGCTTCGTCAGGCTGCTCGTTAAGCAGGTAGTTGAGCCCGACGAAGTAATCTCGCGATAAGACCGGCGAAGAAGGCGCGGACGATGGGTGCTGCTGCCGGCGGCGCGCAGCCTGCCGGTAACCTAGCCCGTAACCGATAGCAATAGCGATGAGTAATACGCCTAGCAGCGCAGTATCCAGCATTTATGCCAGTTCCTTGAACTCCTGAGTACGCAGGCTATCGAGTTCCTTACGCTGCTGCTTATTATGCCGCTGGCTGCGTGCTAGTGTTGCTTTCAGCCGCACGTAAACACCTAACATCGCGAGCATGCCCAGCAGAACGCCAAAGACTAATGTTGCTAGCAACCATACCGAAAGTGATACTGCCGGTAGCTCTAGCCAAATTATATTTAAGGCAATCGTTTGCTGATTATTGACGGCAAACAGGATGCCTACCAGTACGACTGCCAGCAAAATAACGGCTAAAATCAGCCCTTTTATCCAACGCATGAGAGTTCCCTAGTCTGTGACATTCACGGTAGCTCTATTGTGTACGACTCAAGGCCCGACGTCATCCAAGATTCGGTCGGGTAGCGTAATAACTGATCGCTAGTAGCCAAGAGCGCGGCTAGCGTCGACCTGCTCACGCAGCTCTTTTCCCGGCTTAAAGTGCGGCACATACTTGCCTTCTAAATCAACAGCATCGCCCGTTTTGGGGTTGCGCCCGACCCGCGGCTCCCGGTAGTGCAGCGAAAAACTGCCGAAGCCACGGATCTCAACGCGACCGCCACTTGAGAGTGCGTCGGTCATATCGTCTAGGATAATACGCACCGCCGTTTCAACATCTTTGGCGGATAATTCCGGTTGACGCATCGCGATTTGTTCGATTAATTCAGATTTAGTCATCGGTTAGCTCCCTGCGAACATTGAAGGCCGTGACGCGCTCTCGACCTCACTAACATCAAATTCAGCATACTGCGCTATTGAATATAAAACAATTCAGATAAAACAAGGTTCTAGACTCATTAGCAGCATAGGCGAAGTGTGGCGCTGGCGCGACCCTGTAGCTTAGGTATACTGGCTTTTCATTTTTTTGGATCGGAGAGGCTGACGTTGAGCGACGACACATCCCCTGCAGCTGTACGGCGCAAGCGGCTTTATTGGCACTCCCGCCGAGGTATGTGGGAGCTTGATTTGCTGCTAATTCCGTTTCTTGAGCAATGCTTTGATCAGCTTAGTGATGCGGATAAGCTGGCCTATGAGCAGTTAATTGAAGGTGAGGACCAGGATCTTTTTGTCTGGCTCATGCATCGAGAGTGGCCTGAAGAGCCCAGCCAGCGTCGCATTGTACAAATGATTGTTGAACATGCAGAAACCACCGATAATTCTGCCTATCGCACCCTCTAACTATTGGCTGTCAGCACAATGCTGCCTTTTTACTGGATTGGCGGCGCTGAGCTATTGGGTCGGCGGTGCGTTAGCGCTGATGCTGGTGAGTACGCTAGGGGCTATCGCCCTCTGGCGTGCTTACACTCAAGCACACAAAGGCGTGCTTAGTCTTAGTTCAACGGCATCGTCATGCTATGGCCGCTGGCTGCTACCGTTTGATCCAGAGCAGTCAGCGGATAGCCGCCCATCACTTGGTGATGAGTATCAAGTGCGCTGCGACTACTTGGGGCCTTGGTTGATCGGTCTTTACGTAGGAAAGCAGCGGATTTGGCTTTGGCCGGACAGTGCGCCGCCAGAGCGCTTGCGTGAAGTAAGGCGGCTATTTCATCGTCCCGGGCGCTAGATGCATGCTTGAGAGCATTGAAACGGTGGGTTTAGGCTGCTGATGAGGCCAGTCGGTCGTGAAATGCAGGCCGCGTGACTCACGTCGCTGCTGGGCAGCCAGTACTGTCAATGTGGCCAGCTGCAGTGCCTGAGTTAGGCGACGGCCCTCTGGGGCTGCTTGGATGTCTTCCAGTCCCTCCGCTCTGTTTAACAGCGCCTTTAGCTGCTCCATGGCCGTTTTTAATCCTGCGTTGCTGCGCACAATGCAAACATGCTGGCTCATTACTTGACGCATGCGCTGGCGAATGTCCTTCAGTGCCGATTGAGAAATAGCGGACGCCGCAGGTTGGGCGGGAGGGCGACATTCGTCGCGGTGTAAGCCTTTGTCTTGTTTTTGCGTGCAGGCTAATAGTACTTGTGCGCAGCTCCTAGCAAACACCAAACACTCAAGCAGCGAGTTACTTGCCATTCGGTTAGCTCCATGCAGGCCTGTGCATGCCGTTTCACCAATGGCGTAAAGGTTAGCAACGCTGGTAGCGCCTTGCAGGTTGGTAGCGATGCCGCCGCAGCTATAGTGGGCGGCAGGCACCACAGGAATAGCTTGCTGGGTAATATCAATGCCCCGAGTGATGCAATGAGCCTGAATAGTAGGGAAGTGGTGGCGAATGGCCTCGGTGCCTAGATGGCGAATATCCAGCCACACGTGACCGAGCGTGCCGCGCTGTATTTCAGTATCAATAGCGCGGGCGACGATATCACGAGGCGCCAACTCGGCGCGTTGATCCAGCGCCAGCATAAAGCGCTGCCCGGTTTCATTTAGCAGGTGTCCGCCTTCGCCCCGTACTGCCTCGCTGATCAAAAAAGCGGGGCCTCCAGGGTCAAATAAGCAGGTCGGATGAAACTGCTGAAACTCCAAATTCATTAGCTGGGCGCCCAGCTCGGCGGCCATCATCATGCCTTCGCCGCTGCTTGGGGTTGGCGTTGTGGTGTGTTGATAAAGCCCGCTGGCACCGCCGGTGGCGATAACGGTATGGCGTGCCGTAATCGAGTGCCACTGTTGGTTAAGGTCACTGCCATAGGCGCCTCGACACCTACCGCTGTCATCTTGTAATAAGCCAACGATTGTCAGGTCGTTGCGCTGCATAATCCGTGGATGCCGTGCGACCTTATCTAATAGCGTCTCTACCACGGCGCGCCCCGTGGCGTCATCTGCGTGGATGATGCGTCGGGCATTGTGGCCGCCCTCACGAGTCAGATGATACGGGTAGCGTGCGTTAGGGTCGGTCTCAGGCGTAAAAGGAACGCCTTTATCGATCAGCCACTGAATGGCAGAGGGGCCGTTGACGACGGTAAACCGAACAGCCTCTGTATCGCACAGGCCATCCCCCGCAACCAGCGTGTCGTTAATATGTGCTTCGAGGTTGTCGTCAGGCGAAAGAACCGCGGCAATGCCGCCCTGTGCCCAGCGGCTGGCCCCTTGGTCGTCTTGAGCGGGGCGCACAAGCATTACTGACAGATGGTCAGCAATGTCCAGAGCAAGCGTTAACCCGGCAACGCCGCCGCCAATGATCAGTACGTCGGGTGTTGGCGTGCTCATGATGCCCGCTCCTTATTGTTGGCTCGCGTGCTTGCCAAGTGTCAGTTCACGGTCAGTGTCTAGGCGAACGAAAGCCGAGCATCATAGCGTGACAATGACTAAATGACGATATTGCTGAACGCAAAATAGGTCCTGCAAGCTTTCGCCTGGGGCAATAAGAATAGCTAACTCAATAGAAAGGAGGGTAGCCAAAGGCTGATGAGAAACGAAGAGTCAAACAAAAGAAATGGTGCCCGGAGCCGGACTTGAACCGGCACGGGGTTGCCCCCGAGAGATT
>NZ_JBQDLQ010000046.1:0-28937 GCF_052095695.1 Halomonas sp.
CTTCACGCTCTTCTTTGCCAGATGACTGGCGGCGCAGCAAGCAGATTGCTTCTTCCGGCGTGAGCGCATCGGTAACGAAGCGAAAGTCTAGACAGCGCACCAACTGCTCTGGGGTCATATCCACCAGCAGCTTCCATACCGGTTTGCCTTCATGCTTTGCCCACATATCCCACACGGCGTTGACGATGGCCGCGGTGGCTAAGTGAATCGCACCTTTATCGGGGCCAATCCAGCGTAGCTGGCTGTCACCGGTGATTTCTCGCCAGAAACTGCCCATATTGTCGGTGATGGACGCCAGTGAGCGACCTTCAATTAACGGCGCTAGTGATTGCACGGCGGTAACCACTATCTCGTTGCCGCGGCCGATGGTAAACGTTAAGCCGTGCCCTTCGGGGCTGCCATCATCAGTATGCAGAATGACGTAAGTGGCCGAATAGTCGGGCGCCGCATTCATGGCATCCGAGCCGTCCAGCGTGCGCGACGTGGGGAAGCGGATATCTTTGATCTCGACGCGAGTTATGGTTGTCATTGTGCTCTCCTAATCAGTGCTATGAGTGGCGTAATGCTTAGCGGCGCGCTAGGTGGCGCATCAGTTCGCGAATACCGTAAGTCCAGGGCGGCAGCTGATCGCTTCTGCCTACCGTATTGACCAAGGCGCCAAGGGACGGTGTAGCGATGGTGACGCGATCGCCTAGATGATGAGTGAATCCCTGGCCTTCGCCGTCGCGGTCCTGAGTCGGTGAGAACATGGTGCCGAGGAACAGCATGAAGCCGTCAGGGTACTGGTGGTGCTCGCCGATAGTTTGGCCCACTAGGTCCAGCGGATCGCGGCTGATTTCGCGCATATCGCTCTCGCCCTGGAGCAAGAAATCATCGTCTTCGCCTTCAATACGCAGCGATACCTGGCAATTGCGCACGCTATCCATATCGAAGTGATCGTCAAATAGCCGGATGAACGGGCCCAGCGAACAGGAGGCGTTGTTATCTTTTGCCTTGCCGAGCAGCAGAGCGCTGCGGCCCTCAACGTCGCGCAAGTTGACGTCATTGCCTAGCGTGGCGCCGCGTACCTGGCCACGGCTGTCTACCGCCAGGACAATTTCCGGCTCTGGGTTATTCCATTGAGAGGACACATGCAAACCCACCGGGGTGCCAAAGCCCACCGAAGACAGCGGCTGCGCTTTAGTAAACACCTCGGCATCGGGGCCAATGCCTACTTCCATATATTGCGACCAGCCACCGCGGGCTTGCAGCGCTTTTTTGAGCGCCATTGCTTCGGCAGACCCTGGGGTAATCTTGGAGAGATCGGTGCCAATCAGCGCCTGCAAATCGTCGCGTAGCGCGACGGCTCTAGCTGGATCGCCGCCCGCTTGTTCTTCGATTACCCGCTCTAACAGGCTAACGGAAAAGGTGACGCCACAGGCTTTAACGGCCTGTACATCGCAAGGAGCCAGCAAGAAGGGCGCGGTTGGCGAGGGCATCTGGGAGTTGGCGATCAGCGACTCGACGCTACCGATTGACGGCCCTTCTGCGCGTTGCACGACGGACAGCACATCATCGCGTTCCAGCAAATCAGCCATGGTGGGGCCAAACGCGGTGATATCGATAACCTGGCCAGCGTGCACGGTTACCAGTGCGGGGCCGGGGCGCGTGCCATCCAGCCAAACGCGGCCAACGAGCAGCGCTTTATCCAAATCATGGGGAAGAGAGTCAGTCAGGGACAGTGGGTTCATGTGCGCCTCCAGAAAAGTTGGACTAAAGATGTACTAGTGATGAGCAACGAGTGGTTGGTGCGTCATCACCTATCATGTTATGGATATTATGTTGTATGACAGGTATGCCAGTTCATGGCTCACTTTAGCGCACCGTCCGGTTTCGGGTCGATAGTTAAATCTGCCTAATTGAGACCGGTTTCGCTTAACGCAGCGTGTAAAAATAAAAGTAAAAATCGTAAAAAGAAGGTCATGTTAGACGAGTGGCAAGGCAGGCGAGTCCTCATCACCGGCGCTAGCCGTGGCATCGGTGCATCGATCCCCATGGGGCGACTCATCACTACTCGTTCGTTTGTATCAGCAGCTTAACCTGAGCGGTGAGTTGAACTAAGTACACAAAATAACGCCAGCAAAATGCTAGCCGGGTAGTTGCGCAATTGAGGGTCAGCAGCTAGGTTTTAATCTGATGGTATGATACGTATACAGTAAGATGATTGGTTTCATCGACTGTTGCCACTCGCACAATAACCAACAATAAATCTAATGGTTGTGAGGAATACAAGATGAGCTACAAAAGCCAACACCGCCTAACGATGTCCCGTTTGCTTACCGCTACGCTTATTGCCGCGGGTATCAGCGTAGCCGGTGCGGTACAGGCCGTCGAGAACCTGCGTTTCGCCCACGTTTATGAAACCTCCGAGCCTTTCCATAAGTGGGCATTATGGGCCGCTGACGAGATTGAAGAGCGCACCGATGGGCGCTATACCATGGAGGTATACCCCGCTGCCTCGTTAGGTAAAGAGGAAGACATCAACGAAGGGCTTGGGTTAGGCACGGTCGATGTCATTTATACCGGCACCCAGTTCGCTGGCCGCGCTTATGGCCCCATCGGCATTGCCGGAGCCGCGTATATGTTCCGTGATTTTGATCACTGGCAGGCATTTGCCGATAGTGATCTATTCCAAGAGATTGCTCAGGGCTATCAGGATCAAACCGGCAACGTTCCGCTGGTGCTCAACTATTATGGCGAACGCCACGTCACGTCCAATATCCCCATTAATGAACCAGCAGACATGGACGGGCTGAAAATTCGGGTGCCCAACGCACCGATGTACATGATGATGCCTCAGGCGGTGGGTGCTAACCCAACGCCCATTTCGTTCGATGAGGTCTATCTGGCTCTGCAGCAAGGCGTTGTAGATGCGCAGGAAAATCCGCTGCCGACTATTCGTGCTAAGGCCTTCCATGAAGTGCAGGACTACATCAACCTGACCGGCCACATCACCGATTCGCTCATTACGATTGTTGGCGGGCCGCGCTGGAATCAACTCTCTGAAGAAGACCGCGAAATATTCCGCGAGGTTTTCCAGGAGGCGGCTGAAAACAACACCAAAGATATTCTGCAAGCTGAAGGTGAGCTGGTTGCCTGGTTTGAAGAACAGGGCAACACCATCAATGAAGTGGACCGTGAGCTCTTCCGTGAGGCCGTCTTACCCACCCATAACGGCGATGCCGCGACATGGGATCAGGAAACCTACGATCGCCTACAGGCTATCGGCCAGTAATCCAACCCCTGATAACACTCCGCTCTTTACTGAGCGGAGTGTTTGGAGTCCTGTGCCATGAATAATTCGCGCGAGAATTCCCCGCCTATCGGCGACCCGATGGTGGATTTTGAATCTGCCTTCGAGGATGCTCCGTTTAAATTAAGTGATTATCGCCTTGAAGACTTTGTCACCTTAACGCTGTTTTGGGCATTGATTTTAGTGGTGTTCGCCCAGTTCTTTAGCCGCTATGTGCTGGGCAGTTCTATTGGCTGGACCGAAGAAATTGCCCGTTACTTACTGATTGGCGTGGGCTTTTTTGGCAGTGTCATGGCAGCCCGTAACGGTAGCCATATCATGGTGGAATTCTTCTACCACTACATGCCGAGCTGGCAGGCGCGTTTGCTTGAGCGCTTGGTCGACCTGATAAGCCTTAGTTTTTATATAGCGATGGCATGGATCGCCTACCAGTTGGCATCACGCACTAATAGCTTAATGGTGTCGGTGGATCTGCCCAAAAGCATCATCTATTTCACGGTCTGTGCGGCGTTTACATTGATGGCGCTGCGCACTGTTCAACGGCTCTACTTGAAGTATCGGGGACCTTCCATATGACGCTTGAGCTGTGGCTACCCGCGACATCATCTTTATCAAGAGGCCTCCCATGTCCCGACTTTCTGTGATGCGTTGGCAAAAGCCGATAGTGTCTCCGCTGCTGGCGGCACTGGCTATTCTGGGCTGCGTGATTTTACCGCTAATGGGCTACGATCTTGGCTTCTTGTTCTTTGCGCTGTTTACCATGCTGGTGCTGGGCGCGCCTATCGCGGTTAGCTTGGCGGGCGCCTGCTTAATGTTTGTCTTACTCACCGGCCAGGTGCCCAGCATTGTCATAGCGCACCGCATGATTAACGGCATTGACAGCTTTCCGCTGCTGGCGATTCCGTTTTTTATTTTTGCCGGCAGCCTGATGAACAATGGCGGCATTACCGAGCGTATTTTCAATTTCGCTAAGGCGCTGATGGGCTGGATGCGAGGTGGCCTTGGCCATGTCAATGTGGGGGCTAGCATTGTGTTCTCGGGCATGTCGGGTGCGGCCGTGGCGGATGCCGGTGGCCTGGGCATGATTGAAGTCAAAGCCATGAAGGATGCGGGGTACGATGAAGAGTTCGCCGTGGGAATCACGGCGGCGTCCTCGACCATCGGGCCTATCATTCCGCCTAGCTTGCCGATGGTAATTTACGGGGTTATGGCGTCCGCTTCGGTAGGTCAGCTGTTCGCAGCAGGCCTGATCCCTGGCCTGCTGATGGGCGTCATGCTGATGTTGATGATCTTCATCATCTCAAGGCGGCGTGGCTATCAGCGCGATGCCATTTTCTCAATGCGGGTTCTTGGCCATACCTTCAAGCGGGCTTTTTTATCGCTGCTGACCCCTGTCATCATTGTGGGCGGCATCATCACCGGCGCCTTCACGCCGACTGAAGCCGCGGTGGCCGCAGTGTTTTATGCCTTGTTCCTGGGGGGCGTGGTTTACCGCACGTTGACGTGGCGCAAACTGCTTAAAGTCAGTATGGAAACCATCGAGACCACCGCAGTTATTCTGTTCATTGTGTCTTCGGCATCGATCTTCGCCTGGATACTGACCAGCAATCAGGTGACTCAGAATGTGATCGCCTTAATGGGCCCCTTTGCCGATAGCAAGCTCGCCGTTCTGGTAATGGCCAATATCGTGCTGATTATCGTGGGCTGCTTTATGGAAACGATCGCGGCAATCACCATCTTAGTCCCTGTGCTGTTGCCCATGGCCGTTGCGGTGGGGGTAGACCCTGTCCACTTTGGGGTCATTATGGTGCTTAACCTGATGATCGGGCTATTAACGCCACCAGTGGGCATGGTGCTCTACGTGCTTTCCAGGGTTTCTAACGTGAGCTTTGAGCGCTGCATGCGAGGCACCATTCCGTTCCTAATACCCCTGGTGGCTTGCCTTCTATTGGTGACGTTCATCCCGGCTATTTCTATGTGGCTACCCACGCTGATATATCGCTAAGCACCGCTGGGGCTGGCGGAATGCCAGCTCCGCTATTAAGACCCGGAGTATTTTATTAATGACTGATACCTCATTAGATTTTCGCGTTACTCACGAGGATCTTGCTCGTTTTATACAAGCGACACTCGCCGCTGTTGGCGCCAATCAAGCCTCGGCGCAGGCGGTGAGCCGCGCGCTGGTCACCGCATCGCGCATGGGGACCGATAGCCACGGTTTGCGTCTATTGCCTCACTATGTACAGGCGCTGCAAGGCGGGCGCATTAAAGGCGCGCCTAACATGGTGTTTCAGCGCCGTTTAGCGGCCACAGGCTGCTTAAACGCTGACGATGGTCTTGGACATTTGGCAGGTTATACCGCGATGGAGCACGCCACGGCGATGGCTGATGAGGTTGGCATGGGCGCGGTCGCTGTGGGAAACTCATCGCACTTCGGCGCGGCAGGGTGCTATGCGCTAGCCGCGGCTGAGCGCGGCTATCTTGGTATGGCGTTCTGTAATTCAGACCCCTTTGTACTTCTGCACGATGGCGCCAAGCCCTTTCACGGTACCAACCCCATCGCTTTGGCCGCACCGGTAGCGGGTGAATCGCCGTATCTGTTGGACATGGCTACGAGTTCGATCCCCTGGAACCGAGTGCAGCAATTTGGCGCGATTGGCCGCCAGCTGCCCGATCAAGTCGCTGCAGATGCGGCAGGCGATGTCAGTCGTGTACCTGCTGACATCGCCGCACTGTTGCCGTTGGGCGGCAGTGATTTCGGCTTTAAAGGTGCCGGCCTAGGCGGCATGGTCGAAGTGCTGAGCTCGATACTGTCGGGCATGCAGCATGGCTTCAGATTATTGCCGATGGGCGGGCCGGATATGGCAACGCCGCGCGGTGTCGGGCATTTCTTTCTAGCCATAAAGCCCGATGCCTTTGTTGATGAAGGCACCTTTGCTCAAGGGCTGGCTGCGTATTTGACAGATCTTCGCGCCCAGCCAGCCTCAAAAAACGCCAGAGTATTAGCACCCGGTGATCGTGAATGGCGCTGCCAGGCGCAGCGTGATGCTCAGGGAGTTCCACTCGATGTTGCCAACCAATTAGCCTATGCCGAACTGGCTGAGCGACACCGGATTACGCCACTATCTCGGCTTGATTAAAGGCTCAATGAAAAGACAATGGCGAGAAATGCAGTAAAATGGCGGCCAATTCCAGGTTAACAAGGAGCGACTGCCTATGAGCAGATACCGGATTGAGCGCAAAACGCTTTCGGAACAGGTCGCCGAGCAGCTTGAGGCGGAGATTCTTCAGGGGCGGCTGAGCGAGAATGATCAGTTGCCCTCAGAAAGAGAGCTGATGGAACAGTTTGGCGTTGGTAGACCCGCGGTGCGCGAAGCGTTGTTTCATTTGCAGCAGCTGGGATTGATTGCGATCAACAGCGGCACGCGTGCCAGAGTAATTCGTCCTACGGCCGATGCGGTGATGGCGAGACTTTCGGGGGTGACGCGGCAGCTGCTTTCGAAACCGGATGGCCAGCAATACTTCCAGGAAGCTCGGGCTACGTTTGAAATATCGCTAGCCCGCTACGCCGCTCGTCACGCCAGCGATGAGGATCTGACGCGGCTGCGTGATGCCTTACAAGCCAACCGTGATGCTATTGGTGACGAAGCGCGTTTCAAGCGCTCTGATAACGACTTTCATGGCGTCTTGGCGAGTATCGGCCGTAACCCTATTTTTGATGCGATCCATGTGGCGCTTTCCGAGTGGCTAGATGATCGGCGTGCTCATGTGCTGCAGCAAAAGGATGAAGACAAGGCCGCGACCGCTGCGCACACGGAAATCATTGATGCCATTGAATCCCGTGACCCTGATGCGGCCGAGGCAGCCATGCGGCGCCACCTCGATCGTCATTACGGCACGTACATGCAGCTTAAAAAGCGCCTGTCTGATACCCCTTAGCTTTCACGCTTGCCGTCGATTAAGCGGGAAACGTTAAACGGATTGCTATCGCGCAGCGCTTCGGGCAGCAGGCCTGCTGGCAAGTCTTGGTAGCAGACGGGGCGCAGGAAGCGATAAATCGCAGCGCTGCCCACCGACGTCGTCCGGCTGTCAGACGTGGCCGGGTAGGGGCCGCCATGTACCATTGCATGACCCACTTCCACACCGGTCGGCCAGCCATTGGCCATAATACGGCCCACGCGACGTTCCAGTGCGGGCATTAGGCGTTTAGCGGCATCTAAGTCGCCATCGTCTAGCTGCAGTGTCGCGGTCAATTGGCCTTCCAACTGCTCGGCCACGCGCTGCATTTCATCGCTGTCACGGCACTCAATCACCAGTGATGCAGATCCGAAGATTTCGCTCTGCAGCGCTTCTTGAGTTAAGAAATCGTGGGCGCTAGCGGTAAATAAAGCAGTTTGGCAGCTATGCGGGCCGTCGTTGGTTTGTCCACGCGCGACTTCGTTAACGCAAGCGTTGCCCGAAAGCTCATTCACACCGCTTCGATAAGCCTCATGAATACCGGGTGTCAGCATAGTTTGGGCTGCGCTGGCTTTTACCGCGTCACCCGCTGTTGCTACGAAGGTGTCAAGGTCAGCACCTTTAAGGCCAACGACTAGGCCAGGGTTCGTACAGAACTGGCCTGCCCCCATGTTTAGCGATGTCACAAAACTCTCTGCAATCGCAGTGCCGCGAGCGTTTAACGCCTCTGGCATGAGGAACACGGGATTGATGCTGCTCATTTCAGCATAAACAGGAATCGGTTCGGGGCGTGCTTGTGCGGTGGCCATTAATGCAGTGCCACCGCTGCGAGAACCGGTGAACCCGACGGCCTTGATGCGCGGGTCGGCTACTAGCGCCTGGCCAATCTCTTTGCCTGAACCGAACAGCAGCGAAAAGACGCCTTCCGGCAGTTCGCATTTAGCAACCGCTCGCTGAATGGCGCGACCCACTAATTCGGACGTGCCAGGGTGGGCCGAATGGCCTTTAACAACCACCGGGCAGCCTGCAGCTAGCGCAGACGCGGTATCGCCACCCGCGACGCTGAATGCTAGGGGGAAGTTGCTGGCGCCAAAAACAGCCACTGGGCCTAGCGGAATGTGGCGCTGACGCAAGTCTGCGCGGGGCATCGGCTGGCGCTCTGGCAGTGCAGGGTCATGGCGTACATCCAGCCATTCTCCCGCGCGTACAACAGCAGCGAAAAGCCGTAGCTGGCCACAGGTACGGCCACGTTCGCCTTCAAGACGGGCCTTAGGAAGGCCCGACTCGGCGACACCACGCTCCATTAAGTCGGCGCCAATGGCTTCAATTTCATCAGCAATGGTTTCTAAGAAGTGTGCGCGTGTCTCAAGTGACGTCTCGCGATACTGATCAAACGCCGCATCAGCAAGTTTGCAGGCCTGTTCCACGTCGGAACGGCTGCCGCCACGATAGCCTGGCTCTAGCACGTCACCGGTAGCGGGATTGATAGCGTGGATCTCATCCTGTGTGCCTGTCACGGTCTGTTGACCGATAAGCAGTGTGCCTTGCAGTGTCATGCTGGTCTCCTATTAAAGGGTCTTATTGTCGATCTAGTCTAATACGTAGTGAGGTGATCGGTGTGCTGATCACCTTGTCGCTATTGATTTTATTGGGCGCAAGTACTTAGTTACCGCGCACAGCAGTCAGATCAGGCAGCCACGTCACGATGCCAGGGAATGCGATCAGGATAACCAGCACCACGAGCAACGCGGCGTAGTAGGGCAGCATCGCTTTGACCAGCTGCTCCATGGAAACCTTACCGACGCCACAGCCGACGTAAAGGCAAGTGCCCACCGGCGGTGTCAAAAGACCAATGCCTAAAATGAACGACATCAGCACGCCGAAATACACCGGATCAACGCCTACCGAGGTAACGATGGGCGTTAGCATGGGCGCCATGATGACCATTGCCGGCGTTAGATCCATTACAAACCCCACCAGCAGCAGTAGGCCTGCTACGATAAGCAGCAGTAGGAAAGGATCTTGTGTGATCGCCTGTACCTGAGTGACCAGTGTTTGCGGCACCATATTAATGGTTAAAAACCAGGCAATAACGGTGGCAAATGCCAGTAGCAGCAGCACCATGCCGGTCAATCGGGCGGTACGGATGAGCATTCCCCACAGCTCAGTTATCTTGAATTCGCGATACACGATCAGCGAGATAAATAGCGAGTAAAGCAGCGCCGCGACGGCCGCTTCGGTGGCGGTGAATACGCCGCCGATAATGCCGCCAATCACAATCGCGGGTAGTGCCAGCGCCAGCCATGCTGCTTTAAACGCGTGCCATAGCACATCAAGGCGGAACTTACGGGTTTGGCCAGCATGGCCAATGGTCGCCATGATGAAGGTTGTCACCATCAGGCCGACCGCAATCAATATACCGGGCACAATGCCAGCAATAAACAGGCGGCTAATCGACGTCTCGGTAACAATGCCAAACAGAATCAGCGGGATAGAGGGCGGAATGATAATGCCGATAACCGATGAAACGGTATTGATTGCCGTTGCTTGAGGCGCGGTATAGCCCTGTTTGGTCATCGACGGAATCATCATCGCGCCGGTGGCTGCCGTGTCTGCCACGGCTGAACCGCTAATGCCACCGAAGAACATGGAGCCGGTAATAGCGACCTGGCCTAAACCGCCGCGTACGAAGCCGACTAAGGCACCGGCTAGGTCCATTAAGCGGCGGGCGATGCCGCCGTTACTCATTACTTCACCGACCAGAATAAAGAAAGGAATAGCCAGTAGTGGGAAGCTGTTAACGCCTCGGATAGACTGCTCAATCATGATCGAGAGCGGAATGTCAGACAGTAGCGCCATGATGACGGCGGCAATGCCTAGGCCAAATGCGATGGGCAGGCCAAGTGCCAGCGAGGCGAAAAGAATGCCTAAAAAGATCCATAGCATGATTAGTGATCTCCAGCGGGCGTGGTGATAACGCTAGGCGAGCGGATTTGTTGCACGCTTTGCCAGGCGCGCCAGATAGACACGGCGGCAATAAACACGGCGCAAAGGACTAGCGAAACGTTAATGATATTCCAGGGCACATTGAGAATCGCGGTGCGGCTTGAAGCGCGAGCTATCACCAGGCATCCCCCCCAAATGATGACGCCCATTAGCGCGGTGATAACCACGTGCTGGAATAAATACAGCATATGGGCGGCTCGCGGTTTGAGTTTGCGAACCAAAATATCAACTGCAATGTGTTCATAGCGGGCAAAGGCCGCGGCGGCACCGATAAATATCAGCCAGATAAACAGCATTCGCGCCAGCTCATCGGCCCAGGGCAGCGAGCGGTTGAACACCGCGCGGCCGACGACATTCGCAGACACGGAAATGATCAAGGCGACCAGCAAGGTGGCAATCACATGTTCCATCGCCTGCGTCAGCCAGCGAAATATCGCCGGGCCGCGACGCTGTTCAGGTTCAATTTCAAGCGGTTGGCGTTGGGGGTCATCAAAATATGCCGCGGTATCAGGAATGGGAGTATTGGGTGTGTCCATGAGCCTTCCGAAGTGGCGAGTAACGAAAAGGCAAGAGGCCTATGCCTCTTGCCTAACCTCTCAATAGAACGTCGATTGGGAGGAGGTCCTGCAATAGCAGACCGAACATTAGCGTCGGTCTTACCGTCAAGGACGCTTATTTTTCTGTAGACGATTCGGCCATAGAGGATTCAGCAAGACGCTGGAACTCAGCGACTAAATCTTCACCAATGCGCGGTGCCCATTCGGCGTAAACCGGCTGTACGGCTTCTTGGAAAGCAGCAATCTGCTCGTCATCAAGACGCGTGACTTGCATGCCGCGCTCTTCAAGCTGGTCGCGCGCCCAGTCGTCGTATTCGCTAGAAAGCAGAATTTCATAATCGGCTGCCTGCAGTGCGGCTTCCTGTACTAACTCTTGATACTCGGGGTCGAGCCGATCCCAGGTACGCTGAGACATCATCTTGATGAACGGCGTGTAGACGTGACGAGTTTCCGAGCCGTAATCCTGCACCTCATAAAAGTTGGAGGTCAGAATGGTGCTCCATGGGTTTTCTTGGCCATCAACGACGCCCTGTTCCATCGCAGAGAAAAGCTCACCGAAAGCCATGGGGGTCGGGTTGGCGCCCAGCGCTTGCCAAATGGCCAGGTGCACCGGGTTTTCCATGGTACGCACCGACAGACCACGTACGTCTAAGCCTGCGACATCTTCAGGCGAGGAGACTGCCCGCGCGCTGTTAGATAGCTGCCGAAAGCCATTTTCAGCGAAGGCCAGGGCTTTAATGCCTGTGCCATCAAACGCATCGAGCATCTCTTGAGCAGCATCGCTGCGCATGGCTTCAACGGCCGCTTCGCGCGTCGGGAGCAAGAAAGGCAAATCGAAAACGGCCAGTTCTGCTACGTAGCCGGTCGCGGGGGAAGACGAAGGGTACGTCATGTCCAGCGTGCCGGTTTGCAGCATTTCCATCATCTGCATGTCATCGCCGAGCTGGCTGTTAGGGAACAGGTTAACGCTGATGCGCCCTTCGCTGCGCTGGTCGAGAATGTCCGCAAAATAACGGCTAGAAATGTATTGAGGCGAGGTTTCTGCCAGACCCAGCCCCATACGTATTGTCACCTTGCCGTGATCACCCACCACCGCGCCTTCAATTTCGGGCGGATCTGACAAATTAGGCGTTTGGGCGTAAGCGATACTTGAGCTGAGTAGGGTGGCACCGGTCATTAACAGGGTGCGCTTCCAGAAATGTTGCATTGTATTAATTCTCCTGGCGAGGTGCTGATGGCTGTGCGCGGCGTACTTCAAGAAACCGGCAAAGCGATAACTGTTGTTGTTTTACGTAAGCGGCCATACGCGTCAGGCGGACATATTCCCCAGGATGCCGTCACTTAGAGGCTAGCCCTAAATAAATAGCCCTTAACAGCGCATCGCTACCGCAAACACTGGAGGTTAATGTGGGGCTTTTTCCGTATATGTTCAACATAGACTTTTGTATGTATCGACGCTGGGGGTGAGAACGCGTAACGTCACGGCATTATTTTCTTATTTCTTCACTTTAGGCGTGGGGTGACACCATGGCCAGTTCTCATCGTATTACGTCTGAACAGTTGCGTTCACGCTACTGGTTTGATAATCCGGATCATCCGGGCACCACCGCGCTATGTATCGAACGCTACCTTAATTACGGCATCACGCTGGATGAGTTAACCAGCGGTAAGCCGATTATTGGCATCAGCCAATCGGGCTCTGATTTAACCCCCTGCAACCGTCATCACATTGATTTGGTGAAGCGCGTTAAAGACGGTATTCGTGCGGCAGGCGGGGTGCCTTTTGAATTCCCCATGCATCCCATTCACGAAAACGTACGCAGGCCCACAGCTGCGCTAGACCGCAATCTTGCCTATCTGGGATTAGTTGAGATTCTGCACGGGTACCCGTTAGACGGCGTGGTATTAACCACCGGCTGCGACAAAACCACTCCCGCGGCGCTCATGGCGGCAGCGACGGTGAATATCCCCGCGATTGTGCTTTCCGGTGGGCCAATGCTTAATGGGTGGCGTGGGGCTGAGCGGGTGGGCTCGGGAACGATTATTTGGGAACTGCGCAAACGCCTGGCGGCAGGCGATATCGACTACGCGGAATTTCTTTCTCGCGCCAGTGATTCTGCGCCTTCGATTGGCCACTGCAATACGATGGGCACCGCCTCCACCATGAACTCCATGGCTGAGGTGCTGGGCATGAGCCTGCCTGGCTCGGCGGTAATTCCCGCGCCGTATAAAGAGCGCGCAATGGTGTCCTACGATACCGGCACGCGCATTGTCGATATGGTCTGGGAGGACGTGCGCCCACTGGATATCCTGACCCGCGAAGCGTTCGAAAACGCCATCGTTGCCTGTTCTGCACTGGGTGGCTCATCCAACGCACCGGTACACATTAACGCCATTGCCCGCCATGCAGGCATTGAACTAGATAATGATGACTGGCAGCGTTTGGGTCATGAAATTCCGCTGCTGGCGAACGTCATGCCGGCTGGCGCGTTTCTCTGCGAAGAGTTTTATCGCGCAGGCGGGGTGCCCGCCGTTCTGCACGAGCTTAATGTGGCCGGCAAACTGCACGGAGGGGCGCTGACAGTAAATGGCCGCTCTATTGGCGAGAATCTTCAAGGTCGAGAAACGCAGGATCTTAACGTGATCTGCCGCTACGCCGACCCGCTGGTCGAGCATGCCGGGTTCCTTAATCTTAAGGGCAATCTGTTTGACTCGGCGCTGATGAAAACCAGCGTGATTTCACGGGATTTTCGCGAGCGTTTCCTAAACGATTCCAACGACCCTGAAGCCTTTGAGGGGAAAGTGGCGGTGTTTGATGGCTCTGAGGATTATCACGCCCGCATTGATGACCCGGCATTAGGAATCGACGCCCGTACTATCCTGGTCATGCGCGGCGCAGGCCCCGTGGGCCATCCTGGCGGTGCCGAAGTGGTCAACATGCAGCCACCGGAGGCGTTAATTAAACAAGGTATCGAATCACTGCCGTGTTTGGGCGATGGTCGCCAGTCGGGCACATCGGGTTCGCCCTCCATTCTGAATGCATCGCCAGAAGCGGCGACTGGCGGTGGTTTAGCGCTGCTTGAAAGTGGCGATAGGCTGCGGGTTGACCTTAAGCGTGGCCATGTGCAGCTGTTGCTTGAGCCCGCTGAGCTGGACGCACGCCGTGAGCGTTTAGCCCAGCAGGGCGGTTATCGATATCCAGGCCATCAAACGCCTTGGCAAGAGATTCAGCGCAGCATGATTGAGCCGTTGGACCGCGGCATGACGCTGGAACCCGCAACCAGGTATCGCGATGTTGCTCGCCTACATCCGCCTAGAGACAATCATTAAAAGCGCAATGGTTTTAAGGATTAGCCACTAACAGGACAGGTACTCGATGAGCCGGTTTAATAACTTATCGCATCGTCAGCAAGGGCTGCTGTTGACCGGTGGCGGTGCAATCATCATGGCGCCCGATGCTTTGCTGATTAAGGTGGCTGATCTTCCCGATGCCGAGATTCTTATGTGGCGTGGCTTTCTTTCGGCGCTGGGTTTTCTGCTTATCGCGTTAATGCGCTATGGTCGTGGCACGCTGGCGGCCTACAGACGCTGTGGCTGGACCGGTATTGCCGTGGCGTTACTGTTTAGTCTGACGAGCTGTGGTTTCGTGCTGGGCAATCAATATACCAAGGCGGGTAATGTGTTGATGATATTGGCCAGCGCGCCGTTAATCGCAGCCGTTCTCTCCTGGATCATTCTCAAGGAGCGTTTGCCCGGACGAACGTGGCTGGCTATTTCGCTGTGTATGGTCGGTATTACCATGATCGCGCTTGATGACGTGGGGGCTGGCTCCTGGGTGGGCAACGCGTTTGCCTTAATGGCAGCGTCGACGCTGGCGATTAACTTTACCCTGTGTCGTATGCGCCCGGGGGTCGACATGAGCCCGATGCTGGTTTTTAACGGTATTATTGTCGGCAGCGTTGCCGGGCTGTTTTGGCTGGCGGGCAGTGACACGACGCTGCCCTCGGTCAATCAGCTCTCAGTGGTGGTTCTACTGTGCTTGATCATTTTGCCCTGCGGTGTAACGCTGCTTCAGCGCGGGCCGCTATATCTTCCTTCGGCCGAAGTGGGCCTGCTGCTGTTGCTGGAAGTGGTGCTGGGCACGCTTTTGGCCTGGTGGGTTCTGAAAGAGCAGCCCGCCCCCGTGGCGCTATTGGGGGGAGGCCTGGTGCTCGGCACTTTGCTGGCCAAAGGGCTTTACGAAAGGCGGTTAGAGCTGAGGCAGCGAGCGGCGTTGCAGCTGGATTCGCCCATAACGGCAGGCCGGTCAAGTGCGCTATGATTGGCAGCCATTGAAATAGGGACCTATCGCAGTGACGTCATCTCTTAGCAAGCCACTGACTCGTCCTAGTATCGCTGAATACCTCGCCGAAGAGATATTTGGTGGCAACTATCATCCTGGCGATTTTGTTCCGCGTGAGCTGGATCTATGCAAACGTTTTGCTATCAACCGCTCAGCCGTGCGTAGCGACCTGCGTCAGTTGGTGGATGCGGGAATTATCGAGCGTATTTCTGGCCATGGCTCTAAAGTGCGTGAGTACTCAGAGTGGCATATTCTCGATGCCCAGGTAACTGACTGGTTAACCCGCTACGCGGCGCCCAACCCTGATATTCAGCGTGAAATTCTCGCTTTCCGCCTTGATGTAGAGCCCTACGTGGCTATGACCGCCGCCAAACGCGCCACCGCGCGCGACCTTGTTGCTATTGAAGAAGCCTTTGAGGGGCTTGGGCAGAATTTGCGCAACGCGACCTGCGAAGAAGAGCGGCGGCTGCACAGCGAGTGCGATATCGCGTTTCATGAGGCTATCTTCAAGGCCACACACAATATCGTCTGGGCACAGCTGTCGCATATTTTACGGCCCTCCATCTATCTGCTGGTGTCGATGTCTAACCAGAGCGCCTCTGATCCTGAAGACAGTCTTGAACGTCACCGCCAGTTGATGGAAAGTATTCGCCTGCGCCGCCCGCGGGACGCTTTTCTAGCCGCACAGGCCATATTGGCAGGCACCGCAGAGGCGCTAGGGCTTGAGCATAGCGCCAGCTCCTTAGGGCGCAGCGTTGAGCTACCTCATACTGCCCACTAAACTTTTTACTGTTTTCCGATCAGTTTTTGAATTAACACAAGGTAAGCGCATGTCTGGCACCAGTCCTTACACCAGCTATCACATCAACCTAGGCTTAGTAGGCGTGGGTAAAATTGCCCGTGATCAGCATCTGCCGGCCATAGCCGCGACGCCAAACTGTCGTCTCACGGCCGTGGCTGACCCTCATGCCGAGCTAGACGATGTGCCGTGCTATGCAAACCTGGATGCCATGCTGGACGCGCACCCTGAGATTTCTGCCGTGGCAATCTGCACGCCGACGCATTGGCGTTACTCTCAGGCGCGTGCGGCGCTGCTGCGCGGTAAACACGTGCTGCTTGAGAAACCGCCAGGGGCGACGCTAAGCGAGGTGGAGCACTTGATTACGTTCGCTGGCGAACAGGGCGTTAGCCTCTTTGCGGCCTGGCACTCGCGGTTTGCGCCCG
This sequence comes from Halomonas sp., assembly GCF_052095695.1. Taxonomy (GTDB): domain Bacteria; phylum Pseudomonadota; class Gammaproteobacteria; order Pseudomonadales; family Halomonadaceae; genus Vreelandella. The sequence continues at coordinate 16,379 of NZ_JBQDLQ010000046.1, forward strand.
GTGTCGCGCAGGCTAAACAGTGGCTGGCACAGCGCCAGGTTCAGCGCGTTATGATCGAATGGAAAGAGGATGTGCGGGTATGGCACCCGGGCCAAGCTTGGATCTGGCAGCCCGGTGGTATGGGCGTATTTGATCCTGGTATTAATGCGCTTTCAATCGCCACCGAAATACTGCCCCAGCCGTTTTTTTTGCATCAAGCTCAGTTGCTAATGCCCAGTAATGCGCAAACACCGATTGCAGCAGGACTAACCTTCACTGACCCACGCGGTGCGGTGATTGAGGCCGCGTTCGATTTTCGCCAAACCGGTCCGCAAATCTGGGATGTTCATATCGACAGCGACGGTAGCCGTTTGAGTCTCACTCAGGGCGGTTGCCGCCTGGTGATTGACGATGAACTAATTATCGAGGCCGAGGAGCGTGAGTACCCCGGACTTTACGCGCACTTTTTAGATCTTGTGGCGAACGGGCGCAGCGAGGTGGATGTAGCCCCGCTGCGCCAAGTCGCCGATGCTTTTTTATACGGCCATCGTGAGACGACCGACGCCTTTATTGAGTGAGTGTAGCGTTAGTCACTTGCAGCGATTTTATTGCGCTTTAGGCAGCTGTCATAAGCCTGGGGAACGAAGCTTTCTGCCCCCACGTCGCTTTTCGCCTGTGAAAGAAACTCGCAAAGCGGCGGCAACATACGGGACGTTAGCTGATAAGACGTTAATGTGTCAGCGAGATAGCGCATGTCTTTATCAGCATTGCCGAGGCTGAACTGCAGTTTGGTACATTCTCTTTGCAGTACCCATTCCATTACGGGCGCCAGCATGGCGCTGTTAGCACCGCCTTGAGAACAGATTTCCAATATTTTTTGCTGTGGAACATCCATAGCGTCGGCCATGGTGGCGGCTTCGCTCACCAGCGCCGCCGCACCTAGCGACAGGAAGTTGTTGATTAGTTTTAGCTTATGCGCAGAGCCCACCTTGCCAACGTGAAAGATGTTTTCGGCAAAACTCTTGATCACCGGAGTGAGTCGCGCCACCGTGGCATCATCGCCCCCCAACATGACATTGAGGCGCCCCTCACGGGCCTCACGGGGAGTTCGCGCGAGCGGCGCATCCACTAGCATGACTCCCTGCTGTGCGACTTTCTCGGCCAGGCGTTCAGTCGACTCAGGGTGTGCGGTAGAGCAGTCGACAATAATTAAGCCTTCATGACTACCCGCGAGTAACCCATCGAGGCCGGTCACAATCTCGTTCACCTGCTCGGATGTTTTCACGCAGATAAACACAATGTCGCTGTTGCCGGCTATTTCCTTAGCGCTGCTGGCTTCCACTGCGCCATCGGCACAGAGTGCCTCTAAGGGGGCGCGGTTGCGGTTAGCCATAACGCTCAGCGGATAGCCGTTACGTATGATGTTTCCGGCCATTTCCTTGCCCATTAAGCCGAGCCCAATAAAACCTACGCGTTCCTGTTTCATAATCGCCTCTAAGCAGTTGCTTCAACGTGCCTGTAATAAGATCAGTGCATCAGAACTAGATCAGTACGTTTGAGCTATATCGGTACGTTTGAGTTAGATCGGTGGTAGCCATTACTGTGCGTCAGGAAAAGCGACACCCAATCGCTCCGACCATTCAGACAGCGCTTCGAATACGCCTTCTGGTAGCGGCACGCCCTCTTGTGAGTAGCGTTTATGCAGGGCGAGACCGCGCTCTCCGGGGATGCGTACCGGGGGGCTGCCTTCAGCAACGGGGTTGCTGCGACATGCATCGGCCAGCGCACCCGTTTCGCGCTTGAAGGCTGCTAATCCACCAAAGGCTTCTGGGTCCAGCACTTGCACCATGACAGAGGCGCCCCATTGCGTAGGCGCCTGCACACGCCCAAACCCGGCTAATCCAGACGTTAAGGCTTCTACCATGAGGCCTAGGGCATATCCTTTGTGGCCATGGTCAAGCCCGCCGATGGGCATGATGCTGCCTTTGGGCTCATCAAACAGCACGCCGGGCTGATCCGTCGCGTTCCCCTGGTGGTCTTTCAACCACGGATAAGGCAACTGACTGTTCTGTTTGTGAAGACGGCCCACCATGCCATTGGTGGTAATAGACGTGCTGACATCAAGCAAAACGGGGCCTGAATCGGTGGGGTAGCCCACGGCGATGGGGTTGGGCGTATGGGTGGCGGCTAAACCGCCATAAGGGGATACGGATTTTGTCGCCGGATCTGAGGATTCGATGACGACCACCAAGTCTCGATCGGTAGCGCGCTTGAGATACGCCGCCAAACAAGCGATATGGTTTGAGCGTCGAATCACAACCGTTCCCGTGCCGCACGAGCGAGCCATCGCTTCGGCGGTTTCCATGGCCTTGATGATCAGCCAGGGGCCCGGCAAGTAGCGGCCGTCCCAAGTCTCCACGGCGGCGCGTTGGGAAATCACCTCGTAATCGCCGGTGACTGGCATCCGGCCTGACTGAATTTCGCCGAGGTAAGGGGAAAGCAGCTGCAGGCCATGGGTGGTATGGCCCATCAGGTCGCCTTCCACAAGTATGTCGGCTACCGCCTGAGCTTTGTCATCATCAAGGCCGGCGGCTGCCAGTAGCTGGGTGCTGAATTGTATGATTGCCTGTACGTCGTACTGTTTACTCATTGTCATTATTCTCCATACGATTGTTCTTCACATGTGGTTCTTCACAAGCTAGTTCTTCACATGTGGTTCTTCACAAGATGGCTCTTCAAAAAATGGTTATTGGCAGGTTCGGTTACTCATTGTGCCGTCTGAGTTGGCGTATCAAGGCGCTATGATCCAGCTCGCCATCGCCTTGAGCGACGAGCTCTTCATAAAACCCATTGACCAATGACGATACCGGTAGCTTAAGTCGCAGCTCTTCGGCTAATGCCATGGCCGTTTGAGTGTCTTTCAACTGCCACTTTGACGGGCCTCCCGGGGCAAAATTCTCTTGTACCATGCGCTTGCCGTGGATCTTGAGAATCGTTGAGTCGGCAAAGCCGCCTTCGAGCGCCGCCAGCATCTGCGCCGGGTCAGCGCCGCCGCGTTCGGCAAGTAATATGGCTTCTGCTACCGTGGCGATGGTATTGGCCACTATCATCTGATTCGCCAGCTTAACCAGCTCACCGCTGCCAGCGGGGCCCACGTGTATCGGCCGGCCAAGCGATAAGAGGATGTGTTCGACAGCTTGAAAGGTGGCGGCGTCACCTCCTGCCATAATCGCCAGGCTGCCATCGATGGCGCCTTGCTCACCTCCGGACACCGGTGCATCTAAATAGTGGACCTGATACGTAGCGGCTTCTGCCGCTTGGCGACGCGCAGTATCGACGGGAATGGAACTCATGACGATTAAGATCGCGCCCGGCCGCATGGATTGAAGCAGACCATTGGCGCCTAACAAAATGTCATCGCAAACAGGCCCTGAGCTGAGCATGACGATCACCACATCGCTGCCGCTCACGGCATCAATAGGCGTTTCGACGATACTGGCGCCTGTTGATTCTAAACTTTCGGCTTTGTTTTTCGTGCGGTTCCAGACGCGTACTCGGTGCCCCGCTTTAGCCAAGCGTGCCGCCATAGGCGCGCCCATAATGCCTGTGCCGATAAAGCCAATAGTCCGTGACATTGTCATTGTTGGTTCCTCTGTCTATTTTAATTATCGCCGCAGATAAGGCGGTATATCGATATCTCCCGATTCTCTAAAGTGAATAAGACGATCAAGCACTTTAGACTCCGAGCGCTCTAAATGCGTTACCAGTGCTTTACCTGCCTGTTCGGGCTGCTGCTGGCGTATTTTTTCAAAGATACATAAATGCTCATCGAAAAAAGGGTCTTGGTCGGGCAGTTTAAGCACGCGCCCAAGCAGGTGTTTACTGATGAGTAAAATAGGGTGGGTGCGCCTAAGCATATCCATTACCTCCTGATTAGCGCCTAAACTAACAGCGCTATGGTGGAGGTCGTTTTCTAACGCATCGAGTAGCTCACCTTTAATATTAGGGTAGCTATCGGCGGCATCTTTAAGCTTGGCAATATAGCCGTTGAGCGTGCTCTCAGGCATATGGCGCGCCGCGCGGACAATCATATAAGGCTCTAGCTGGCGGCGTGCCTCATAAAGATTGTGTAGCCTTCCATCGTCGAGAGGCACAACGCTCCAGCTATTGTATTTAATCTTCTCGACCAGTCCGATGGATCGCAAATGGTGCAGAATTTGATGAGTAACCGTGCGGCTGACACTGAGTGATTTGGAAAGCTGCAGCTCGTTGAGCTCAAATGCGCCCTTAATCGAACATAGAACGATGTCATGTTCCACGCCGTCGATATGCGCCTGCCAGGAAACGGTACGATCTACTTTCGGGGCATAGCCCAGCTGCTTGAAATCCCGCTCGCTAAGAGGGCGCCGGACGATCTCACTAGGTGATGCACCCACCAAATAACCGCGCCCTTCGAAGCGACAGATGTACTGTTCTTCGTGTAACCGGCTTAAGGTTTGACGAACGGGGGAGCGGCTAATGCTAAATAACGCCGCTATGTTGCCCTCAAGCAGAACCAGGCCCGATTCAAGGCGATTGCCAACAATGCTCTGCTTAAGAGCCGTATAAAGTTGGTCGCGCAGCGTTTGTGTCATGATTAGCCCATTGCTCTTGAAACAACGCTTAGGTGACGGCACCTATCAGCCAAGGTACGAACTCATTATTACCGTAACCCAATGATTCACTTGCGCTCATGTCACCTGAAGCAATCGCGATAATGCGTTCAAAAATTTCTACCCCAACGCTTTCTACACTGCCGGTGCCATCGACGATAACACCGCAGTTGATATCCATATCTTCATGCATTTTCTCATACATGGGCGTATTGGTGGCGAGCTTAAGGCAGGGCGCTGGTTTGAAACCTGATACCGACCCCCGCCCGGTGGTAAAGCACACCACCGTTGAGCCGGACGCAATTTGGCCGGTCACGGAAATAGGGTCGTAGCCTGGGCTGTCCATAAAGTTAAAGCCGCGCGCAGTAATTTTCTCTGCATATTGCAGCACATCGTTGAGGCTTGAGCTTCCGCCTTTCGCGACGGCGCCCAGTGATTTTTCTAGAATCGTTGAAAGCCCACCCGCTTTATTGCCAGGCGAAGGATTATTGTTTAACTCGGCACCGTTAATCTCAGTGTAATGCTTCCACCAAGTAATCCGATCCAATAGTTTTTGCGCGACGCTTTCGTTGATAGAACGGTCAATCAGCAGGTTTTCCGCGCCATAAATCTCAGGAGTTTCAGCCAGGATGACGCTGCCGCCTTGTTGCACGATGAGATCGGCGGCATGGCCAAGCGCTGGGTTAGCGGTAATACCTGAATATCCATCCGAGCCCCCGCATTGTAACGCCACCACCAGGTGCTCTAAGGAGGCCGGTGTGCGCTGTATTTTGCCGTGCTGAGTCGCCATCTGCATGATGTGATCGCAGGCCGTTTTGATACTCGTGCGCGTGCCGCCCGCGTCTTGAATATTGAAGTAGGCAAGCCTTGAGGCATCTTCTAAGCCTTGGCGTTTAACGAGTGTTTTAACCTGATTCGTCTCGCAGCCCAGGCCAATAATAAGCACGAAGGCGAAATTAGCATGCTGTGCGTAGCCGGCAATAACGCGCTCAAGAAAGGTAAAACCCTCGGAGTCAGTGTTCATAGCGCAACCCGAACCATGGGTAATCGCCACGACGCCGTCGAAGCCCATTTGGCTTAAGTCATCTGATTGATTAAGGGTATCGGCGGCGGCTTTAGCCACCGTGGCAGAACAGTTGACGGTAGAAAGAATGCCAATGTAATTACGTGTACCTACGCTGCCATCAGCACGCTGAAAGCCTTGAAACGTGGGAGAAGTTGGCGTTACTTCTGTTTTCGAGTGGGGCTGGAAATCTTGTAATGAAGAATTTAGCTCGATCATATCAAGGTTGTGAGTATGCACGTGCTCGCCGGGCTGCACATCCTGCGACGCTAACCCTATCAGTTGGCCATACTTATAAACGGCCCTACCTTTTTGAATGTTAGTTAACGCAACCTTATGACCCGCATCGATATTCCCTTTGGCTAGAGTGCCATTTCTATCAATAGGAATGCCTTTCGGCACGGCTGTTGAGGCAACGCCTACGTTATCTCTTGGGTTGAGATGAATAATAACGGACGGGGAATTAATGAGTTCCATCGTTTACCTCAAACTGATTGTTGAGCTTTTGATGCGATGACCAGGCACAGGCTCAAATGCGATCATTGTGGGAGCACTCTACCAAGCAGGCCGCGTGCGTCGATTAGACTATCGTCCTATGTAATGGTCATTGAATGCAATGTTCATTTGTTCTAGATTGCTCTCAGAGACTGAGTGCAAGGCAGGTATTTGTTGCTTTAGCCATTGTCCATATCGGTAAAGAGTATTTTTTCGTAAAGGGCTTGGCAGGCACAAAATACGTTACTAGACTGTTGTTGTACAGTCATACTGTATGACACCTTTTTAGTCAACATTGCTGTTTTTTTGTTTTTCACCCAATAATAATGAGAAATTACAATGCCTTATATCATCAACTATCTGACTAAAATTCAATTTGGTGAGCATGCCATTGCGGAGCTAGCCAACGAGCTGCACCTGTTGAAGGTAAAAAGGCCGCTGTTTGTAACGGATAAAGGCCTCAGCGCTACCCCCGTTCTTGCACACGTCATTGAGGCTGCACGCCTTGACGCAGATGCCTGTATTTTCGATGGCACTCCTTCAAACCCAACGGAAATAGCCGTAGAAAGCGCATTGGCGTTTTTAAAGGAAAATGACTGCGATGGCATTGTGGCCGTTGGTGGGGGCTCCAGCATCGATATGGCTAAAGCGGTCGCGTTACTTTTTAATCATCCCGCGCCACTGCGCCAATACGCTGCGATTGAAGGCGGCGTTGCAAAAATTAATGCCGACGTGCTGCCCTTAATAGCGGTGCCGACAACGGCCGGCACCGGCAGTGAGGTAGGCAGAGCCTCCTTAATTACGATGAAAGATAATCGTAAGCTCGGCTTTCTTTCCCCGTACCTGATTCCTGCGGTGGCTATCTGCGATCCTCGGCTAACACTCGGTTTGCCGCCGTTCTTGACCGCTGCCACGGGTATGGACGCCATCGCTCACTGCGTGGAAACCTTTTTAAGTCCCAAGATAAACCCTCCCGCTGAAGCGATTGCTTTGGATGGGCTGACGCGTGCTAGCCAATATCTGGTAGAAGCCGTTGAAAATGGCGAAAACCTAACCGCTCGAAACGAAATGATGATGGCAGCCCTGGAAGGGGCGATGGCCTTTCAGAAGGGGCTGGGCGCGGTGCACTCCTTGTCTCATGCATTAGGAGGTCTGCATGAGTTAAAGCTTCATCATGGCACGCTCAATGCCGTGTTGATGCCCACTGTGCTTAAGTTTAATCAGCCCGGCTGTGAGGATAAATTTGCTCGCCTCAAAGATGCTATGGGCCTCAACCCTGATGACGATTTAGTCAAAGCGTTTGAAAGGCTCAATGTGACATTGGGAATGCCTGCTAGTTTAAGCGACATGGGGGTTACGGAAGAGCACCTGGATCAACTGGCTCAGTGGGCATTAGAAGATCACTCCACGGCGACCAATCCCCGAGCACCCTCGAAAGAAGATTTTTACAACATGCTTAAAGACGCTTTCTAAGCGATAGGTCTCCCCACCTATTTCACTGAGAAAGCAGACGTTGTTAGAAAAGAAAGCCCTTAAAGCATTAACCCGTGACGTTTCCAAAAAAGATAATTGACGCTAAGCAATCAATGACCAAAGGAAAGTGAATATGACAATTATAAATAATTCTCTTAAATCTATGCTTGTTTCAGGTATCGCTGCGGCGGTGATGGTGGCCTCAGGTGCGGCCCTGGCTGATTATCCTGAACGCCCTATCACGCTGATTGTGCCCTGGGCGGCCGGCGGCGGTACTGATGCGACGGCGCGCACCATTGCCCGCGCGCTTGAAGATGAAATCGGCCAAAAAGTTAACGTGGTAAACCGCACCGGTGGCAGTGGCGTGGTAGGGCATACCGCGATGATTAACGCCGCGCCAGATGGCTATACGATTGGCTTAGCAACCGGCGAAGTGAACATGATGCATTGGCAGGGTTTAACCGACCTTACCTATGAAGATTTTACGCCGATTGCTCAGGTTAACTATGACTTCCCGGGTATACAGGTAGCTGCTGATTCCCCTTATGAAAGCCTGCAAGATTTGATTGACGCTATTAAGAGCGAGCCCAAAGGCACCTTTACCGCGTCTGGTACGGGCCAAGGCGGGGTCTGGCACTTGGCCTTTGCGGGCTTCTTGATGGACCAAGGTGTCCCTGCTGACCAAGTGATCTGGATCCCAAGTGAAGGTGCCGCGCCCGCGATGATCGAGCTAGTCTCCGGCGGCATTGATATTGTTCCCAGCTCAGTGCCAGAAGCGCGCTCAATGATGGAAGCTGGGCGCGTCAAAAGTTTCGCCGTTATGTCTCCTGAGCGTATTGATAGCTTTCCCGATATTCCTACCATTGAAGCGCTGCTTGGCAGTAGCTATCAAGTCGGTGAGTGGCGCGGTATTGCCGGCCCAAAAGGGATGGACCCCGAGGTCGTCGCCACGCTTGAGGCCGCGCTGGAATCCGCCTACAACAGCGATACGTATCAAGACTTTATGCATCAGCAGGGCTTCGGTACGCAGTGGCGCAATGCTGAAGACTTTGGCCAGCTGATGGCAGACATGGATACCGTTTTTGGTGAGATCGTTGAGCAAGTTGGCCTAGCTAACTAAGGAAAGAAAATGCGGGATGTTCTCATCGGAATAGGGTTTGTTATTGCTGGGGTGGTGACCATTTTTATCGCCCAGCAGTTTCCCACCCTACCTAGTCTCCAGTTCGGGCCCTCTCTTTTCCCCTCCATCGTTGGAGGGGGATTTTGCATCGGCGGCGTCGTTCTACTGTTGGGCGGAATGTGGCAAAGGCACAGGGGGGCTGATCAAATGATGCAAAGTGAATTACCAGGCGCTGAGCTAGCAACCACTGAATTAGAAACCAACGCTTTTGAAACTAACGCTTTTGAAAGATCAGCACTAAACGCCACTGAGTTAGAAAGTGCTGAGCCCCCAACAGGCAAAAAAAGCTGGGCAATGATATTGCCGCCGCTAATGATTGTTTTTTACGTCGTGGCAAGCCCTTACATCGGCGCGCTGTTTGCCATGATCATCATTATGTTTTCACTCATGATACTAAGAAAAACGGCCTTATACGTCGCCTTGGCGGCCTCTGTCGGTGTCTCACTGGCGATTTATTTTATTTTTTCACACTATCTTTTAGTGCCGTTACCTCAAGGCGTTCTATTAGGGGGTAGCTTGCCATGGACGCTTTAATTAATGGCTTTGCGTTAGTTTTAACGCTAGACACTATGTTAGTCATTATAGCGGCTTCGCTATTTGGCATCTTCGTCGGCGCCGTGCCTGGCCTAACGGCGACCATGGCCGTGGCGCTGCTAGTGCCAGTGACCTTCTATATGGATACGACGCCGGCTATCGCCGCTATTGTATCGACATCAGCAATGGCCATTTTTGCGGGCGATATTCCAAGTACTTATTTAAATATACCGGGAACGCCGGCATCGGCGGCTTACGTGACGGAATCGTATTCGCTGGCGAAAAAAGGCAGGGCACGAGAAGTATTAGGCATCAACTTAGTCTGCTCAGTGTTCGGCGGTATTTTTGGTACCGTTATCTTAATTGTGGTGGCCCAGTTTTTAGCGGAAGTTGCGTTAAAGTTCAGTGCATTTGAATACTTTTGGCTCGCAGTGCTGGGTTTAAGCTGTTCGATATTTATTTCGATTGGCTCTAAAACGAAAGCCTTTCTCTCACTGCTCTTTGGCATTCTGCTTTCGACCGTCGGTCTCGATATGATGAGTGGGGCTCCGCGCTTTACCTTTGGCGTGCCTGACCTAATGGCGGGGGTCAACTTTATACCGGTGATGATTGGTATGTTTGCCCTGAATGAGCTGATGAACTACTACAGCTCAAAGTCTGAGAAAAAGACCATCAACATCGTTGCCACAGACAGCGTGTTTCACAACGTGCCGAGACATACGAGGCGCTATTGGCGAAATATGCTGCGCGGTAGCTCAATCGGTACATTGATTGGCGCGTTACCCGGCGCAGGTGCCGACATTGCTGCGTGGATTGCCTATGCCGTGGGAAAAAGCCGATCAAAAGAAAAGGCTAAGTATGGCACCGGTCATATAGAGGGCATTGTGGATGCAAGTTCTGCGAATAACTCCGGCCTGAGCGGGGCGTGGGTGCCGGCATTGGTGTTCGGTATTCCGGGTGATTCCATTACCGCTATCGTGATTGGCGTACTGTACATGAAAGGCATGAATCCTGGCCCTACCATTTTTATGGATGGTTCAGGACTGATCTATGCCTTATTTATCGTGTTTATTGTCGCTAACTTAATGATGCTTCCCATTGGCTATATGGCGATCAGGTTATCGAAATTCTTTATCCTGACCCCCAGCCGCGTCTTAATGCCGGTCATCATATGCTTTTGTATCGTCGGTGCTTTTGCGATCAATAATAGCATCGTCGATGTTTGGATAATGCTGGTCATTGGGCTGGTGGCTTACGTGCTTGCCGTCAATGGCTTCCCAATGGCGCCAGCCATTCTGGGGTTAGTGCTTGGCTCAACGGTCGAAAATAACTTTATGAGCGCAATGCTTCGCACCGGTGGCGACTTAACGAGCTTTTTCGCGCGCCCCATCAGTGCGGGGTTGGGTATTGCAGTGATTGTGTTGTGGTGTTCGCCTCTTCTGGTTAAGGCGTATCGCTACCAAAAATCTAGATCAGCGAGAGCCTCTTCATAACGCATGACCATCATCACTGCCACGATGTGGTGCCGCAGAAGAAGATCCTAACGCGATAATGTCACGCAGTGTGCTCATTAACGCGGCGGCACCGGGTGAGAGGCGCTGATTGCGTAGGCTAACCAGCCCGTATGGCTGAACGCTGAGCGCTTCGCTAAACGGTAATAGATGGAAACGCTGCGGTGCACATAGCAGATTGGCGGTTTCTCTTGTGGTGACGGTGATCGTGTCTGATTTATCAACCAGCGCGAGCGAAAGTAGCACATCGGCGGTGTCTACTATCTGACAGGGGGGCGCTACCTGATGATGCAAAAAGAGGCTGTCTACGCGCTGGCGCATGAGGGCGCCAGTCGGCTGTAACGTCCATGGGTAGTCTGCCATGTCGGTCAAATTCAGCGACGTTTTGTCGGCTAGTGGGTGGCCTTGGCGACATACAAAGCAGAGTTCTTCTTCGCCAATGTCTTCAAAGACGAAGCGCTCTATATCAAAGCCTGCAGGGATCCGTGTAATCGCGAAATCTAGCTCGCCCTCAAGCAGGCGCGGCACGAGTGTTTTACTAACATCGACATCAACGCGAATTTTTAATCCTGGCCGCTCTCTATGCACGCGCTCGATAGCGCTGGTGAGCAGAGTGACTGCTGGTGCCATCACGGTACCGACGGCAACCGTTCCAGCATTGCCGTCACGTAATGCATTTAGCTCTTCGCCGGTGTGGCGTAATGCCGACAGCATGCTATGGGCGTGGCGAATCATGATTTCACCGTACCAGTTAGGCGTCAACCCGCGGGCGTGTCGATCAAATAAACGAATCCCCAGATTTGTTTCTAGGTCGCTGAGTAACTTTGAAGCGGCGGGCTGGCTCATGTTGAGCTGAGCCGCTGCCCTATGCAGATTATGCTGCTCATCAAGCGCCAAAAATAACTGAAAGTGACGCAACTTTAGTCTCACGTGAAGAAACCAGTTTTCATCGAGTACGCCCATGGAATAAGCCTTGTTGTATGCGTGATAACTAAAAGTATATCGATATTGGCAGTTTTTGGTATTGGTTGGTTATTGGGTGGCTGCCTATAGTGGATTTGCTTTGGTGATTGCTATTAACCGCAACACCAATAACAACAAAATTTTAGGAAAAAACGCCATGCTAGAAACGACGCAAGCAGCAGGTGCCTTAACGTTCATGAGGCGGTTGAAAAACGTTATCGCCGGTCTATAGCATCATTTTAATCACCGGCGCTGATGGCATGTTCGGCGTTGTACTGACTGCCATTGGTTATTCTCATGTCAATGACTCTGGATTCTGGCGGGTAGGTCATTTTTTAGGTGTGGATACCAAAACTATGCTGAAAACCTGGACCGTCATTTCAATCGGAATTTCATTGATGGCGTTTGGTTTAGCGTGGCTGGTGTTCTCACTGGTGTAACTAAGATGTTGTGACTAAAAGCCTCACCCAACCTGTATGGATTGACCACTAATAAAAACATTGAGCTGCAGACAGTTCGAGACCGAGGAGACGAATATGAGTGATTCATCAAATGTTAATAAGCCAAAACTGCGCTCTGCCGAGTGGTTTGGTACCGCTGACAAGAATGGTTTCATGTACCGCAGTTGGATGAAAAATCAGGGCATCCCCGACCATGAGTTTCAGGGCAAGCCGATTATCGGTATCTGCAATACCTGGTCAGATCTGAC
>NZ_JBQDLQ010000047.1:0-28479 GCF_052095695.1 Halomonas sp.
CTGCGCGCCTACACCGCCACCGTGGTTGCCTTAATGAAGTGGGAACCAAGCCTGCGCGAGCAGCAGATTACCCGCCAGGTCTCCACCCAGCGCCCAGGCCGTTTCGATCTGATCATTAACGCCCACCGAGTCGATAACGGCGAAAGCATCAGCCTAGCCGTACCGCTCAAGGGGAATGCATGAACACGCCCATCGATCTTTCACGGCTGCCTGCCCCCTCCATCATTGAACCGCTCGATTTTGAGCAAATAGTCGCTGAACTAAGGGCCGATCTACTGGAACGAGACGCCAGCCTTAATGAGGTGCTCAGCCTAGAAAGCGAGCCACTGGTAAAGCTGCTGCAGGTCGTGGCTTACCGCGAGCTGATCATGCGGCAACGCCACAATGACCGCGTTCGGAGGCTACTCATCGCCTACGCCGATGGTGATGCCCTCGATCATATCGGCGTGTCGTACTACTTCACTGCACGCCTGGTGATTGACCAAGGCGACCCCGAAGCCAGCCCATCGGAACCGCCAACCTACGAGAGCGATGAAGACTATCGCCGACGTCTGCTGTTAGCACCCGACCGGTTTAGCACCGCTGGCTCGCAAAGTGCCTACATCTACCACGCACTAAGCGCCGATGCTCAGGTAAAAGACGCCGCGGCGATTAGCCCCGAAGCCACAGAAGTCTCCATCGCCATTCTGTCGCGCCAAGGCAACGGCAGCGCCGATACCGAACTATGCGACCAGGTAGAAGCCGCCCTCTCTGCCGATCTCGTGCGGCCACTCACCGACCGCGTCACCGTCGTGAGTGCTGATGTCGCCAGTTATCAGGTCTCTGCTGAGTTAACCCTACGCCCAGGGCCAGATGCAGAACCCGTTCGCCAAGCCGCTATCAACGCTGTGGCCACGCTAGTGGAAGAACGCCACCGCCTAGGTACCGACCTGGTCCGCGACAGTATTCTCGCGGCGTTATACGTCGAAGGCGTCGAGCGCGTAGCCCTCACCGAGCCAACCACCGACCTACCCCGTTCGCCGCTGCAAGCAGCCTACTGCACCGCCATTGAGGTAGTTATCAATGACTAACTCACTGCTGCCACCAAGCACCACGCCACTCGAACGGGACGTTGAACAAGCCACCGACCGCACGATGTATGTCCCCTTTGACGCGCTTTGGGATGCCAACCGAATCCCCGCGCACCTGCTGCCCTGGCTCGCCTGGGCCTTGGGCGTTCGCCAATGGTCAGAAACCTGGAGCGAACAACGCAAACGCGATGAAGTCGCTGCCGCACTTACGATCCGCCGCCACGCGGGCACTCTCGGCGCACTACGCCAGGTGATTAATACCCAAGGCGTAGAAGGTGCCGACATTACCGAATGGTTTGATTACCAAGGCCAGCCAGGCCACTTCCGCCTGGAGCTAGACCTAGACGGCATAGGAATTAACAAACGTGGCTATGGCGAACTGATCGCTGGTTTAACCCACGCAAAACGCCTAAGCGCCCACTTTGACCCCACCAAGATTCTCAGTACTACCCGTGGGCATGTGCGCCTTGGCATCGGCCGCCATGCCAGCGGCAATCTCACATTGCAGCCCTACCGCCCCGCGTTTCTGGAAACCCGTAGCCCTTCAATCGTTGCCACGGGCCAGCACAGCAGCACCGCTATCACCCTAACGCCGTACCTCAGCAGCCACCTACACACCAGCGGCTTAATGCGCTTTGGCTTGGGCCAGCACGGCAGCAGCAACACCACTCTCTATCCCGGTTAAGGAGCCCCCACCATGGCCGAGTACTACACAACGCTGACCAACATTGGCGCCGACAAGGTCGCCGCTGCCATGAGTGGCGGCCCAGCGCTTCACCTAGCCCAAATGGCCGCAGGCGATGGTGGCGGTGCTAGTTTTTATGATCAGTACGAACGCGCCACGTTGAAGCAACGCACACACTTAGTGAACCAACGCTGGGCCGATGATCTCAACCTTGTAGATCAAGACCCACATAACCCTGCCTGGGTGATTACCGAAGGGCTCATCCCGACCCAAGTGGGTGGCTGGTACATCCGCGAAGTGGGTGTTTTTGACATTGAGGGCGATTTAATCGCTATCGGTGTTTATCCCGAAACTTACAAGCCGGTGGCCACGGCAGTAGAAGCCGACCTGCTCATACGCTCAATTTTAGAAGTCGGCGATGCTGCGTCCGTCGAGCTAAAGATTGATCCGTCGCAAGTATTCGCCACCCGCGCCTGGGTCGTTGATGTCGCTATTCCCAAGGCACTCACGATACTTGACGACAAGGTTGATGAGGCCGATAGCCACGCCGACCGCGCTGAAATAGCCCGCGATGGCGCATTTGTGAACGCCGATGTTTACGACGACGTACCAGCAGGCCTAGCAAGCGGTGATGAGCAGTTTCAAGTGATAGAGGGTGATGAGATTGTCCGTTACCGCCGCATTGATGCGAGTAATGCTGAGCCAGTAGCCCGTTACCCAGCAGCAACGCAAAGTCTAACCCAAGGCTGGCGAGGCGCACTCGATGCAGGTATCGGAATCGAACGCCGCATTGGTGACAACCCACATTCATACACGCAAACGTTAGCCGGTGGCGGCCCTGAAAACCGTCCGCCGCTTTCGTTATCAGTTCAAGGGGTAGGTTCAACGGGTTCTACATACCGTTTAAATGCCCCTGGAATCGTTGCGCGCCGGGAGATGATTAACGTACTAGCGAATTCGGGGGTGATGCGAGTAGACATACTGACAGGCAACCCCGACCCGTCTACATCGCCTTGGGACGGCGACTATCGCGCGGGCGTTGCATGGTACAGAAGCAATCGTAACCCGCTGAGCGATGAGCCTATATCGATTGCTAAAATCGACAGCGATGCAGGGGATACAAACAGCTATGATCATACGTTTACGTTCGGCCCCGAGGGAAGCGGAGCCGATGTAGAAGCCCCTAGTGCCGCCGTGTATGCGGTTCCGTTCTTTGAAGTTACCAGTACGACAGGGCGCTTCTTTGCATCTCGGTTAGAGGTCAAAGAGATCTCATTAGATAACACGCTCTCTGAATTACAAAGTGAGCTGAATGAAAAGCACGATGAGCTAAATGAAAGCCTCGAAACAGAGGTCTCCAATCTAGATGCGACCATCACTACTATCGGCTCTGAAGCGCTCACCGGCACATCAGTGGTGAACCTGTTTCGAGACGGTAGCGATGGTGCAATTTTTGATTTTACCAACCCACTTATCTATGAAGAAAAACCACACGTTGGTGAGATATTCCACGGAGCTAAATCGCTGATCGGCCAAGCCTCCTTAAGAACGGTAATTGATCGTGAAGTCATCGTTTCACGACTAAATAGTCGTTTGTTCGTTTATCAGCCCCTCGATGCCGACACTCGCCATCCTTTGATCGCAGATGAACCGCTATTAATGCAATGGCCTTGTACGTTAGTTTTCAGCGTGCAGTCAGATAATGATGAGACGGGGCGACTTCCTGTTTTTTTTCAGCACGGTACGGGCGAAGAGGGGCGCGTACAGATCACGCTAAACGGTCGCTACACAGGATCCTCAATAGCAACAGAGCATGACCGCCTACAGGTGTTCATCGATGGAATTACAGACGGCAGTGGTGTTGATGGACAGCCGCGTCTCGCTGAGGCCCCAAGGGGTACGGTAGTAGTGGGGGGTATCGTTTTAAAAGAAGGTTATCGGCAGTCAGAATTATGGGTAAATCATAAGCTGGTGGATCGGTTCACGGCCCCACCAGTGATCTATCAAACAAACTCGTATTTGATGGGGCATCCCTCTCTAGCCGGGTTTGGAGGTCTCTATTATGGTCGCTTCCTCACCATTAATCGTGCGTTATCTGGCAGTGAGTTTGAGCAGGCTTGTGAATGGGCAACCGGCGCCTTTGGTGAAAACTGGCAAAATCGGACATTGGTGAGCAATGATCTACTGACAGCAACATCCGCTATATCACTGCTAGTGCCAACGTCAGGAGTGCCAGAAAGCGCTGGCCGCTATGACACAGTGACGACGCTATACGCCAAAGGGCTAGATGAAACCCTGAAACCGGCATCCGTCACGAAGGTGATGACATCCATGGTGATGCTTGATTATGTCGACGACCTGCAAGGCACAATTCAAATGCAGGACGGTGATCAAACGGGCGGCAGCGGTAATAACCTGAGCGTGGGCGATGTAATTACCTACTACGACGCGCTGCACAACATGCTTTTGCCGTCATCAAACGTTACAACGACCGTCGTTGCAAGAACGGTCGGGCAAATAATTCTCGACCAAGAGGAAAGCGGCGGAGATCCTGTCGAGCGGTTCATTCAAGCAATGAATGACAAAGCACAGCAGCTAGGGATGTACAAAACACACTTTACGAATGCATCAGGCTTAAATAATGATGCAATGGTCACGACCGCTAAAGACTTGGCTCACATGGGTATTTCAGCGCTCGCGTACCCCGATATCGTCTCGAAATGGGGTAAACCGTCGTATACGTTTGACGTACAAGGCGACAACCCGCGCAGCGTAAGCATCAGCCACTCGATAGATATGATTGATGACGATGATGTAATGGGTGGAAAAACCGGAACGCTGGGAGGCAGCAATAGAACGCGAAACTTGTTATTACTCAGCAGGATGCCCGGCGGTAATTTTGTAATTTCAGTCGTGATGCTGACGAGTGCTGATGATCGCTATCTCAATATGAGAAACCTACTCGACTACGTCAGGATCAACTACCGCTGGCCAAGCAGCTATCTTTTAACTGGCTAACAATTTTTTTGGTACATGTCGGATTCAGGCCCTTAAGGGCATCGTAGCCGCCCCCTCCGGTTGTATTGGCGATGAGACAATCACATCTCCAAATAACCGGAGGTTCACAATGCGAGATGCAGAGGCCACGCCCGTGTTATTCACAGTCATACTGTCGGGCACGATCTACCTGAATTTTTTTCACTCCTATAACTGACCTAACCCGCCTCGGTGGACTCATTTCAAGAGAACACCTAGCTCTTGAAACTCTCCCAGATGACGGTCATTGATATGATGATAACTCTTTTGTTCTCTTAGCACCTTCCGAAATGGCATTTCATCATAGCCATCCAAGTGTCCTGACAAGAAAGCTAAATTACGTTGGATATAATCCCAATATGTCCACCCTTTATCGTCTACAACCTCCGAGAGCAAAGCATCGGAAGCGTAAAACAGAGACTCACTCTGGGCCAAATTTTCAACTAAAAAATTGCATAAATGCTGTGTATTGCCAAATAGCTGAACTACATAATTTCTAAAATCAGACTTATCTATTTTACCATTTTCAACAAAACCATTTAGGCTACACAGCTTCTTGATGACATTTTTCAACTTATAATCATGAAAATCTCCAACATTAAGTTCATCAAGAAACACTTTAGCACTACTTCCTACTGGTGGTTCTAACCTAAACTCTAAGCTTCTTTTAAATCCAGCCAAAATCAGAGGTAGCACGTCTCGTATATTTGCAAACGCAATATCACGTTTTTCTTTAGCAATCGCTTCAAATAATTGAGCCTCTGACAACTTAAGCTGCTTCTTTTGATCTGAAATCAACTCATCTTGGCTATCAATTAGCTTCTGTTGTTGACCTAACGTTTTCACAAAAGCCATAAGTGTAGCCACTACCGCCGCCACGCCAACCGTACCCGAGATATATGTTGCAAAATTTGCCCAATCCTCGGTCTTCTTTGAAAATCCATTTGCCCCAAACTTATCCGCGTATAGATAAATCGCGGCAGCCCCAACAACAACGACGATAGCGATTAACAACCAGTTGCCGTACTTATTCCACCAGACTCTCATCCCAACTTTCCCTTAACCGTGACATTCTCGAACCTTACCACACCCCACAGTGTAAACAGCCCGACTCACCCCCACCACCGCTAACACCCTGCCCCGAGACCCCGCACGATACCTGCGTGAATTCACAACATTTAAAGTGAACCTGCGCAGGAGCCACCATGGCACTCGATCAATACCACCACGGCGTTCGCGTTGCTGAAGTTAGCGACGGCATGCGTTCTATTCGCACGATATCCACCGCCGTTATTGGCGTGGTGTGTACCGCGCCGGATGCCGATGCCGAAGCCTTCCCGCTAAACCGTGCCACGCTGATTACCAACGTCTCTACCGCCATCGGCAAGGCCGGTACCGAAGGCACGCTACAGCGCACGCTGACCGCCATCGAATCCCAGGCCAAGCCCATTATCGTGGCGGTACGGGTAGAAGAAGGCGAAACAGAAGAGCAAACCACCGCCAATGTCATGGGTACCGTAGATGAGTTAGGGCGGCGCACCGGCGCACAAGCACTGCTTTCCGCCAGCGCGTCTCTCGGCGTAACGCCACGTATCCTGGGCGCGCCAGGGCTGGATAACCAAGCGGTAACCACCACGCTGGTCAGTATCGCCCAAGACCTGCGAGCATTTGCCTACGCCTACGCCCATGACTGCACCACCCTTTCCGATGTAACGGCCTACCGCGACCAGTTTGAGGCGCGGGAGTTGATGATTCTTTGGCCCCAGTTTGAAGCGTTCGACACCACGGCTGCCCAAACGACGACGATCAGTGCCGTCGCTTGCGCGCTCGGCCTGCGCGCCAAGCTTGATCAAACCGTGGGCTGGCACAAAACGCTATCCAACGTAGCGGTTAATGGCGTGACAGGAATCAGCGCGGACGTGTTCTGGTCGCTGCAATCTCCCCATACCGATGCCGGGCTGCTCAACGCCGCCGACGTGACCACACTTATTCAGCGTGATGGTTTTCGCTTCTGGGGCTCGCGCACCTGTGCCGGGCCGGAAAGCCTGTTCCCGTTCGAGAACTACACCCGCACCGCGCAGATCCTCGCCGACACCGTGGCCGAAGCCCATCTCTGGGCGGTGGATATGCCCCTGCACGCCTCCCTGGCTCGGGACATTATCGAAGGCCTGAATGCCAAGTTCCGCGAGCTGAAAAGCCTGGGGCTGATTGTCGATGCCAACGCCTGGCTAAACGAAGAGCTCAACACCCAACCCTCGCTCAAGGCCGGCAAGCTGCGCATCGACTACGACTACACGCCGGTGCCGCCGCTTGAAGATCTCGGCTTCCAGCAGCGCATTACCGATTCTTACCTGGCTGACTTCGCCGAGCGCGTCGCGGCCACCGCTTGAACTGACTAGCGAGAGACCCCCATGGCACTCCCCAAAAAGCTCAAAGACCTCAACCTATTCAGCAACGGCGAAAGCTGGCAGGGCATCGTCCAGTCGATCACCTTGCCCACCCTCACCCGCAAGATCGAAGAGTGGCGCGGCGGCGGCATGGACGGCGCCGTGGGTATCGACATGGGCCAAGAGGGCCTGCTCACCGCGCAGTGGACGGTCGGCGGCCTGGTCGAAAGCCTGTTCGATAACTTCGGCACCGCCCGCATCGATGCGGACATGCTGCGCATGACCGGCAGCTACGAGCGCGACGATATCGACGACGCCTCTTCTGTGGAAGTCGTCATGCGCGGCCGCCACACCGAGATCGATATGGGCGACGCCCAATCGGGTGAGAACACCGAACACCAGGTCACCAGCACGCTTAGCTACTACAAGCTGACCATTGATGGCACCACCAAGATCGAGATCGACCTGATCAACGGCGTGTTCAAGGTCAACGGCGAAGACCGCCTGGCTGGCCGCCGCCAACGCCTGGGACTTTAAGACAGGAATTTAATGACAGGTATTTAAAGACCGGCATCTAGCCCGCTGCTTTATCCCCTTACTCACACACTAGGAACACCCCATGACCAACGCCACTGCTACCCATGCCCATACCGCCACCGCGGCCGATCCCATCAAGTTGGACGAACCCATCAAGCGCGGCGAGCAAACCATCCGCGAGATCACCTTGCGCAAGCCAAAATCCGGCGAGCTACGCGGCATCTCGCTGGCCGATGTGCTGCAGATGCAAACCGACGCGCTAATCACCCTAATCCCGCGCCTCTCCACCCCATCGCTCACCGCTGCCGAAGTCCGCCAGATGGACCCGGCGGATCTCGTGCAGTGCGGCGGAGAAATCGCCGGTTTTTTGCTGACGAAGCGGGCCAAGGGCGAGAGCGAATAAATCTCCCCGGAAAAGTAGAAGAGGCGATGGCAGATCTGGCCATCGTTTTTCACTGGTCACCGGAAGACTGCGCCGACTTCAGCCTGCGGGAGCTAATGGAGTGGCGCGAACGGGCGCGCAAGCGCAGCACAACAACGGATAGCGGGAGTAAGCGTGGCGCGTAACCTAAAGCTTGAGGTGATTCTCAACGCCGTCGACCGGGCCACTCGCCCGCTACGCTCGATTGACCGCGCCTCCCAGGGCGCATCCCAAGCGATGCGCGAAAACCGCGACCGCTTAAAGCAGCTGCAGGCCACCCAGAAAAACGTCAGCTCCTTTCGTACCCTAACCCGGCAATCCACCAGCACCACCACGGCGCTACGCGAACAGCAAGAGCGCATTCGCCGCCTCTCTCAGCAAATGCGCTCCAACCAGGGCGACACCGCCGCCCTCGCCACTGAGCGCCAAAAGGCTATCGCCCAGGCCCGCCGGCTTACCCAGCGATACGACAATGAACGCCAACAGCTGCAACGGCTGCGCACCTCGCTCAACAATAACGGAGTAAGCACCGCCCACCTCGCCCGTGACCAGCGCCGACTTTCCAGCGATATACAACAAGCCAACACCGCGGTGGATGAACAACGCCACCGCTTAAAACGCCTGGCAGAACAGCAGCTCAACACCGCACGCGCCCGTGGCCAGTACGACCGCACCATGAGCCTACGCAACAGCATGGCCGGTACCGGCGCGGGCATGATGGCCAGTGGGGGCGCGGCCCTATATACCGGGGCGCGGTTGCTGGCCCCAGGTGTCGACTGGGCCGAGCAGATGAGCACGCTGCAAGCCGTGGGCCGCTTCACTGCCGATGATGAACGCTACCAGGCCCTACGCCAACAATCCCGCGAGCTAGGCGGCAGCACCGCCTTTAGTGCATCAGAAGTGGGTAGTGGTCAGGAATTCCTACTCCGTGCAGGCATGAGCAGTGAGGCCATCCGCGCGTCTATGCGCGATGTTCTCGATCTGGCGCTCGCCAATAACACCGAGCTGGGCCGCGCAGCGGATATTGCCTCTAACATTGCCGGGGCATTCAAAGTGGATATGGAAGCCGAGGGCAGCATGGCCCGCGTCGCGGATATCCTCTCCGGCACGGCCAGCCGAGCCAATGTCAATCTGGAGATGCTCGGTGAAACCATGAAGTACCTGGGCGGTGCAGAAGATCTCAAGCTCACCATGGAACAAGCCGCCGCCATGTCAGGCATGCTTGGCAACATTGGTATTCAAGGCAGCCAAGCGGGCACCACCATGCGCACCATGATGAACCGGCTCACTAACCCCGCCGCCAAGGGGGCCGCTGCCATTGAGAACATTGGACTGCAAGTAGCCGATGCCAACGGCAACATGCGCGCCATGCCCGAGATTCTGCGCGATATCAGCCAGGCGACCGCTGATCTTGGCAATGTCGAACGTAAAGCCATTATGCAGCGCATCTTCGGCACAGAGGCAGGCTCTGGCATGGCGGAACTGGTCAATGCCATGGGCAGTGGCCAGCTAGACGAGATCATCAATGCGCTCGGCGACAATATGGGCGAAAACGCCCGCATGGCCAAAACCATGGCCGACAACATCGGTGGCGACCTTAAAGGCTTGCGTAGCGCCTGGGAAGAAGTGGGTATCTCGATCACTGACACCAACAACGGCCCGCTGCGCGATCTCATTCAGAACGTCACTGCTATTACCCGTGGCGTAGGCAGTTGGATCAACCAGAACCCACGGCTGGCCGGCACCATCGCCAAAGTGGCCGCCACTCTGGCCACACTAGTCACAGCAGGCGGCATGCTGACGCTGATGCTCGCCTCCATTTTTGGCCCCATCGCTATGGTGCGCTACGGCATGGCCCTGGTCGGCCCGCAGGTTCTCATGGCCGGTAAAGCGTTCCTGTGGTTGGGCGGCGTGTTCCGTATCGTGTCCATGTTCCTGCTCGCCAACCCCATTGGTGTGGCCATCGCCGCGATCGCGGCCGCCGCTTACCTCATCTACCGCTACTGGGAACCTATCAAAGCCTTTTTCAAGGGGCTGTGGCAGCAGGTGAAAAACGCCTTTGATAACGGCATTAGCGGCGTGACGCAGCTGCTCATGAACTGGTCACCGCTGGGGCTGCTTTACCGGGGCATCACCACCGCGCTTTCTGCGCTGGGTGTCGAGATCCCCGAGCAGTTCAGCTCACTAGGCAGCGCCATTGTGGACGGCATAATCGGTGGGTTAACCGGAAAACTGGGGGAGCTGCGTAGCCAAGTGACCGATATGGCCGGCAGCGTAAAAAGCTGGTTCGCCAATGTACTGGATATCAACAGCCCCTCCCGTGTGTTCAGCCAGCTAGGCGGCTACACGGTGGATGGCCTCAACAAAGGACTGGATGCCCAGCGCGACGAACCCGCCAGGCGAATTCAAGACATCGCCCGCCGCGTTATCCGGGCAGGTGCTGGCTTAGCGCTGGGCGCAGCTGCCTTACCCGCTGCGGCGATGCCCGCCATCGAACAGCAAGCCCCCATCCAGTTCGATAACCGCCCACCGCTGACTGCTGCCAGCGCACAAGCAGGCGGCTTCACCATGGGCGATATCAATATCAACGTCGCCCCTGCCCCGGTATGAACGAACAGCAGCTCGCTCAGTACGTCGCCCAGGAAGTGCAGCGCGCAATCGCCAACGCCCAGCGCGACGCTCAGGCGCGACAGCGTTCTTCAATGAGAGATCTGGATTAATGTTTTAAATTCACGAGGCCATCGTAGCCCTCTACTGACTTAAACACTAAGGCCGCTAAGTTGTACAAAAGACAGAGAGTAGAAACGAACATGAGCGTTACAGGCGTAAACACAACACTCTGTCTATAAACATTTTCAGGGCCAAATGCTAAGTCAGCGGGAATTAGGCTGAGAGCACATGCTGACCCCGCTAGTATTAAAAAAAATAGGGCTGCTAGCCGAATCGTATAATTTTGAGTTTTTTGCAAAACCACATAGCCACAGATAAAAGAAAGCACACCTTCTGCAAAGGATATTTCAAAGCCTTTAACCATCGTCAAAAATTGCTCATTACTTGGAAAAAAATGCGCAGAGAGAAAGGTTAGGACTAATTGAAAAGCAAATAGCCCATATATCAGTTGGTTTATAAACAACATACTTAGCACAGTTTTCGGAAAAACCTTGCCTCTGTTTTGCTCATGTTGTCTTTTAAGTTTTTGAAGGAGTAGTTTCATGCTCATGGCCCTTGGAATGTTCGTCTTTGAGACCCGTAGCGTGCCTTATCAGGAGCTAAAACGCATTAGCGAGTGGCGACATGCCAGTCAGTCCCGCGTAGGTGAACGCCCGGCCTACCAATTTGCAGGCCCAGGAGCGGACACCATCACGCTCAGCGGCACCCTGCTCCCCACCTTCACCGGCGGACGCTTTAGCCTGGATGAGATCCGCGAGATGGCTAACCAGGGCAACGCCTGGCCGCTGGTAGAAGGCACAGGCCGCCAGTACGGCTTATGGGTGGTCACCCGCGTAGAAGAAACCAGCACCCACTTCTTCCGCGACGGCGCCGCCGAAAAAATCGAGTTCATCCTCACGCTCGAGCACGTCGACGACGAACGCACCGACCTCATCGGCCGCCTGGCCCTGCCCGCCCTGGCACGCCTGGCTGGGGGATACGTATGAGCACCAACCCAACACGCTACCCACGCGCAAGCTATCGCATCACGCTGGATGGCACCGATATCACCCCGCGCATCAACGGCCGCCTGATCAGCCTGACACTGCGCGAGCAGCGGGGCCTGGAAGCCGACCAGTTGGATATCACCCTGGCCGATCACGATGGCCAGCTCGCCATTCCCCCACGCGGGGCCGAGCTACAGGTGGCCTTTGGCTGGCTAGACGAAGGGCTGATCGACAAAGGGCGCTTTACAGTGGATGAAGTGCAGCACAGCGGCACACCTGATCAGCTCACCATTCGTGCCCGCTCGGCGGATATGCGCGGCCAGCTACCCGGCAAACGCACCCAAAGCTGGCACGACTTAACGCTAGGCGAGATCGTCAACACCATCGCCGGCCGCAACAACTTAGAGCCAGTAGTCGCCGCGGCACTCAACGGCATCCGCATTGGCCATATCGACCAAACCGAAGAGTCGGATCTGAACTTTCTCACCCGCCTGGGCGAGCGTTTTGATGCCATTGCCGCCATCAAAGCCGGTCGCATGCTGTTCACCGTGGCAGGTGAAGGGCTCACCGCCAGCGGCAAAGCCATGCCCGCCATCACCCTCACCCGCAGAGACGGCGACCAGCACCGCTACAGCGTGACGGATCGCGACGCCTACAGCGGGGTGAAAGCCTACTGGAACGACACGCGAGGCGCAGAGCGCAAAACCGTGCTGGCAGGCACTGAAGAAAACGCCAAACAGCTGCGCCCCACCTACGCCGCGGAAGACGACGCACTCGCGGCCGCACGCGCCGAGTGGCAACGCATCCAACGCGGCTTGGCAGAATTTGAGCTAACACTGGCACTGGGGCGTGCGGATATTGTTCCGGAGTCGCCGCTAACGCTTAGAGGTTACAAGCCACAGATGGATGCCACTGCTTGGCTGGTGGCGGAAGTGACTCATTCGCTGAATGATGGGGGGTTTGGGACGGTGGTTAGGTGTGAGGTGAAGGGTACAACTTTAACAAATAGCTATTAGTCAATCCTGCTTGCTAACCCGATAACTCTATCATAATTAAGAGAATTCACACTTTCTCTTCTATCTATAAAGACTTGCTCTACCAACTCATACTTACTTTGTGGAGCCTCTTTTCCATCCTCCCACTTAAAAGCAAACACTAAATCCCTATAAACAACGGCTAGTGAATGCACATCGACATTAGCAAAGGGAAAATAAACCTTTCTAGGCGCATATTTCTGCTTTATCTCTTTTGCCAGATCGCCGCTTCTCATATCTGACCTCACAAAACAAGAATACAGTTCGTCATCAGCATTTTTTAGAAACACCAAGTACATTAGAAAAAAAATATGAATATTTTTAGACCCAATATTTGCTAAAGAAGCCATTATATGTTTTTTATTTCTTTCCATACCCCTCAAAGACACTCTAAATGTGATGCTCAATGCTGAAAAAAATATTTGAGGTAAATCCAAATCTAATTCATCGCTGGAAACAACACTTTCTAAACCTGGAAAAACCCATTTTTTACGCATACTCACATCTCTATAGTAACCATCTGGATCACGCTTCGCTTTAACACCAGAAAAATAATAGGGGCCTTCAGGATCAAGGTTAAAATTAGAGACAACCCAGCTTAAGCATTCACTGCTTTTAAAAGTGTAATCTAAGTCAAAAAAACGCCTAAGATATTCCTTAGAATCAAAACCGCTACCGTAAACCGCTACCGTAAACCGCTTTAACAGAGTGAAGTAACTGCCCCGTATCAGTTGCAATAATAAACTTACAACCCTCTACGCTAAAAAAGTGTTTGACTCTTTCCAAAAGCTCTATCGCATACGTAGGACGACATCTATCTAATTCATCAATAAGTATGTATACAGGCTTTTCTTTATCTTTAGCCTTAATCCTTGATGCTTCAGAAACTAAAGCCTTTAGAGTTACCTCAAACCCTTCGACAACTTTTTCGTCATTCTTACTACTTTCAATAATTGACTGTATAGCAATTTCTGAGGCTTTATCTAAGGCACTAGATACTTCCTCATTCATTTCATCGACGTCAACACCGGATATTTTCTTAAAGACTCCTTTACCTAATAGCTTTACCATAATTGGTGCTGTTGCAAAAAAGGTTTGAGAGGCTTTATCTTTAAACTCTTTGACTATCTTTCTCTGCTTTACTGACTTTCCAATTTGCTTCTCAAGCTGATCTTTAATAGCTGCAACAAGCGATATAAAAGGATCTCCAGTATAATCTTTTTCCCAAGCATTGAAATAAACGACTCCACGATCCCTCTCTAGCTGCTGCCTCCAGTTATCTAGGAAAAAAGTTTTCCCTGTGCCCCAAGGTGAATCGATATTGATGACTTTTATCTCATCATCGCTTTCAAGCAGGTTCTGTAAGAAGTCAGCGACTTCCTTACGGCCCAGCAGATCCTCATCCCACGCTGCCATACTGCCCCCTATACTATTATTTGTTATGTGGCTAAGTAGAGCATAGCTAAACACAAAAACCCCAGCCACATCCATGGCTGGGGGCATCCTGTCGTTCGCATCCTGCAGCAGCAACGGCATCCTTCCGTCTGCGCTTCCAAGCGACTGTTTGATCCTCTCAAAGTACAACAGTGAAAGATGTAAGCTATCTCGGAAACATTTGTAAGATATCACTTACACCGCCCAGCATCTCGCCTGCCTCACTACCACCCCCCTGAACTGCTGCACCGTAATAAAACACCCCTGGCCGCCATTGGCAGGCAGCAATCGGCAGCGGCTGCCGACGCGGTGGGTTTTGAATAACCGGTACTCGCCCTCTACCTCCGCCACCACCAAATCACCGTGGCCATACGAGCGTGCTTCATCCACCACCAGCACGTCGCCCTCCATCAACGACCCACCGGGTTTCGCCTCGTCGCTGATCTCCACCAGAAAACAGCTAGGCGGAAATTTTCGCCGGTCCATTTCAGCTACCGCCGGGTGCTCCACATCCACCACGGCAGGCCCCAAGTAGTTCACTCGCATGCTCTTGCCCTGTGCTGACGTTATTGTTAGCGACCTACATAAGCGTTTGCTTGTCGCGTCCCTAAATCTCAATACTGTATAAAAAAACAGCTATTCGCAAGCAGGAATGCGAATTATGATTGGGTTGGTCGACTCGACCAGCACCGCCAACAGCTCATGGCCACCATGGATGCGCTGAACGAGAAGATAGGCAAGGGAACAGCACGCCTGGGACTGCCGGAAAAGAACGCCCCCTGGCACCTATGCTGCGCGAACCGGAGTCCGCGCTACACGACGAATTGGGATGAGTTGATGAGGGCTTATACGGATGAGGGGGCGCGTCAAAGATTTAAAAACACTTAAAATATTATTTATTCAAAATTTTTGTAAAGTATTTAGACTTTAAATCTTCCACTGAAAGATCATAAAAATTAAGCTTAGCATTAATATCCGAATCTGAAAGTTGATCAATATCCGACGAAGCCAAAGAAGTAAAAAATTGTTTCACCTTATTTTTAAAAGATTTAAGCCCAGAATTTTTAAGAACTGAAATATCATTATTAAAAGCCACACCTTTAGCAAGGCGTGCGGTAGGGATTACTATAACATTTATCGATTGAGCACCAGCATATCGCCCTTTAAACCAAGCCACAGATGAGTCTATTTGCCTAGCTTCTGTCTTATAAATCTCTTCTCTAGATTTTTTAACCTCATTTTTAGCTTCCCACAAAATATATTCTCCCCCTCCTAAGCACCAAAGATTATCTGGGCCTTCTTTCCACTGTGAATCCGGCATCTGGGTCTCTAAACCAAGCATAGTACCTAATTTATCAAGAGCTGACTCAAACCTCTTAGAATCTCCCTCAAACTGGAGGGATGAAAGAAGATTATCTAGTTCAATAGCAAGCTCATCGTGAGAGGGATATGAGGAAACAACAGATTTTATTTTATGTAGCCTATCTAAAGGTTGACTATCAATTTTAACGTACTGCACACCATCCCTAGGCTTAAGCAGTAAACGATTGTTCTCAAATGCAGCTTTCTGATATTTAGCGGATTCAACTTTATCGAAAGGGTAAATCAGCCTTGCCAACTGCTGCAAATACCAAGCCTTATCTTTTCCATTCATAATAGACGTGTCAATTGCTGCTTGCAGCGTATTTACTGCAGTTGTATATCTACCATTTCGATAGTGATTTTCAGCTGACTTTTCAGCTTCAAAAAGTTTAAGATGGTTATAATCACCCAGCACAGGGTTCAATTCGTCCATCTTTTGCTTATAAAATTCCTTCCAATCTTCATTCCTATTCAAGCATTGGTTAACTAAATCAACCACCACGTCTATAGGCTCAGCACCAGAACTAACATCTTCCTTACCATATTCAACAATACTCAAACCAATCTCAACTTGTTTAAGAGTTTGGGCCGAGAAATAGCCTCTGGTTTTTTTAGACCTGATATTTCTAACTATGTCAGGGCCATCAAGCATTACCACAGAATAATCTTTATCGCCGCGAACGGATCGTCCCATTCCTTGTTCAATAGAACGGGCAATTTTCTTTTCTACTATTTCACTATCAACTCGAACTGAATATTCATATCTTGAGGCTAAATCATTTGCATACGGCGCCCCTGATAAAACAAGTATCCTACAAGCATGGTCAGGTAAATCTATACCATCGTACTTATTAGCAAAAACACGAACCTTAACCCTTTCCTTTTTATCGACTAACTTATCAACCTCATTCTTTATATTATCTCTATCTACATATAAAGCACCGCAGCCAACCCAAGGCTTAGCTCTTGCTTTACTTGGAGTCAAAACAGTAATCCCAATTGTATTTGTTTTCTCTTTAGAAAATTTATTAGCAAGCTTCAATGTATTAACAGACGATTGTATTTCACTAGGAATAAGAACCATCTTTTCCCCGGACCAGCTCTCATCAGGGTAAACGACAGGATTTACAATTGCCTCAGATGATATATCCAGATCATTAATCAAAAATGAGTCGTCAATCATTGTTGCCGACATGAGGATTCTATGCTTAGCTGAATCAAAAAAATTAAAGCCATTTATAGGAGTTTGATAAGGAGCAATTTTCAGTTGGGTGCCAGAAATCACACAATAACAATCCTTCATCATATCCTTAATTATTTCCCATGCAAATTTAACCTCATTCAACTTCAAACTTTGGGATAAAATACTTAAAACCTCTGCTTCTTTTTCATACCAAGCCCAATATGGAACAGGAAGGAATGCTTCATAGGCACCATTTTTGAGCTCTTCGAAAGTACCAGCCCCCTGTCCAACAAGGTCATCTTCAAATAGACTAACCAATCCCTTGTAGGCAACTTTGTCAGAGTCTAATGTAATAATGCAAGACTCTTTAATTGTTTCAGCACACGCATGCGCATCATCTAACACTATACTAACATTAGGATATAATGATACATCTTTACCAAGCTTTGTTTTGCCATTAAATGCTTTGTGGGCATTACATACTAAAATTGCCTCACCGTTCTCAAATTCAACTGGAGCATCGTCCTCAAAAGGCAAACACTTAACTCCGAAAGATTTTGCTTGCTTGATAACTTGTTCAACCAAGTAATTATTGGGACAAACATACAATGCCGGAGTGCTCTTAGCATTCATTATAGATTGAAGCATCAACAAACCAACTAATGTTTTACCTTGACCTGTATGTAGTTTAAGAACAACATCTTTGTCATCACGACGATTCAAATACCAGTCATTTAAAACATAGTGCTGCGCAGGGCGAAGAGGGCCCTTATCAGTTGCTCTATCTAGGTCTTCGTAAATATCATGGGGATGAAAGCTCTTATCACTTTCGTTAGAAGCAACAATTTTAGATCTGAAATTTACCATTATTCTTATCCCCTATTTGCGCCAACTGCTCTAATTCAATTATTTTGATGTTTGTATACAACCTTAAACAACCCGCCCAATCCGAATCTCACACCGCCCCAGAATCTCAACATCATGCATATCCTGCGGCTTGATCATTTCCGGCTGATAATGGTCGTTGTCGCTAATCAAGTACAACGCGCCGCCCGCCAGGCGCTGCACCCGCTTAATCCGCCGTTCCCCACTCACCAGCTAATCCCCATCATCCAAGTACGTTCAGCATATAGGCTAAGCTCTTAACGCAACGCAGGAATGAGCCAATAGTCATCAGCATAATTGGGTATGTCATCTACCATGACATTTACCCAATCGCCATCACCAACTCGTGACCTGCTAAAATTGATCTTCATGTAATATTGAGAAGGATTGTCTTGGTGCTTCCAACCAAAGAAAAAGCTATCCACGTCAGGGTACTCTTCAAGTATTACTTGCATCGCGCGCTTAACATCTAACAAATGGCCCCTTGTGCTCATGCTACTTGTATGAAAAACAACCGACATATACCTCGTAGATTCCACAACTCTGGCTTCAGTTGGCTCTTTACCAGTCGCTGATTGAATAACTTCAAGAGGTGTGCCATCGATGGCTGTGACTTGTGCTTCAGTGCCACAGCCAGATAAAAATGCCGATATTATTAGTATTGCAAGCAACCTCATTCCCTAACTCCCTATGTTAATTACTGGCAGTCTCAAAACCTCTTTGCTGCCTTTACGGTTTTACACTCAAACCACCCGCCCAATCCGTATCTCACACCGCCCCAGAATCTCCAAATCATGCATATCCTGAGGCTTGATCATTTCCGGCTGGTAATGCTCATTGTCGCTAATCAAGTACAACGCCCCGCCCGCCAAACGCTGCACCCGCTTAATCCGCCTTTCACCGCTAACCAACAGCAAAAACACCCCTTCCTGTTTCGGGTCGCGGTTACTACGATCCACCAGCACCCAGTCCCCATCGTCTAGGGTGCCGAGCATTGAATCGCCGCGCACTTTAACGCCTACCACTTGCGCAGGGTCTAGACCCTGCTCCGCCAGTTCGGCGCTGGAGAAATACAGCGTGGTTTTAATCGGCTCGCCTTCAAAGCTGCGCCCTGCCCCGGCCGCGGCTTCAATGTCGTACATCTTCACCGGTGCAAGATCCGGCCCTGGCTCGTTAGCCGCCAAGCTCAATGGCTCATCGCCAGATGTAATCGAACGACTACCTGTCAGTACAAAATGTGTATTCACGCCAATCCCATGCAAAGCCGAGAGGTAATCAGCTTTGGGGCTGCGCTTATCACTCTCATAGAGCAGCTGAGTGTTTTTAGTGACACCTGCGGCCGCCCCTAGCTCTCCTTGGGAAAAGCCAAGCCGCACTCTTTCATCACGCAAACGCTCACCTATAGAACTCATTTGGTATTCATTCCTTGGCAAGGTATCGATTTGGATACAATCTAGATATGTCTTTCACTCTACAACACAACGCAAAGGGAGCCACTGCCATGGTCACCACCGCTGCAACACCACTCGCCGTTTCACACACTGTTCTCTTTCGTGGGGTCGAGGTCGACCTGAAACGCTGCGCCGAGCGCACCCGCCGGATGATCGAAACCGCGCTCGAACGCGGCCACTGCTCGCCTAACCCACTGGCCGACCTGGAAGCGCTGGAAGAGCGCACCACGGCACAGGCAGTCGCCCAGCTCAGCTGCGCGATGCTTACCGAAGGCCTGCCCGCCATCGAGATTGAAGACGCCCTGTGCGAGTTGCGCACCCACATGGACGAGCACTTCAACCAACGCAAGCTGGTACGCCTTTACGAGCGCTAAAACAGCCGCGCGACCGTCTTGATTCCGGTCTCTTGCAAAGTCTTTCACTCTTTTAAGGAAGCCTAACCCATGGCCACCGCCAACGCCATTACCCCAAAGCCGATTTATGCCCCCAAGGGGTGTAACTGCCCAATCATGGTTCACGTCACGGAAAGCGAACGCGAAGAGCTGAAGCGCATTCAGGAGCTGGAAATGCGTTCGCTGTCGGCCACTGCCCGCATGTTGCTGCTGCGCGGTATCGCCGAGTACGACCAAGACACCCTGAACGCTGAATGACCTTGCCTGCATAAGGATGTTTGCCATGTACCAGGACCCCAAACGTGTGCGCTCTCGTTACGCCGCTCTCAATTTGGATCAGTACGAGGCCCAACTGATCGATGCCTTGGTGGATTACACCGGCATCGAGCGGGCATCGCTGCTGCGTCAACTGGTGCTGAAAGAAGCACTGGAAACGCTGGGCGTTGCTGATCTCTCTGTTAGCAGAGTGCCCCAACGGGCGTCGTAAAGGCAGGCCTTTTTGAGGGCCTCAAGGAGCATTGATGTATGGCTGACCAACCGGCCCGCGGCAAATTGAGCCTTCCGCTGAATGACCAGCTAGAGGCCGTGCTGCAGCAGGTATGCGAACAGCAGAACTTAAGCAGCCTGGATGAAGCCGCCGAGTGGCTACTGCGCCGGCGCTTACGCAAAGGCACCCAAGGGCTCACCGGCCGTGGCCGCGCCCTTTACCCCGTTGGGAGAAAACACTGATGTCGATCGCTTATAAGCACCGCATTCCCTGCCCCCACTGCGGCCAGAACCTGCGCATTCGTAAAAGCCAGGGGCTAACACCGGTCTATCGCGAGGCGGTGGTGGAGTGCCGTAACGATGACTGTGGCTTTCGGGGCAAGGTGGGCATTGAGGTTACCAACACCCTCACGCCCAGCGACACCCCCAACCCCACGGTGGATCTGCCATTCGTGCCCCGCATGCGGCGGGCCATGGAAGCCAAAAAGGCGTCGTGAGCTAACTCACTAGCCCGACCAATGACTCTGAATTTAAGGAGGCGAGCGTGAATTCATCGCTGCGCCAGGACATTGTTACGCGCTTAATCGGCGATTTTGAGGCGATTGAGCGCGGCCCCTACCTGCAACGGGTGCGCTGCCCGGAGTGCGGTAAGCGCGAGGCGTACATCAACGCCGACGCGCCGTGGATGTTGAAGTGCGGGCGGGAGAACAACTGCGGGGCGCAGCTTCACGTTAAGGCGCTGTTTCCTGACCTGTTCCGCTCCTGGAGTGAACGCTACTCACCTAAAACGGATGAAAAGCCCACCTCCACCACGCCGGTGGCGGACGGCTACCTGCGCGACGGCCGAGGCTTTGAGCTTTCCCGCCTTCAAGGCTGGTACACCCAGGAGAGCTATTGGAAGCCCACGATCGGCGGCACTGCTACCGTGCGCTTTGCGCTACCCGGCGGCGCCTATTGGGAGCGCCTGCTGGATAACCCGGAGCGCTTCGGTAAGCAGAAGGCCAATTTCGTTGGCCGCTATAAAGGCCAGTGGTGGTGCCCATCGGCACTAACGGCCGCCGATTTAGTCGCCGCCGAAGAAGTGTGGATTGTAGAGGGCATCTTCGATGCCATCGCCCTCTACCACCACGGCATTGCGGCCGTTTCTGCCATGAGCTGCGGCAACTATCCGGATGAGGCGTTGAACGCCCTTTCTGATGCTGCTCATAAAGCGGGTACCAGCTGCCCCACCCTGGTGTGGGCGCTGGATAACAACCGCGCTGGCCACAACGCTATTCATAAGCATGTGAAGCGCGCCCGTGCCGCAGGCTGGGATTGTGAAGCGGCACAGATTCCCAGCGACCAACATGACTGGAATGACGCCCACCAGCGCAACGAGCTGACTGAAAAACACCTGGAGACCTACCGCTACCACGGCGATTTGCTGTTAGCGCCTACCGCGATGGCCAAGGCCCTGTTGATCTACAAACGCCGCGAGCAGCGGGAATTCTGGTTCGAGTTCAAACGCCAACTGTGGTGGTGGAAGCTGGACATGGACGCCTTCGATCGCGCCCTGCGCGCCGACGGGCTGGACGGCGAAGACCAGCTTCAGATCGACCCCGCCATGCGTGACGCCGCCCTGGAGCAATCCGGCAGCGTAAAGCGGATCTGTACCTGTTACCCCACGGCGCTCTACTACCAGGCCAACCCGGTCACCGATGAGAGTTGGTACTACTACCGTGTGGAGTTCCCCGACGGCCGCCCGCCGATCAAGAACACCTTTAGCGGTGGCCAGTTAGCCAGTGCCAGTGAGTACAAAAAGCGCCTGCTGGGCGTTGCGCCAGGCGCAGTGTGGACAGGTACCAGCCAACAGTTGGATAGCTTGCTGCAGGATCAAATCGGCAACATCAAAACCGTCGAGACCATCGACTTCATCGGCTACAGCAAAGAGCACGGCGCCTATGTGTTCGGTGACCTAGCCGTGGCCGGTGGTCGCGTGGTACCGATCAACAGCGAAGACTTTTTCGAGCTTGGCCCCCGCCGCCAGTTAAAAACGCTCAGCCAGTCGGTGTCGCTACATATTAATGAAGATCGCAAAGCCTTCCAACGTGAATGGACGGAGCAACTGCTGGGCGCGTTTGGTACTCGTGGCGTGGTCGCCCTGGGCTTTTGGATGGGTAGCCTGCTGGCCGAGCAGATCCGCACCGAGATGGGCAGCTTCCCGTTTTTGGAGATCGTCGGCGAAGCCGGTGCGGGTAAGTCCACGCTGATCGAATTCCTGTGGAAGCTGTGCGGCCGCCGCGACTATGAAGGCTTTGATCCCAGTAAGGCCACCATGCCCGCCCGCTCGCGCAACTTCGCCCAAGTGAGCAACCTGCCGGTGGTGCTGATCGAGTCCGACCGCGAGCAGGAAGGCGGTTTAAAACAGAAGCAGTTTGACTGGGATGAGCTGAAAACCGCCTTTAACGGCCGCTCGATCCGTGCCCGGGGCGTGAAGAACAGTGGCAACGACACCTACGAGCCGCCCTTTCGCGGCAGCATCGTGATCAGCCAGAACGCCCCGGTGCAGGCAGGCGAAGCGATTCAAACGCGGATCTGCCACCTGCACTTTACCCGGGAAGGTCAGAACAAAAGCACCAAAGCCATGGCCGAGGCGCTGGAACGTAGCGAGATCGAGCACGTTAGCCAGTTTGCCTTGGAAGTCGCCCAGCGTGAGGCCGCTTTGCTTGCGTTAATCACCCAGCGCGCCCGCCACTACGCCGACTACCTGGCAGACGACCCGGAAATCAAAGTGCTGCGTATCGCCAAGTGCCACGGCCAACTGATGGCCCTGGTGGAGTGCCTGGGGCCGGAGGGCTTGGATCTCTTCGACCAGCAAACCATCGATATGGCGCTTGGCCATATTCAGCAGATGGCCCGGGAACGCCAGCAATCCATCAACGCCGACCACCCCATGGTCGCTGAATTCTGGGAAGCCTTCGACTACATCGAAGGGCTGCGCGATGACCCGATGCTCAACCACTACGGCAAGGGCAGCGACCTGATCGCGATCAACCTTAAAGACTTCGAGCGCACCTGCGCCGAATACAAGCTGCGCACCCCAGAGGTGCGGGAGCTGAAGCGTTATCTGAAAAGCAGCAAGACCCGCAAGTTTATCGATTCCAACCGCACCGTGAACTCCCGTGTCCGCCTGAACGGCGGCAGCGTGAAGTGCTGGGTGTTTCAAGCATGAAGGAGCCTGTGATGACAACTAACCACTCAATGCCACTGGTGACCCAGCGCCTGCGCGAACGCAACCGCGAAGCGCTGGAGGTGATGATTGACGCCGAAGCCAACGCCAACGATTACCGCACCCGGGTCGCAACGACTGGCCTGCCTGCCCTGCAACACCTAGCAGAAGTGGCCCAGGGCAATAGCCACCAGCCGCAACACTGTCGCCGCGTTCTGCTAGCCGTTTACAACAGCTACGCCTGGCCGCTGAACCTGACCAGCTTGCGGGTACTGGATGGCGACCTTCGTGGCGCAGCCTTGGCGGTGATCGAATGGTCAGCCGTCAGCGATCACGAGCTGCATGAATACCTACCGGATGGACACCAGCTAATGCAGCGCTTTGCTGCCATTGAAAAACAAGAGGAGCAGTAACCATGGCAGACAACGCCGACATCGCCACCGAACTCATGGAACGCCGCATGGAAGCCGCGCTGGCTAAACGACCCATTTGGACAGGCGTCGACATGGCCATCAGCCCCGAGTGTGAAGATTGTGGCTTCGAGATCCCCCAAGCACGCCGCAATGCGGCGCCCTGGGCCACCACTTGCATAGAGTGCCAGGGCATTCGTGAGCAACGGGGGCGGCATGTGCGAACAACACGCTAAAGGCGGCAAGCTGGCCCGGCAAGCCGCCATGCTTTGCCAGGACTCTGCCTTTCAGCTCTACCTGGATCGCCGCCGGCGCGCCAAACACAACATGACCGAGTTCCAACTACCCGACGGCACCCACAACACCGAAGACGCCCGGGATTGGCTCTGCGCCGCCAGCCAGATCCAAAGCCGGGCCGAGTTAGACCACAACCCAACCGCGGCGGCCATGTTCCGCCGCATTCGCCAACGCTTCCTTAAGTGGAAGCAGTGCCCAGGGAGCCAGCAATGA
This sequence comes from Halomonas sp., assembly GCF_052095695.1. Classification (GTDB taxonomy): domain Bacteria; phylum Pseudomonadota; class Gammaproteobacteria; order Pseudomonadales; family Halomonadaceae; genus Vreelandella. Next base: position 24,148 of record NZ_JBQDLQ010000047.1, read on the forward strand.
ACACATACTTTGGATTACTCGCCGAATTCAACGGCCGTACAGAACTACCGCTAGAAGAAGTCGCCCCACGCTTCTTCGGCATCAGCCCCCGCACCGCCGCCTTCCGCGCCGGCGCCCAAGCACTGCCAGTACCGGCCTACCGTGCTGGTGACTCACAGAAAAGCCCATGGCTGGTTAGCGCGATCGACCTAGCTGAGTACATCGATGAGAAGCGGGCCGAAGCAAGGGAACAGTGGAAGATGGTGAATGAGTGAGGGAGGCGCCGCTGATGCGGCGCTTAGAAAAGATTAAGATAATATATAATTTTGAAACTCTGAACTATTGTATGCATCCCATTTTTTAAAATCACTTTCACAAGTCTCCACCAGAGTTTTTATGACCTCTGGCATTGCTCCCTCGTAAGCTGTATCGCTGTAATGCACACCTGAGAGGCCGTAGGATATGGCGCTATTGATAGGCTGATGATTATCCTTATCTACAACTTGCACTTTTATCTCATGATTACGATTAGAGACGTCAATTGCATAAACAATTCCGTTGTGATCAAAATGCTTTTTCACTGACATATTAAGCCCTTTACCCCTGAATCAAATGATTATAACTCTCCACGATACCCCAGCTTTCGTGGGGCGTGAACTTCTGTATATCTACGATCTGATGAACTCTTTCAAACAAACAGGAGGAATAATATGAACAGCGCAATAGAGCGAACCCTTGCAACAGCCAGCAAACGCCCTCTTTCCAGCATCGAAATTGAACGGCTTACTGCTTGCATACGCGCATTGGAAAGCCGGGTTTTGCCGAGGGAAGACGTTCTAGTAAAACGAATTAAGGAACTGGAGGGAAAACTGGCCGATTGTTATGCCCGCGTTAGAAAGTGCGAGCGTAATGGTTGCCCAGATTAGGCATGCCGCTCTATCGAGCGGCCTTCTCATAAAAACAACGGTATAAGACTAGCGCAATTGTAGCTTTTCTGGCCTTAAATGCGTGTACCGCTTCAACACATCCCAACTCTCATGCAGTGTGAACTGCTGAACCTCCACGATCTCATACCCCGACTCAAATAGCCGCGAGGTCGCTTCATGGCGCAGATCGTGAAAGCGAAGATCCTCAATGCCTTTGGACTCCGTCGCTGCCCGCCAGCGTGTACCAATCGATTTCGCCCAATAGGGGAAGATCCGCGGCTCATCTTTTTTACGCGGCTGCCGTTGGATAATGGCCATCGCCTCATGGGTGAGCTTAAAGCGCTTATGGTTGCCCCATTTCTGTCGTGGGTGCTTGGCATCGCGCACCCAGCAGGTCATCGCCTCTGTATCCAGGTCGTCCCAAGTGAGCCGGGTAATCTCTTCCTGACGACGCGCCGAAGCAATGGCAAAATCCATGATGTCTTCCATGGGAATAAGCGCACTCGGCCGGATCTTTTGGGAGCGCACGAAGTAAGCCCGTAGTCGCTCAATTTCGTCGGCTGTTGGCCGTCGATCCCGCGACGCTGGCCGGCTAATCAGTCCTTTGCTCTTCAGCAGTAACTTAGCCGACTCAAACTCATTCAAATCTACTGGCATACGCCAGGCTGCTACAGATGTTTTTAAGATAATGCCCAACCAAGTGATATCCTGCGACGTTGTGGATGGTTTTACGCCGCTTCGTCTACGCATCTGAGCATGGTCAATAATCTGCTCGCTGCTGAGCTCTGTGATTTTGACGCGAGCAATAGGAAAGCGCCGCAATTGCTCAATAGTGGCTCGCTTACTACGCCCAGCACCTTCGGCAAACTCATGTAGGTACCGCTCAATCGCATCGTGTAAAGTGACGCCTTTCCATTTCGCAGTAAGTACGCCTCCGGGAGTGGCCAAGTCCAGCTCCCGGCGTTTCGCCCACTCTTCTGCCATTGCTTTTCTGGGGAAAGTTTTTGTTTCAGAGTAGTCTGGTTGACCACGGCGAGCGATGCGAATTTGCACCATATATGAGAAACTGCCGTCCTTTTTACGGCGCTTGCGAATCGTTGCCATGCTTGCCTCTTAGATGTACCAAATCAAAAGCGGCTCACGTACCAAATATGTACCAACGAACCATGAAAAACGCCGCTCAACCACTGTAAATATGAACAGTTATGAATGACACCACAACCGCGCAAACCCGCATAAAGTCTGGCATTGTCCGTCCTGAGCTGGATAGAACTTTCTCCGTCGCGCCCATGATGGACTGGACTACGAGAGACTACAGAGCGTTCGCACGCACTTTAACCAAGCGTACGCTGCTGTATACCGAGATGGTCACGACCGGTGCGATTTTGCACGGAATGCCCCGTGAGCGCTTTTTGGGCTATAACGAGGTGGAGCATCCGCTGGCGCTGCAGTTGGGCGGTAGCGATGCCGGTGAGCTGGCGGAGTGCGCGGCGATTGCCGAGGCGTGGGGCTATGATGAGGTGAACCTGAACGTGGGTTGCCCGAGTGATCGCGTGCAGAACAACATGATTGGCGCGTGCTTGATGGGCTACCCCGAAAAGGTCGCGGATGCAGTGCGAGCGCTACAGGCCGCGGTGTCTATTCCGGTCACGGTGAAATGTCGCATTGGCATCGACGACCAGGATGAAGACGCTGACCTTGAGCGATTTATTGCGATTGTCGCTGACGCTGGCTGCGAGGTGTTTACCGTTCACGCCCGTAAGGCGTGGCTACAGGGTTTATCACCTAAGCAGAACCGCGATGTACCGCCACTTAACTATCCTCGTGTTCACCGTTTAAAACAGAGCCGTCCTGAATTGCATATCGGCATTAATGGCGGGATTAAAACGCTGGCCGAGTGCCGTGAACAGCTTACCCACGTGGATAGCGTGATGGTGGGGCGTGAGGCGTATCAAAACCCCTGGCTGTTAGCCGGGGTTGATGAACAGCTGTTTGGTGAAAAAGGCCCCGCAGCGAGCCGCTTGGATGCCGCGACTGCGTTTCGGCCTTATATTCAGCAGCGCTTGGATGAAGGCGCGAAGCTGAATCACATTACTCGCCACCTGCTGGGCTTGTTCCAGGGTTGCCCTGGCGGCAGGCGCTTTCGGCGGCATTTGTCGGAACACGCGCACAAAGAAGGCGCAGGATTGCGCCTATTTGATGACGCGCTTAGCTTGGTGAAAGAACCTGAATGCGTTGTATAAAAAAACCCGCTACGCAAGCGCGTAGCGGGTTCGTTTTGCTAATTGCGTAAGCTTACTGACCGTTTTCCTTGCGGTTCGCCTTTACGCCCTGCTCGACACGCTCGCCGATAGTCTGGTCGACGTTTTTCCAGTACTCGAACACCCGTGACAGTACCGGCTCTTCCACACCGTCGGAAACGTGGCCCACAATATTGTTGACCAACCGATCGCGGGCGGCGTCATCCATTACCTTATTGACCAGGTCATTGGCTTGGTTGAAATCGCCATCGCCCGAGCGCAGCGTGTAGGCGGCGCGAACCAGCTCGCCGTCAGTCTCCCATGTCGCATCTTCCGGATACCTTTCCGGATTAGCGAGAGCGCCCCCTTTGCTATTAGGTGCGTACACCGGGTCGGTGGAGTGGGAAATACGCATCCGACCACCTTGGGAATAGCTGTTAACCGGGGCCTTGGGCGCGTTAACGGGGATTTGTTGGTAGTTCACCCCTAGACGCGCGCGGTGCGCATCAGCGTAGGATATTACCCGCGCCAACAGCATTTTATCCGGTGAGAAACCGGTGCCCGGTACGGCGTTGCTGGGCTGAAACGCTGCCTGCTCGATTTGCGAGTGGAAATCGACGGGGTTGCGATCCAGCGTCATCTTACCGACCTCTTGCAGCGGGTAGTCCGCGTGCGGCCACACCTTGGTCAAATCGAAGGGGTTGATGTGGTAGGTCTTGGCATCTTCAAACGGCATAATCTGAACTTGCAGTGCCCAGGTGGGATGATCACCGCGTTTGATGGCATCGAACAGATCGCGGCGATGGTAATCGGCATCCGCGCCCGCCATCTTATCGGCCTGTTCCTGGGTCATGCACTTAATGCCCTGGTCAGTCTTGAAGTGGTACTTCACCCAGAAACGCTCGCCTTCAGCGTTAATCCACATATAGGTATGGCTTGAATAGCCGTTCATATGGCGCCAGCTGGCAGGGATACCACGATCGCCCATCAACCAGGTTACCTGGTGTGCAGATTGCGGCGACAGCGTCCAGAAATCCCACTGCATATCGTGATCACGCAAACCGTTATCCGCGCGACGCTTTTGTGAGTGGATAAAGTGCTGGAATTTAAGCGGATCGCGAACGAAGAACACGGGGGTATTATTACCCACCATGTCGAAGTTGCCCTCTTCGGTGTAGAACTTCAGC
>NZ_JBQDLQ010000048.1:0-4195 GCF_052095695.1 Halomonas sp.
CACAGAAAAATATCAACGTTCCGTACGAACTCATTGCTTAATCCTTACGCATAACAGCGTATTAGACGGCGTGCCCTATGCTTGAATGAACGTGCTGGCACTTTTTCCCGGCTAATGCAGCCTGTCAGATTCTCCCAATCCTATGATCTTTCGAGTCATTAATTTCCATTAGGCTACATATCCAAAACTCGCGTGCCTGCTGCATTTCCCGGCACGACCGTTTCGGATCGAAAGCGGCCATTGAGAGCCCTAAATTACGCCTCTGCTCTACTGTCCTGGCTCCGATTAATTATCTTCACAGATTTTGCAATCTACTCACCTGGAAAAATTAAACAACTCTACTTAGCCTAAAATTTAACAGACTATGCATGACCACGTTATTAGCCATTAGCCGTCTGTCATGTAGCTTTATCCATTCCCATATAGCAGCTACCAAACGGATTGGTCGCCGCATGCTGCCTGAGAGACAAATGCTAAACGACCTCTCCGTTTAATTAGCGGCGAGGTCGCTGCGCTGAGGGGTGCCGCTTGTTAAGGCGTTTGCGCTTCTTCGCGCATTACATTGAGCGAGGTGATTTCAATGCTAAGCGCAGTACGCGTTTTTTCTAAATTACTTACCTGTTCACCAACATTAGTAAGTTGCGTATTGGCCTCATCAACCTGGGCGTTTAGCTCATTGAGCTGCGCTTCAGCTTCATTGCGGGCTTCTTCTGCGTCTTGGCGCGACTGTTGTGCGGCGTCGCGGGCAGCTTCTTCGGCCTCTTCATGGGCTTTTTCGACCTCACTTACCTGCTCACCAACCGCAGTAAGCTGCGTATTGGCCTCATCAATCTTGGCATTTAACTCATCGAGCCGTGCTTCAGCTTCACTGCGGGCCTCTTCTGCTTCTTGGCGCGCCTGCTGAGCTTCGTCACGGGCAGCTTCGGCCTCTTCATTGTCTTTTTCGACCTGGGCGTACGTTTCATTCAGTTCATCAAGGCGATCCTGCCTTTCGTCTATCTGCTCGTTAAGGGTGCCCGTTTCTTTTTCGCGGGTCTCACGCTCACCGCGTAACGCGGTCAAATCGTCTTCAGTATTGGCAATGTCTGCACGTGTCGACGCTAGCGCCGCTTCAGCCTCAGCTTGCTCAACCTCAAGATTACCCATCCGCTGCTGCAGCGTTGCCAGGTCAAGCTCTGCCGCTTCTACGTCGGTCATCTGTGCCTGAATCTGCTGGTGCTGACGCTCAGTTTCTGCAAAGCGTGTTTCCAGTGCCTCGATACTATCTTTTCGCGACCCTGCAATGGTGTGCGCGACGGCGGCCCAGATCACTGCAATAGCGGTGATGGCTAAAATCACCTTTACACGGTTATCGCTTAACAGTGTGGTTGTTGATGATGAATTCGTCCCTGCCATTGGTGCATCCTCTCTCTTGATTAGCATCTACTGGTATCGTTAATGAGGGCAGCTAGCGCCTGTAGATCAGCAGCCCGCTGTCTGATCAAATATTATCATGGCAATACTACAACGAGTGGGCTCAGTATTGCGGTTAGTCACTGAGATGACATCTTTTAACCTCGACGTTAGCAGATAGTAATGAACAGGCAATAGTTAGCCACATCACGCCATTGGTTACCTTCATTTCTGGATCGCGAACACGGTAAGCTTGCGACAACCTCTCTGCTGAGTAACGTACTCAATGAAAGATACCCACTGGATTATCGGCCCGGGGGCCATTGGCCGCCTATTGGCCCATTCGCTTTCGCCTTTAACGGCCACAACGCTAATCGGTCGCCGTGCGCTGCCTGAACAACAAGCGGTTACCACGCCAGAAGGCGAGCAGCGTTTACAGCATTTGAAATTGTGCACGTTGGAGCAGATCGCGCCTAAAGCACATGCATTGCCCGGCTATTTGCATATCACTACGAAAGCGATGGCCGCTGAGACAGCGCTGGCAAGTCTTGCTGATGTGACTCCTACGACGACTCCGCTGATACTGTGGCAAAACGGTTTTTTAGCGCAGCCGCGTATTACTCATGCGTGGCCCGGGCCTGTGTTGTGTGCCACCACCACGGAAGGCGCTTACTTAACGGGCGATGATAGCGTGGTGCATGCGGGGCATGGGCATACATTTATAGGGGATCTAAACAATCAGCACGGCGGGCTCGCGCAAGCGCTTGCCCAAACATTAAACCAGGCAGGGCTTGGTGCTACCGCGGTGGATGATATTCGTAGCCGCCTATGGCAGAAACTGGCGGTGAACGCGGCGATTAATCCACTGGTGGCACTAAATGGCGTGCGTAACGGCGAGTTACGGGATGCGGCGTATTCAGGCCAGGTAGTGGCAGTGGTGAAAGAAGTCGCGGCCATTATGATAGCCGAGGGCACTCAGCCACCGAGTGAGGCAACCGATGAAAACGCGTGGCTGTCGATGGTGTGGCAGGTAGTGAAGAACACTGCCAATAATAAGGCGTCGATGTTGCAGGATGTAGAGGCGAAACGCCCTACCGAGCGCGGGGCAATTTTGGGGCCGTTAATCGAAAGCGCCCAGCGCCATGGTTTGGCATACAAGGTGTTGCGGGAGTTGGATGAGGCGTTGGCCGAAGTAGAAGCGAGTTATTTAGGGAACCTCTGATTAGGCACTCTTCGTCATTAAGGAAAGGTCGCCCGCTAATGTTTGGATAACCTGCTAGACTGAATACGAGCCTGATTCACCATAGGCACTGGCTGTCGTGACTTAGCTCAGGAGAAGAAAATGGGATCCAAAGAAGAGAGAGACGTAGAGAAAGGCTATCCTAAGGCCGATTTCGTGGCCAAGCTTAGGCGACTGGCAGATGCTATCGAGAACGGGGAACGTTTCGATATTCAGATAGCAGGCGAGCGCATCTACGTCCCCGTGCGAGCCGAATTCACTATTGAGCACGAACGCTCAGATGATGAAGAGGAAATTGAGTTTCAGATTAAATGGCAAAATGAGTAGTGTTTGAATTGAGTTGTGTGCGTGATACCAAGGGCAGCTTTGCTGCCCTCCCGCGGGTGCCTCGTTTCTCGCTGCGCTCGCCACTCGTTACCACGCGCTACAACATCATTCACACCGATGCCAATGACCCAGCTGGCGCCACACATTAGGCACACCGACGCCCACTATTTAAGTAACCGGAATTACTACCACTTTTTGGAAGCTAGGGCGTTCGGTTAGCTGCTGGTACCAGCGCTCCAGGTGGGGGCGCGGCTGCCAGGTCAGACCGATATTCCATAAGTTGTAGATAAACGGCGCGACGGCAATATCGCCCAGGCCAAACTCATCGCCTGAAAACCATGCCTGTTTGGCGAGTGCGTTATCTAGCAGTTCAAACAGCTTTTCGCACGCCTGCATGCTCGCTTCAAGAGCAGCGTGATTGCGTTTTTCTGGGGGTGTTCTGACATAGCCCATTAGGATCGTGCGGTGACTTGGCGATAAGGTGCTGTTCGACCAATCCATCCACTTTTCAGCCTGCGCCCGTTCGGCGGGGGCTTGGATCCACAGCTTACTTTGCCCGTACTGCGCGGCCAAGTAGCGAATAATCGTATTGGATTCCCACAGTACGCTGTTGGTGGCGTCATCTTTAAGTAGCGGCACTAGCCCTGTGGGATTCATGGCGAGGTACTCCGCAGTGTCATTCACCCCGTGTTGAAGCCCCGCATGGATTTGCTCAAAGGGCAGTTCAAGCTCTTCTAACACCCACAGCACTTTTTTAACGTTGGTGGAGTTATTGCGACCCCAAAGCGTGATCATGGCAGTCCTTATATTTGCGCATAGAGAGGGAGGTTGAGTTTACTCCCCAACGCTACTGTTTATCTTGATAAAACTGCATCAGACTTGAGAAGTCGAGCTTACCGTTACCCTTGGCTTTGTGCAGGGTGAACAGCGAGCGAGCGGCGGAGCCCATGGGCACCGCAGAGGTACTTTGCTGGCTGACATCCATGGCGAGACCTAAATCTTTGATCATCAGGTCCACCTGAAAACCGCCCTGGTAATTTTTGGAAGCAGGTGCGTTTTCCATCACGCCTGGATAGGGGTTATACACATTTAACGCCCAGTTACCGCCAGAGCTTTGCTGCATAATTTCTGACAGTACAGCAGGATCGAGGCCATTTTTAACGCCCATATTGATCGCTTCACAGGTGCCTGCCATTAGGATGGATAGCAGCATGTTGTTGCACACTTTAGCCACCT
>NZ_JBQDLQ010000048.1:4205-10597 GCF_052095695.1 Halomonas sp.
AGCGTGGAAGATATTTTTGCCCATTACGTCCAGCACTAGCTTAGCTTGCTCAAACTGAGCATCACTGCCGCCAACAATAAATGTCAGCGTGCCCGCTTGAGCGCCACCTACCCCGCCAGACACCGGTGCATCCACAAAGCCAATGCCTTTTTCAGCACCGGCAGCGGCCACACGTCGGGCGGTGTCTGCGTCAATGGTAGAGCAGTCAATCACCAGCGCGCTTTGCTTGATGACATCAAACAGCGGCGCGTCGCCATCCACATACAGCCCGCGCACGTGCTTACCTGCTGGCAGCATGGAAATCACAAAGTCGGCATCCGTGGCAGCTGCCTGGGCAGAGCGAGCCACTTCACATCCGTGAGACTTAGCGACCTCAAGCGTCTCGGCCGAAAGATCAAACGCACGCACGTTAAAGCCTGCCTTAGCAAGATTGGCCGCCATCGGGCCACCCATATTACCTAAGCCAATAAACGCAACAGTGGTCATTGTTATTATCCTTATTTGTTAGTGACAAAATTTAAGACAGATCAGCAAGCGGGTTTTTATCCCAGGGCGATGCTAACAGCTCGTTAATAAAGGCGTCTTCAACCGATGCGACATCAGGATAGCTCCACGCGGGCTGGCCATCTTTATCAACTAGCAGCGCCCGCACACCTTCGGGGAACTCGCGATGAAGACAGCACTGCACTGAAAGCGCCATTTCAGACTGAAACACCTGCGCCAGCGACATATGCTTGGCGCGCGTTAGCTGTTCATCAATCAGCTTGATTGATACCGGGCTGCCGTGTGCCAAGGTTTGCTGGGCTTTACCGAACCACTTGTTCTCGCTTTTTACCGCGGTGATCGCCGCGACTATTTGCTCAACGCTGTCGTGATCCATTAATTCGCGAATCAGCGGTGAATGCTGATAAATGGGCGCATCAAGCTCAGCAAACACCGTCTGCGATGTCTGCTCAAGCTCACGCATAACGCGGTTCACCACGCCGTTGGCGTCGGTATTTTCACTTTTCCCCCAGCGAGCAGCGGTTAACTGCTGCAGCAGCGCATCACGGTGGTGGCTGGCTATACAGCGGTCGGCTAGGCCAAGGTGTACTGCATCCGGCGCATTAATCTGGCTGCCTGTCATGGCCAGAAAACGCCCGGCGCCGTTCGGCAGCCGATTTAAAAACCAGCTGGCACCCACATCAGGATAAAGGCCGATGGTGACTTCCGGCATGGCTAAACGTGAGGTTTCCGTGACAACACGATGGCTGCTGGCACTTAACAGGCCCATACCGCCACCCATCACAATGCCATTGCCCCAGCAGATGACCGGCTTAGGAAACGTGTGTAAGAGATAATCGAGCCGATACTCGGTCTCGAAAAAGCGCTCGGGGAAGTTAGGGTCGCCTTCACCGGCAATGGCTTTATAAAGATTGACCACATCGCCACCGGCGCAAAATGCTTTTTCACCAGCGCTGTCCAGCAGTACCGCGACTACCCGCTGATCTAAAGCCCAGGCATTTAAGCGAGGCAACATCTCTTCGCACATTTCAAGCGTCAGCGCATTTAGCGAACGCTCGGCATTGAGTTTTATTTCTGCAATCACATGCCCATCATGGGTGGCATGTTCGGTAAACAGTACGCTGCTCATTGGCCGTCCTTATTCTCTTAAAGCTCGGTGGCGCCGTCTGCCAATACCCGGCGAGAAATGATCAGGCGCATAATTTCGTTAGTGCCTTCAAGAATTCGGTGTACCCGGGTATCGCGCACGTAGCGCTCCATGGGGTACTCCTTGATATAGCCGTTACCGCCATAAAGCTGTAGCGCTTCATCGCATACCTTAAAGCCCACATCGGTGGCAAAGCGTTTTGCCATGGCGCAGTAGGCAGTCGCATCGGGGTGACCTGCATCTAACTTGGCCGCGGCCATACGCACCAACTGCCGTGCGGCAACCAGTTCGGTGACCATATCGGCTAAACGAAACTGCAGCGCCTGAAACTCCGCCAGCCGTTTACCAAACTGCTTACGCTCCAGCATGTATTCGCGGGCTTTGTTGATCGCCTGCTGCGCCGTACCAATCGAGCAAGTCGCAATATTTATTCGGCCCCCATCGAGCCCCTTCATGGCAATTTTAAAACCGTCACCTTCATTGCCAAGCAGATGATTAGCGGGCACACGCACTTCTTCGAACGTGATCATGCGCGTCGGCTGACTGTTCCAGCCCATCTTCTCTTCTTTGCGCCCGTAGCTGATGCCTTCAGCGTTAGCATCTACCGCAAAGGCAGAAACGCCGCCGGCACCTTCGCCACCGGTGCGCGCCATCACCACCAGAAAGTCGGTACTGCCTGCACCGGAAATAAACATCTTACTGCCGTTCAGCACGTAGTCGTCGCCATCGCGCTTGGCAGTGGTTTTCAATGAAGCGGCGTCTGAACCTGAATTGGGTTCGGTTAAACAGTAGGAGCCTAAAAGCTCCCCGGTGGCGAGTTTTTCGCCCCACTGTTTGACTGCATCTGGCGTACCAAAGTCTGCCAGCATCCAGGTCACCATATTGTGAATAGTGAGATAGGCGGTGGTTGAGGTGCAGCCCATGGAAAGCTGCTCAAAAATAATACTGGCATCTAAGCGCGAAAGGCCTAGCCCGCCTACGCTCTCGGGTGCGTAAAGCGAACAAAAGCCCAGCTCCCCCGCTTTACGAATCACATCAACGGGAAAGAATGAGGTTTGATCCCACTCAGCGGCGTGTGGCTCTAGCTCGTTTTGGGCGAAAGCTCGCGCCATATCAGCAAAGGCAACCTGGTCTTCATTAAGCTCAAAATTCATGGCGGATCTCCGCTAATGTGCGTACACACTGGCTGTTGTCGTTATAATTGACGTTAACGTTAACTTATCTATTTACCCCCTAACAAGCAACATAACCAAGCGTGCGACCTTAGATGTAGATAGAGTCTACCGTCACAAACGTAGCGCTAAAAAAAGGCGCCATACGGCGCCCAATATCGGCAAGCAAGAAACGTTAAAGCGACTCTTCTACTTAAAATTTTTGCGGTACATTTTGTCCAGCTCACCAATAATGCCGCTACGAAAACTCAGCACACAAACCACAAAGATGAGCCCCAAAATTACGCTAACCCAGTTGCCTAACGGCGATTGGGCGAGGATATGCTGCAGGCTAACCACCAGCCCTGCGCCCATCAAAGGTCCCAGCAAGGTACCCACGCCGCCTAGCAGCGTCATCAAAATGACCTCGCCGGACATATGCCAATGTGCATCGGTTAACGAGGCAAGCTGAAATACAACCGTTTTGGTCGAGCCGGCTAAGCCCGCCAAGCCCGCAGAGATCACAAACGCCACTAGTTTATAGGCATCGGTGTTGTAGCCCAGCGATACCGCCCGAGGCTCATTCTCGCGGATCGCTTTAAGCACCTGACCAAACGGCGAGTGCACGGTGCGCTGAATGAGCGCAAAGCCTGCGATGAATATCGCAAACACAAAGTAATACATCGATAGGTTACTGTTCAGACTGATCACTCCAAACAGATGCCCGCGGGGGACGCCGTGCAGGCCATCTTCACCGCCAGTAAACGGTGCCTGGATATACATAAAGTACACCAACTGAGCGATCGCCAAGGTCACCATGGCAAAATAGATACCCTGGCGCCGAATAGAGAGCACACCAAACAGTACGCCTAGTAGCGTTGCCATTAACGTACCGGCGAGAATACCTAGCTCCGGCGTTAATCCTGGATAGCTGGCCAGCAGGTAGCCGGTCACATAGCCGCCCGTCGCTAAGAAAGCCGCATGCCCAAAGGACAATAGCCCTGCATAGCCAAGCAGCAGATTAAATGCGCAGGCAAACAGTGCAAAACAGAGCACTTTCATTAAGAAAACGGGGTAGACCATGAAAGGCGCCACCAGCCCCACTACAATTAACGCCAGATAAAACATATTGCGGCGAAATTTGGCGCGTTTTTGGCGCTCAAGCACGGCCGTTGGCGCTAGCGTCGTTTGAGGTTCTGTCATGTTTATGCCTCCTTACCGAATAGCCCAGCGGGGCGCAACATGAGCACGAGGATCATGACAAGAAAGATCACCGTATTAGATGCTTCGGGGTAATACACTTTGGTTAAGCCTTCAATAATCCCCATCGCCAAACCGGTGATAACTGCGCCTAGAATCGAGCCCATCCCGCCGATGACCACCACCGCGAATACCACGATTAGTAGGCTTGAGCCCATCGTCGGTGACACGGGATAGAGCGGCGCCGCTAACACGCCGGCAAACGCGGCCAAACCGACGCCGAACCCATAGGTAAGCGTTATCAGCAGCGGTACATTGACGCCAAAAGCCTGCATCAGCTGGGCGTTTTCAGTGCCCGCCCGCAGGTAGGCGCCTAACCGCGTACGCTCGATCATGAACCAGGTAAATAGGCACATCGCCAAAGCGGCCACCAGCACCCAGGCGCGATAAGTGGGCAAGAACATAAAGCCAAGGTTCAAGCCACCTTGAAGAATCTCGGGCGTTGCATAGCGCGCCCCCGAAACACCAAAGAAATTGACCAGCGTACCTTCAAAAATAAGCGCTAAACCAAAGGTTAGAAGCAGCCCATAGAGATGATCCAAATGGGCGATGCGGCGCAGTAAAAACCGCTCCAACAACACACCGAAAGCACCGACCACAAGTGGCACTAAAAACAACGCCAGCCAATAGTTAATGCCCAGATAGCGAAAGCCCAGTAGCGCAGCGAAGGCGCCCAGCATGTATTGCGCCCCATGGGCAAAGTTGACGATTTTCAGTAGACCGAAGATGACCGCCAGGCCCAGGCTAAGCAGTGCGTAAAAGGCGCCGTTCACTAGACCTAGCGTTAGCTGGCCCATGAAGACAGCCATAGGCACGCCGAATATCATCGTCATGATGTGAATCTCCTCGCCATCAAGCGGTTGGCGGCATGACGCCGCCAACCATTGCTACACATCACGTGTAAAATCACTCCAGATGAGTTCTTATCCAAATTAGTTCTGTACCAGTTTGCACTGGCTTTCGGATAGCGGACGGTAGGCTTCTTCGGCGGGAATAGTGCTGAGGATCTCGTAAAGGTCCCATTCACCGGTAGACTCTTCTGGCGTTTTTACCTGGGCAAGGTACATGTCGTGCACCATGCGGCCATCTTCACGAATGCGGCCATTGCGTGCGAAGAAATCATTGATCGGCATCTCAGCCATTTGGGCACGAATGGTTTCAGGGTCGTCAGTACCGGCCTCTTCAACGGCTTTCAGGTAATGCATGGTGCTGGAGTAAATACCGGCTTGTACCATCGTCGGCATACTGCCCACTTCATCAAAGTAACGCTGAGCCCATTCACGCGACTGCTCGTCCATATCCCAGTACCAGCCAGTGGTCAGCAGCAGGCTTTGGGTGGCTTCTAAACCAAGCGCGTGAACATCGTTCAAGAAAATCAACAGGCCCGCTAGCTGCTGACCAGATTGAGTCAGGCCAAACTGGCTGGCCGTGGTGATGGCATTAACGGTATCGGCTCCCGCATTGGCTAGACCAACAATTTTGGCACCCGACCCTTGGGCCTGCAGGATATAAGACGAGAAATCGTTAGTCGGGAACGGATGGCGGACACCGCCGACGATTTCACCGCCGCTGGCTTCAACTACCTTGGTCACATCGGCTTCCAGGGCATGGCCAAAGGCGTAGTCTGCTGTCAGTAGGAACCATGTGTCGCCGCCCTGCTCTACGACCGCTTTCGCAGTACCGTTAGCCAGCGGATAGGTATCGTATACCCAATGAATGTGGTTAGGGGTGCAGTGTTCGTTGGTAACACTGGACGCCGCCGAGCCAGACACAATGCCGAGTCCGTTATTTTCCTCAAGCACTTTTGTGACCGCAATCGACACCGAGGAGGCGACCAGACCCGCCACCATATCGACGTTATTCTGGTCGATCCAACCACGCACCGTATTGGCACCCACGTCGGCACTGTTGCGGTCGTCTGCGCTGAACAACACAATTGGGCTACCGTTTACGCTACCGCCGAAATCCGCAACGGCCATTTCGAGTGCGGTTAGCCCGCCGGGGCCTGCCAAATCACGATAAGTACCGGACATATCGGCCAGGTAGCCAATTCGAACTTCGCTATCGCTTATTTCGGCGTGAGCGGTGGAAACAGCAATGCTCGCGGTGGCCGCAACGGCAATGCTGGCAGCCAGCTTTGTTTTGGTAATATTTTTCATAAAGGTCATGTTCGTCTCCTGGCCCTTAGAGCCTTTGTTGTTGTGTAACGACATACTTTTTATAGTGGTACTTATTTATAGTGGTACTTATTTATAGTGGTACTTATTTATAGTGGTACTTAGTTAGAGTGATGCTTAGGCGGGTAATGAAAAGGTGCGCTTAATCGGCGC
>NZ_JBQDLQ010000048.1:10697-27390 GCF_052095695.1 Halomonas sp.
TACTTAGTTAGAGTGATGCTTAGGCGGGTAATGAAAAGGTGCGCTTAATCGGCGCGCTATACGCCTAACATCGAGTTGAGATGCTCGCGGCGCGACGCTAGCTGCGCGGCGGTAATTTCCTCAACAATCTGGCCGTGATCCATCACGAAGTGGCGGTCGGCTAGCGGTGCTGCAAAGCGAAAATTCTGCTCTACCAACACAATGGTCATACCGCGCGCTTTTAGCTGAATTAATACCTCGGCTAGTTTCTGCACAATCACCGGAGCGAGGCCTTCGGTAATTTCATCAAGCAGCAGCATGCGCGCGCCGGTGCGCAAAATTCGCGCCATAGCCAGCATCTGCTGCTCTCCGCCGGAAAGCCGCGTGCCCTGGCTTTTACGCCGCTCATAAAGATTCGGAAACATGGCGTAGATTTCATCCAGGCTCATGCCGCCGGAGCTAACGGTCGGGGGTAACAGTAGGTTTTCGTGAACATCAAGACTGGCAAAAATGCCGCGCTCTTCCGGGCAATAACCAATGCCCAAACGCGGAATATGATGCGGCTTCATCGCAAGCGTTTGATTGCCATTAATCACGATAGAGCCCGTACGCCGCCCCACCATGTTCATAATCGCTTTCAGCGTGGTGCTGCGTCCCGCGCCGTTGCGGCCCAGCAGTGTCACCAGCTCGCCGCGCTTTACGTTAAAATTTACGCCGTGCAGGATATGCGATTCACCGTAAAACGCGTGTAGATCCTGAACACGCAACATTTCCAGGCTTTGATTATTTTCAACAGGTGCTGGGACTTCAGCGACGTTCATACGACGGCCTCCTCTTCAGCGGCATCACTGCCCATATAGGCTTCGCGCACCAGCGGATTACGAGACACGCTTTGATAGTCGCCTTCTGCTAATACTGATCCTCGCGCCAATACGGTAATGCGATCACACAGGCGGCTAACAACGCTCAGATTGTGCTCTACCATCAGCACGGTGCGCCCTTTCGATACGCGTTTAATCAAGGCCACGATGCGATCAACATCTTCTGCGCCCATGCCCTGCGTTGGCTCATCCAGCAACATCATGGTCGGGTCTAGCGCCAGGGTAGTTGCCAGTTCAAGCGCCCGCTTGCGCCCATAGGGCATTTCCACCGTTAAGGTATCCGCGTACTCACGCAAGCCCACTTCTTCCAGCAGCTCAAGAGCGCGTTCATTGAGATGATCAAGGGACTTCTCTGACTTCCAGAAATGAAACGATGTCCCCAGCTTGCGCTGCAGCGCCACTCGCACATTTTCTAATGCCGTCATATGGGTAAACACAGCAGAGATCTGAAACGAACGCACCAGGCCTAGCTGAGCAATCTGATTCGATTTTTTACTAGTGATCGATTGGCCTCGATACAGAATGTCGCCGCGCGTTGGTGGTAGAAACTTTGTTAGTAGGTTAAAGACGGTGGTCTTTCCCGCGCCATTAGGACCAATCAACGCATGGATATGCCCTTCCTGTACCTGGAGATTAACGTCGTCGACGGCGGTGAAGCCGCGAAACTCTTTGGTCAGCCCTCGTGTTTCGAGGACAGGTCTCTGCATGACATCGTTTGCACTCATAGAGTGACAGACCTCTTATTGTTCTTGTGCTAAATCTTCATAGGTAAGCAGCAGTCTCTATCACTGCCTTGACCTCAACGTAAGGTATGTGTGCAAACTAGCAACTCTAGCCGTGGCAATACAATTACAACTTTGGTCTATCGGCTTTACACATCTAAACCAATGCGCACCACAAATACCTAGCTATCAACACCTTAATCACTTTCAACGCATTTCAACTGCGCACAGGTATTGCTTTACGTTAACGTAAACTTGTTTTAGCCTCATTGGCAGTGTTCCATAGGAGCTATAGCTAAGATCTATATCTAGGAACAAGCCTTTTTTGAGAGAACGTCGACCATGAGCAAAACTTACTCGATCAGCGAGTTGGCCAGCGAGTTTGACTTAACTACCCGCAGCATCCGTTTTTATGAAGATCAAGAGTTGCTCCACCCAACTCGGCGCGGTCAAACGCGTGTTTACAGCAGCAAAGACCGGGTGCGGCTTAAACTCACTATCCGCGGCAAGCGGTTAGGGTTTTCACTGGCTGAAATTCGCGAACTGTTTGAGCTGTGGGATGAAACGCGCAGCGGCAGTAAAAAGCAGTTGCATTTAATGCTCAGCAAAATTGGCGAGCGGCAAGCAGCGCTTGACCAGCAAATGAAAGACATCACCATGGTGCAGCTAGAGCTTGAAAGCGCCGAAATACGCTGCCGCCAAGCGCTGGAAGAACTGTTCGAAAAAGATCCCAGCGAAAAAATGCCCATACAAAAACAGCCGAACGAAGAACAGTCGGGTACAAACAAGCCCCCCCAATCTCCCTCTTCCGCCAGCGTCTAGTCATCACAGTTCACTAACCGTTATCAGTACAATTTATAAAGGTGATTGACCATGTTTTCACACTACTCAGAACTTAACTTTGGCCTCGATGACGAACTGAATATGCTGCGCGAGCAGGTCAATGCCTTTGCCGCCAGCGAAATTGCCCCGCGCGCAGCCGAGATCGATCGCAGCAACGAGTTCCCCAACGACCTGTGGAAGAAGTTTGGCGACATGGGACTGCTGGGGATTACCGTTTCTGAAGAAGACGGCGGCAGCGGCATGGGCTATCTGGCTCACTGTATCGCCATGGAAGAAATTTCTCGCGCTAGCGCATCGGCTGCCCTTTCCTACGGCGCTCACTCTAATCTGTGCGTCAACCAGATCAAGATTAATGCGACCCCTGAGCAGAAAGCGAAATATCTGCCCAAGCTGATTAGCGGCGACCACGTAGGTGCCCTGGCAATGTCAGAACCCGGTGCCGGCTCTGACGTGGTATCAATGCAGCTTCGCGCCAAGCAAGATGGCGATCACTACGTGCTAAACGGCAACAAAATGTGGATTACCAACGGTCCGGATGCGGACGTACTGGTGGTGTATGCCAAGACTGACCCAGAGGCCGGTTCCAAAGGGATCACCGCGTTTATTATCGAAAAAGGCATGCCCGGTTTTTCTACCGCTCAAAAGCTCGACAAACTAGGCATGCGCGGTTCCAACACCTGCGAGCTGGTGTTTCAGGACTGCGCCGTACCCGCTGAGAATATCCTGGGCGGTGAAGGCAAAGGCGTTCGCGTGCTGATGAGCGGCCTGGATTACGAGCGCACCGTGCTGGCCGCTGGCCCGATCGGCATTATGCAGGCGGCGATGGACGTGGTGATGCCCTATATCCATGAGCGCAAGCAGTTCAACCAGTCGATTGGTGAATTCCAGCTGGTGCAGGGCAAGGTGGCCGACATGTACACCACTCTCAATGCCTGTCGCGCCTATTTGTATGCCGTGGCGGGCGCCTGCGATCGCGGCCAAACTTCACGTAAAGATGCCGCTGGCGTCATTCTCTACTGCGCTGAAAAAGCGACGCAAGTGGCGCTGGACTCCATTCAGTTGCTGGGTGGCAATGGCTATATCAACGAGTACCCCACCGGGCGCCTGCTGCGTGACGCCAAGCTGTATGAAATTGGCGCGGGCACCAGCGAGATTCGGCGGATGCTCATTGGCCGCGAACTGTTCACTGAAACCAAATAAAAGGCCGCGCCATGAGCACTGTGAATAGCCAAATCAATCCGCGCAGCGATGTATTTCAAGCCAACGAAGCGTCAATGCTGGGTGAAGTCAATAAGCTTCGCGCGCTAACCGCCGCCATTGCTGAGGGCGGCGGTAGCAAAGCCCGCGAACGCCACGAGAGCCGCGGCAAGCTGTTTGTGCGCGACCGCATTGATCACTTGATTGATGAAGGCTCCCCGTTTTTAGAGTTTTCCTCCCTGGCGGCCCATAACATCTACGACGGTGATATTCCCGCTGCAGGTGTTGTGACCGGTATTGGTCGCGTCTCTGGCGTTGAGTGCGTCATTGTGGCCAACGATGCCACGGTTAAAGGCGGCACCTACTTCCCGCTCACTGTGAAAAAGCATCTTCGCGCCCAGGAAATTGCCCGCAAGCATCGCCTGCCGTGCATTTATTTAGTCGACTCCGGCGGCGCCTTTTTGCCCCGCCAGGATGAAGTCTTTCCTGATCGCGACCATTTCGGGCGCATTTTCTATAACCAGGCCACCATGTCGGCGGAAGGCATTCCGCAAATTGCCGTGGTGATGGGCTCCTGCACCGCGGGGGGCGCCTATGTGCCTGCCATGGCAGATGAGTCGATCATCGTTAAAGAACAGGGCACGATTTTCCTCGGCGGCCCGCCTTTGGTCAAAGCCGCCACGGGCGAAAACATCAGCGCTGAAGACTTAGGCGGTGCGGATGTGCACGCCAAAATCAGCGGCGTGGCCGATCACTATGCGGAAAACGACGTCCACGCACTGCAACTGGCCCGCGCCTGTATCTCCCGGCTGAACTGGCAAAAGCGCGGCCAATTGGCGATGCAGGCGCCCAAGCCCCCCAAACTCGACCCTGCTGAGCTGTATGGCATTGTCGGCACCGATCTTAAAAAGCCCTATGACGTGCGCGAAGTCATTGGTCGCATTGTTGATGACTCCGACTTTGATGAGTTCAAACGTTACTACGGCGAAACCCTGGTCACCGGCTTTGCGCATATCCATGGCTACCCGGTAGGTATCGTCGCGAACAACGGCGTGCTGTTTTCCGAAAGCGCGGTGAAAGGCGCGCACTTTATTGAGCTCTGCGCTCAGCGCAAGATCCCGCTGATCTTCCTGCAGAACATTACCGGCTTTATGGTTGGCTCCAAATACGAACACGAAGGCATCGCCAAGCATGGCGCTAAGCTGGTAACTGCCGTGGCCTGCGCGAAGGTACCTAAATACACGGTGCTGATTGGGGGTAGCTTTGGCGCGGGCAACTACGGCATGTGTGGGCGTGCTTATGATCCCAACCTGCTGTTTATGTGGCCTAACGCACGCATTTCCGTCATGGGTGGTGAGCAGGCAGCAGGCGTACTGGGGCAGGTAAAACGCGAGCAGCACGAACGCGAAGGCCGTGAGTGGAGCAAAGAGGAAGAAGAGGCCTTTAAGCAGCCCACCCGCGAGCAGTATGAGCACCAGGGCCACCCCTATTACGCCAGCGCCCGCTTATGGGACGACGGTGTGATTGATCCGCTGCAAACCCGCGATGTGCTGGGGCTTTCACTAGCGGCCGCGATGAATGCCGAAGTCGAAGAGACACGCTTCGGCGTGTTCCGGATGTAGGGGCAAATACGATGACTGACTCAGCACTGGTGACTTACTCAACACTGATTATAGAAGAGGGCGTGGCGCGCCTGACCTTAAACCGCCCTGAGGTGCATCACGCTTTTGACGACAACCTGATCGCTGAGCTAAACGCGCACCTTGACCAGTTGCATACGTTGGCTGAAGCAGGTGATGTGCGCGTGGTAGTACTGGGCTCCGAAGGCAAAAGCTTCTCTGCAGGTGCCGATCTTAACTGGATGAAGCGCATGGTCGATTACGACCTGGAGGGTAACCTCGCCGATTCCCGCAAGCTGGCCGCGCTGATGCATAGCCTTGATACGCTGCCCTGCCCCACGCTGTGCCGCGTTCAAGGTGCTGCGTTTGGCGGCGCGGTAGGGCTTGCCGCCTGCTGCGATGTGGTGATCGCTTCTAAAAAAGCTAAATTCTGCCTCTCGGAAGTCAAGATTGGCCTATCGCCTGCGGTCATCAGCCCCTACGTGCAGCGCGCGCTGGGCGAGCGGCAAATGCGCCGCTATGCGTTAACGGCTGAAGTGATGGACGCCGAAACCGCCCTTAAGCTCGGTTTAGCCCACCAGGTAGTTGAACATGAAGCGTTAGACAGCGCCGTCGGCGCCATGCTGACGACGCTGTTGGCAGGCTCGCCCCAGGCCCAGCGCGCTACCAAAGCGCTGATGGCCACGGTGGCTCAAGCGCAAGACAGTGACGCCACCCGCGAACACACCTGCCAGGTCATCGCCAAACTGCGGGTAAGCCAGGAAGGCCAGGAGGGTTTATCCAGCTTTTTTGAGAAGCGCCGCCCGGACTGGACGTCACCTGAAGAACACAATAACGCTGCGGAGCCATGCTCATGACGTTTACCCCAACCAAATTCGACACCTTGCTGGTGGCCAATCGCGGCGAAATTGCCTGCCGCGTAATGCGCACTGCGCGCCGCATGGGCCTGAAAACCGTCGCGGTCTACTCTGATGCCGATGCCAGCGCCCGCCACGTGCGTGAAGCCGACGAGGCCGTGCGCTTAGGCCCTGCCGCTGCGCGCGAAAGCTATCTCAATATTGACGCGGTGATTGACGCCGCCCAACGCACCGGCACCGGCGCGATTCACCCCGGCTATGGCTTTCTTTCTGAAAACGGCAGCTTCGTTAAAGCCCTTGAAGAAGCCGGTATTACCTTTGTCGGCCCGCCTGCTTCGGCAATTGCCGCCATGGGCGATAAATCTGCTGCCAAAGCACGTATGGCCAATGCCGGCGTGCCGCTGGTACCGGGCTACCACGGCGATGATCAAGACGACGCCCTGCTACGCAGCGAAGCCGACAAGATCGGCTATCCGGTGATGCTTAAAGCCAGCGCGGGCGGCGGCGGCAAAGGCATGCGCGTTGTCGAATCCGGTGATGGCTTCCAGGCAGCGTTAGACGGCTGCCGTCGCGAGTCTAAAGCCGCGTTTGGCGATGACCGCATGCTGATCGAAAAGTACCTGGTACAGCCACGCCATGTGGAAGTGCAGGTGTTTTGCGACCGACACGGCAACGGCGTTTACCTGTTTGAGCGTGACTGCAGCGTGCAGCGTCGCCATCAGAAAGTCATCGAAGAAGCCCCCGCCCCTGGCATGACGGCGGAGCTTCGCAGCGCTATGGGCGATGCCGCCGTGCGCGCTGCTCAGGAGATCGGCTATGTGGGCGCGGGCACCGTCGAGTTTCTGCTAGACGGTTCGCCAGGACAGGATGGCTCGTTCTACTTTATGGAGATGAATACCCGTCTTCAGGTCGAGCACCCGGTCACCGAGATGATCACCGGTCAGGATCTGGTCGAGTGGCAGCTACGCGTGGCCATGGGTGAACCGCTCCCTTACAGCCAAGACGAGCTAACCATTACCGGCCACAGCTTTGAAGCGCGTATTTATGCTGAAGATCCAGATCAGGATTTTCTGCCGGCTACCGGCCTGCTCACTCGGTTTGCACTGGATTTAGAAGGCGCAGGCCTGAGTTCTGATCAGGTACGCCTGGACAGCGGTGTGGAGAGCGGCGACGCGGTGTCGATGCACTACGACCCCATGCTCGCTAAGCTGATTGTTCACGGCGCTGACCGCGATGCGGCACTGGCGACGCTTAACCGCGCCCTAGCAGCGCTAGACGTTCAAGGCGTGGTCACGAACCGCGCCTTCCTGATGCGTCTAGCGACCCAC
This sequence comes from Halomonas sp., assembly GCF_052095695.1. GTDB lineage: Bacteria > Pseudomonadota > Gammaproteobacteria > Pseudomonadales > Halomonadaceae > Vreelandella. The sequence goes on from NZ_JBQDLQ010000048.1 coordinate 18,124, forward strand.
CCCGGCTTTAAGAACGTGGAGCTGGACACGCGCTTTATCGAGCGCAATGAAGCCACTCTTTTCGCCCCGCGCGTCTTCAGCAATGAAGACTACGCCAGCGCCGCGTTGATTGGCCTTAATCAGTTGGCTAACGAATGCCACAGCGATTCTCCCTGGGACCGTCACGACGGTTTTCGCCTGAACGCGCCTCACACTATCCGCATTGCGCTGTGCGATCCTGCCAGCGTCCAGACTGCCGAGGGCGAACATGCCGTGGTGACGGTGGAAGGCAAACGCAACGCCGGTGAGTCACTTTGGATCCTGACGATCGGCGATGAAACCCTCACGGCCAGCGTACAGCCGCTGACCGGCGATGCGGTAGCGGTCACGCTAAACGGCTACAGGCACCGGCTACAGGCGCGCCGAGACGGCAACGTCGTCGTCATGGCCGACCCCAGCGGTGAAACCCGGCTATGCTGGCGGCGTATTGATGCCATCAATCACGGCCAGCATGAGGCGGAATCTACCCTGACCGCGCCCATGAATGGCACCGTCGTCGCGCTGCTGGTAGCGCCCGGCATGGCCGTTGAGAAAGGCATGCCGCTGATGGTCATGGAAGCGATGAAAATGGAGCACACCATGACCGCCCCCGCCAATGGCAGCGTGGAAACCTTTCATTTTCAGGCTGGTGACACGGTTAGCCAGGGTGCCGTTTTACTCGATTTTGCTGCCAACGAATAGGAGCTACCCGTTATGTCATTGCCTACGTCCATTAAGCTGTTTGAGATGGCCCCCCGTGACGGCCTGCAAAACGAGCCGGGATCCATTGTGCCCACCGCAACTAAAATTGCGCTGATCGAGCGGCTTGCTAAAGCAGGTATCACGCATATTGAAGCGGCAAGCTTCGTGTCACCTAAATGGGTGCCGCAAATGGGCGATGCCGCTGAGGTTATGACCGGCATGCAACGTAAGCCTGGCGTGGTTTACTCCGCGTTAACGCCCAATTTAAAAGGTCTCGAAAACGCCCTAACCGTGGGCGTTGAAGAGGTCGCAGTATTTAGTGCGGCGTCAGAAGCCTTCTCTCAAAAAAATATCAACTGCTCGATTGCCGAGTCGCTTGCACGCTTTGAGCCCGTACTAAAGCATGCCCGAGATGCAGGCGTGCGTGTGCGCGGCTACGTCTCCTGCGTACTGGGCTGCCCTTACGAAGGAGAGATTTCCCCAACCAAAGTAGCTGAGGTGGCTAAAGCGCTTTATGAGATGGGCTGCTACGAGATTTCTCTGGGCGACACCATTGGCGCTGGCACGCCGCTGGCCGCTAAGCGCATGATTGAGGCCACGCGCCAACATGTACCGATAGAGTTTCTAGCGGCCCACTTCCACGACACCTACGGCATGGCGCTGGCCAATTTGTATGCGGTGATGGAGGAAGGCGTCAGTGTGATTGATGCGGCGACGGCGGGCCTGGGCGGTTGCCCCTATGCCAAAGGCGCCTCCGGTAATGTGGCCACCGAAGACGTGCTCTACCTGCTTGAAGGGCTAGGCATTGAGACGGGCATTGACCTGCAGGCCGTGATTGATACCGGCTTCTGGATCACCCATGAGCTAGGCCGGAAGCCCAGCTCCAAGGTCGCCCTGGCAAAAGCATCAGCGATTGAAAATAAAAACTAAAAAGCAGCTAACGATTCTCTGCCTTCCCGTTTAGATAAAAAAAAGACATCGGAGAGACTTAACATGGCATCACCTGCTCTTACCCAACCCAGCTACTCCAGCAGCATGGCGGACAAGCCCCTTCTGGGCATGACCATTGGCGACAAATTCGACCAAATAGCAACGCAGTATGCCGATAACGATGCACTGATTGTGTTGCATCAGGACATTCACTGGAGCTACCGCAAGCTCCAGGAAGAGGTCAACCGCTGTGCCCGCGCTCTTCTTTCCATCGGCGTCAATAAAGGCGACCGGGTAGCCATTTGGGCCCCCAACTGCAGCGAATGGACATTAACGCAATTTGCTACTGCCAAAATTGGCGCCATTCTGGTCAACATTAACCCTTCTTACCGAACTCATGAGCTTGAATACTCACTAAACCATTCCGGCGCACGCTTTTTAGTCACCGCCAATCGTTTTAAAAGCTCCGACTACAGCGAAATGCTGTATGAGCTAGCGCCAGAACTTAACGCCTGCACGGAAGGTGAACTGAAGTCGCAAAAGCTGTCAGATCTTGAATGCATTATCAATTTAAGTAGTGAAAAACTCAGCGGCATGTGGCGCTGGTCCGACCTGATGAGCGAGGCCAACAAGGTTAGCCAAACCGATGTTGACGACCTGCAAGCCACGCTACAGTTCGATGACGCGATCAATATTCAGTACACCTCTGGTACCACGGGCTTCCCTAAAGGCGCGACCCTTTCTCACCACAATATTCTCAATAACGGTTTTTTTGTGGCGGAGAGCATGGGCTTCACCAGCGAAGACCGCCTGGTGATTCCAGTGCCGCTTTACCACTGTTTTGGCATGGTGATGGGCAACCTGGGCTGCATGACCCACGGCGCGACGATGATCTACCCGGACGAGGGCTTTGACCCCGGCAAAGTTCTCAAAGCCGTACACGAGCAGAAAGCCACCGCGCTTTACGGCGTGCCGACCATGTTTATTGCCGAGCTGGATCACCCTGATTTCCCTGGCACCGACCTCTCATCGCTACGTACCGGGATTATGGCGGGCTCGATCTGCCCCGCTGAAATCATGAAACAGGTCATCAACAAGATGAATATGAAGGGCGTGCAGATCGCCTACGGCATGACGGAAACTAGCCCCGTCTCCACCCAAACTGGCGCCAATGACAGCATTGAGAAGCGTGTTTCTACGGTGGGTCGTACCCAGCCACATCTGGAGAACAAAATAGTCGACCCCGGCAACGGCGGCATTCTTCCCCGTGGTGAAATCGGCGAGCTATGTACCCGCGGCTACAGCGTGATGCTGAAATACTGGAACAACGACAAAGCCACCGTTGAAGCCATTGACGAAGCGGGCTGGATGCACACCGGCGACCTCGCCACCATGGATGAAGAGGGCTATATCCAGATCGTTGGGCGTATCAAAGATATGGTGATTCGTGGCGGCGAAAACGTGTATCCCAAGGAAATAGAAGAGTTCCTTTATGCCCACCCGGCGATTTCAGAAGTACAGGTCACCGGCGTACCTGATAAAAAGTACGGTGAAGAGCTGATTGCCTGGGTGAAACTCAACAGCACGGCTGGTGAGGTCAGTGGTGAAGCGCTGCGCGAGTACTGCAAAGGTAAAATCACCCACTTCAAAATCCCGCGCTACTTTAAGTTCGTCGACGAATTCCCGATGACCGTCACGGGCAAGATTCAGAAGTTCAAGATACGCGAAATTTCGATTCAAGAGCTAGGTTTGGATCAAGAGTCGTAAGCTACGATGAACTCGCTAGCTAACCGTTTAGCGGATCACTATCAGCGTGCTCTGCGTACTAATGAGGTATTGGCGCAGATTGATGCTCACTACCCCAACGGCCCCACGCTGCATCAGTTGGCCCCATTGGATCAGCTGCATATCGGTGGTGTAGCCGCATCTTCCCGCCTATTAGAGCGATTGGACGCCAAACCCCATGCGAAGGTATTGGATGTCGGCGCTGGGCTAGGCGGGCTAATGCGCCAGGGTGCTGCCCTGGGTTTTCAAATGACAGGCTTGGATATTACTCATGAGTTCAGTGCGTTGAACAAAGCGCTGAGTTTACGGGTACAACCTGAATCGCCCCCACTTACATGGGTAACCGGCGACGCTCGCGCCCTGCCGTTTACTGATAACAGCTTTGACGCCGTACTGTTTCAGCACAGCCTGCTAAATATGCCCGATGCCACCAAGGTACTCGCTGAAAGTCGCCGTGTGCTGCGCCCCGGCGGCCAAATTGTTATGCACGAAGTAGTGAGTGGGCCTAACGTGCTAACGCTTCGCTATCCGGTACCTTGGGCGGCTTCTTCTGAACACTCCCACTTGCATACTATAGCTGAGCTAACGCGTTTGCTTGAAGTTGGCGGTTTCACACTTGAACACGTTGAAGATTGGAGCGAGATGGCGTTGGAATGGCGGCAGCGACAACGCAAAAAAGAGCAAGCATCGCGACAAGCGGTGCTATCACCTCAATGGATATTCGGCGAGCGCTTCCTAACGATGGGCAAGAACCTGATGGATAATCTGGCCCAGGGCGCAATTAAAGTGGTGGAAATCCACGTCAGTTGCTAGTCTAAATAAATATGTATGTTAACTCTAACGATAGGTGTACGAGGAATGCCAATCAAACGCTTGGCGAGTACCCTGCTCTGCTGTACAGCGCCACTGCTTAGCAGTTACGCTAACGATACCCCGCCGGTGATGGCTTACACCTCCCCCGACAGCGAACTAATGCAGCTTGAAAACGGCGTTATCCTGGAAGGCAGCGACCTTCAGAGCCTTGATAATTACTCTAGCGGCTTCCGCGTAACGGCCGGCTTCAGTCCTTGGCGCCTCCCCCAACTCGATATTGGCGCTGAAATTGCCTATCGCGAAAGCGAAGAAATCTCCACTACCTCCAGTGTTAACCCGCTCATCATGGATACGCTCAGTTTAGGCGGCGCCATTGTTGCCGGTGTTCGCATGGGCGCCTTGAGCGTTTATGCGAAATCCGGTATCACTGAATGGCGTGGCGAAAGTGATTTGGAAGGCGCCGATGAAAGCGGCACAGCATTGCTACAAGGTTTCGGCGCCACGGTGACGATCAACCGACTCGTCAGTCGCCTAGAGTATGAACGCATCGACGCCCCAACGCTCAGCCACCTCAATATGCTAAGCGCCTCTTTGCACCTACCTTTTTAAACGGCAAACTAAAGTGCACGGTTAAGCAGAACTATTGCTACTTAGGTGTTTTATTTATTAATTTCTGCACATGTTCAGATTCGGGCGGTGTCCAGGTAGGTACATCTTCGCGCAGAGGCTCGTGCCACTCCTGTTGCATCGCACTGTTCAGCGCTTCTTCAAGCTTCATAAATAACTCTCCATAGCGAGGGCCAAAGGCATTCCCACCCTCCATGCCCTTCCAGGTAGCAAACAGTTCATCCTCGTGAACCTCTTCATTTTGTACAAACGCCCACGTCATCTGTTTGGCACGCAAGGGGTGTACACCCATGGCAGTCAACGCGTGCCCTCCTAATTCTAATGCCGAGTGATAGGTTTCACTGACCACATCATCCGCTCCCGCATCGCGAAGCTGGTAGCCGTGGCCACGATCAAAGGCGCGAGCAAGTACCCAAACATTGGGATAGGCATGCTTTATATGTTTAACCATCTGCACCGCTCGGTCTCGGTCATCTAGCGCGATAACCAAAAGGCGGGCGCTTTTAATCCCTGCCATTTCGAGCAGGTCGGAGCGACTGGCGTCGCCAAAATAGCTTTTAATGCCAATTTTTCGCAGGATCTCGATCTGCTCAATCTCATGATCCAAAGCGACAATGGGAATATTGTTCGCTCTCAGCAAACGGCAAATAATTTGTCCAAACCGCCCTACCCCAGCCACGATAACCGGCGCATGCTCTTCGATCGCATCGGGGTCACGTTCATCGTTTTTGGCACTGCTATAGCGCGGTAGTACCAACCTGTCATAAGCAATAAATAGCAGCGGCGTTAAAAACATCGACAGCGCTACTACCAGCGAGAGAATCTGAGAGATATCGGCCGGGATCACTCTGCTCTGTACGCTGTAGGTCAGCAGGACAAAGCCAAACTCACCGGCCTGGGCAAGGCTCAGGGCGAATAACCACCCGTTGCTGCCACGCACCCGAAACAACAGCGCCAACCCCAGCAGAATTACCCCCTTGACCACGATCACCGCTACCCCTAATGAGAGTACCGTTCCCCACTGCGCCGCCAGCACGGTGAAATTGATACCCGCACCCACGGTAATAAAGAACAGTCCCAGAAGCAGTCCCTTGAAGGGTTCAATATTCGCTTCCAGCTCATGCTTGAACTCGCTGTTGGCCAGCACCACTCCCGCCAGGAACGCTCCAAGGGCAGGAGATAGATTGACCAGACTCATCAGTGCGGCAATTCCTATCACCAGCATGAGGGCCGTGGCAGTGAACACTTCACGCAAACCGGAGCCAATCACATAGCGAAACAACAGCGGCATCAAATAGTAGCCAGCAGCAATAACGCTTGCGATAGCGCCCACCACCACCAAGGCGTGCGCCCAGCCGGGCAGGTGCGCGACCAAGCTTAAGCTTGCATGGCCACCATTGTCGCCAGCGTTCATCAGTTCTGACAGCGCCAGCAGTGGAATTAGCGCCAGCACGGGAATAACGGCAATATCCTGGAACAACAGTACCGAGAAAGCGCTTCGCCCTCCCTCGGTCTTGGCCAACCCTTTCTCGTTCAGTGTTTGCAGCACAATCGCCGTTGAGGAGAGTGCAAAAATCAGCCCCACCGCCAGGGCGGTTTGCCACACCAGCCCCAGCCACCAGCCAATAGCACTCCCTGCAGCAGCTGTTAGCACCACCTGAAGACCACCCAGCCCCAACAGCCGTACGCGCATGGCCCATAACCCCTTGGGATCAAGTTCCATCCCGACCAGAAACAGCATCATTACGACACCGAATTCTGCATAGTGCTGGATGGTGGTAGTTTCCTGGCCCACCAGCCCCAGTAGCGGGCCGATGACTACCCCGGCAACTAAATAGCCGAGTACCGACCCCAGTCCAAAACGCTTGGCGAGCGGTACCGCAATGACTGCTGCGATAAGATAAATAAATGCTTGAATGAAATAACTGGTCATCGGAATTCCTTAAATTGACAAGCGCTACTTGACTTCCCAGAGCAATCAGGTAGCGTACTAGTACGTTAGTACACCGCTAATTACTCGGTAGCGCACTATGCCTTTAAACGGTCACTATCAGGCTGAGCTAATCGACCACCTACTCTCCATTGATTCACCTGAAGCAATGGATCGAGCGCTGGCGAACCTACTAACGCCTGCAGAGTACCAAGAAATCAGTAAACGCCTACAAATTTTTAAGCTGCTGCGTGAAGGCGTGCCCCACCGTAAAATTGCCGAAACCCTCGGTGTGGGCATCGCTACGGTTTCACGGGGTTCCCGCGCGCTTACCACGTTACCATCTTCAAGCCCTTCTTCACGGAATGATGCATCATGACCACTGCCAATACACATGCCCTATCAGGCCCGCAGCCTTTTACGCTGCCACGCAAACCTCACTATGTGACTTTGGCAGCGGACTGCGACTTCTTTGCCCTATTTCAAAAAATCGAGCGGCAGTTTGCCACCTGCTACATGCTGGAGTCCCTGGGCGAAGATAGCCATATGGCGCGCCACTCGATCATCGGCTTCGACCCCGAGTACACGCTCTACGCCAACGGCAACACGCTAACCATTGAAGACCGGGACGGCAACGCCAACCACTACCCCAGTGACAATCCTTATGAACTGCTACGCAGCCTGATCCCGCAGAATATTATTTCCCGCAAGTACGCCGGGGGATTAAGCGGTTACCTTGGTTACGATGCCATGCAGTATTTCGAGCCATCGCTTTCCTTAAAAGCCAGCGATGATTTCGACACCTTCCGCTTTGGGCTTTACAAAGATGGCCTGATCCTCGACAAGATGACCGGGGAAGTCACCTACTTCTATTACGACAACAGCCGCTACGAATTTCTGCAGACGCTGATCGATGCAGCTGATGAACCAGCAGGCCCGCTGCAGATAACCGCCTTGGGCGACACCATGAGCCAGGCAGAACACGCTGAGGCAGTGGCCACGGTCAAGCAAGATATTATCGACGGCAAGGTGTTCCAGTGCGAAGTTGGTTTTAAAAAGCGCTTTCGTATTAAAGGCGATTCCCTGGCGCTCTATGACCAACTGCGCACCATTAACCCCTCACCACAGATGTACTACGTCAAATTTGGTGAGCAGAAGCTGATCGGAGCAAGTCCGGAACTTTTGTTCCGGCTGCGCCAGGGCGAAATGGAAACCTTTCCGCTGGCGGGCACCACCACACGAGGGCAAACATCCCAAGAAGATACCCAGCTCGCCAGGGCGCTGCTCAATGACCCCAAAGAGATCGCCGAGCACAATATGATCGTGGATCTACACCGCAACGATATTGGCCGGGTGGCGCAGTTTGGCACGGTAAAAGTGCGCAGTTTGATGGACATCAAACGCTTTAGCCACGTGCAGCATATCTCCAGCGAGATCGTCGGCATTATCGCCGAAGGTGAAGATATGTTTACCGCGCTGGCCAGCAACTTCCCGGCAGGCACTCTCACCGGCGCACCCAAAATCGAGGCGATGAAAATCATCGATGATCTGGAAACCGATGGTCGCGGCCCCTACGGTGGCGCGGTGGGTCAGTTCTCGTTTAACGGTGACTGCACCTTTGCGATACCCATTCGTACGGTGTTTGTGAGCGGAGAGCGTGCCTACGTACAAACCTGCGGCGGCAATGTGTTTGATAGCAACGCCGCTGATGAGTATGAAGAGATTCGTCGCAAGTTTGCCGGTACTCGCAAAGCCCTTGCCCCCTTTATGGAAACGGACATGGAGAGCCAAGCATGAAGGTACTTATCATCGATAATTACGACTCCTTCACCTATAACCTCTACCAGTTTATTGGTGAGATTTTGACCACGGAGAAGAATCGCGGCGGGCTGGCCAATTTTGAGATTATCGTTAAGCGCAATAATCACATCGATTTCAGTGCCATCGAAGCCATGGCGCCGGATCGCATCATTATTTCCCCTGGCCCCGGCTCGCCGGATGACCCACGCTACTTTGGCGTGTGCGCCGAGGTAATAGAAAAACTGGGCAAAACCACCCCGCTACTGGGGGTTTGCCTGGGCATGCAAGGCATTGTGCACGTGTTTGGCGGCAAGGTGGTGAAAGCACCGCTGCCGATGCACGGCAAAATTAGCCCAATCAACCACAATAACCGCTCGGTGTTTAACGGCGTGCCCGACCAGCTTGAGGTGATGCGCTACCACTCTCTCATTGCCGATGCGATCACTCTGCCCGAGTGCCTGGAAGTGACCGCTACCGTGGGTGCACTGGAAGCCGACAACTTTGAGCAACGTAGTCGCTGGCAGGCGCTGGGGGAATTCGAGCTAATGGGCGTTAAGCATCGGGAGTACCCAATTCACGGTATCCAATTCCACCCAGAGTCGTTCGCCACCGAAGGCGGCAAGGAGTTGATCGCTAACTTTCTTTTCGCGCCCGACGATCAA
>NZ_JBQDLQ010000049.1:0-10765 GCF_052095695.1 Halomonas sp.
TAGCGCGCACGTAGCGCAGCCCCACCAGAAAAGGCAAACGATCAAGCATGGCGTGATTCCTTATCAATAAGCGCTCATGGTACGGTTTTTTTAATGTCTCTGCATGCTCAAACAGCCATTAGAGCGGTCTACACCGTGAGGGTTCACAACGCATGCTTGCAACTTACCTCGCCACCGCCTACATTGCGGCGATTTACTGCTTGTCGCAGAGTAAGCTAGTGTTTCTAGAGGCTGCCTGCAAGCTACTCGATACACTCTTCGCAAAGAGCATTCAACACGTTGGCTACTATGACTTATCGCTTACTACCCGAATGGCATCCACAGGATGGTATTCAGCTTACTTGGCCTCGTCACGACGGCGACTGGGCGCCCTTACTTGCTTGCATCGAAGCAACTCTTGAACGCATTGTAGTGGCCACTACGCGCTATCAGCGCGTCCTTATTTGCGTACCGAATGAGCTGATAAAAAAACGCTTAGCGGCCACGTTCGCGGCCTATCAAGTGCCGAGTGAACGACTGCTGCTGATCGTTGCACCCACCGATGATACCTGGGCGCGGGATCATGGGCCGATTACCGTCGTAGACGAAGATGGCCAGCGACTAATGCTCGATTTCACCTTCACAGGCTGGGGCGGTAAGTTTCCTGCTGAGCACGATAATCAGTTGACTCAGCGACTTGCTGACGCAGGCGTTTGGTCATGCCCCTTAGCGTCGCGGGATATAGTACTGGAAGGCGGCGGTATCGAAACAGATGGCGAAGGCACCTTACTGACCACCGAAGCCTGCTTACTGAACGCTAATCGCAATCCCACGCTCTCGCGTACAGACGTAGAAGCACAGCTGGCGGCAGATTTTGGCGTTGACCGCGTGCTGTGGCTGGCTAACGGCCATCTAGAAGGTGATGACACCGACAGCCATATTGATACGCTCGCACGCTTCTGTGATCCGGCGACCATTGCCTATGTGCGTTGCGCTGATCCTAATGACGCACACTACCCGGCATTAGCGGCGATGGAGCAAGAGCTTCAACATTTTCGACAACGTAATGGCGAACCCTACCGTCTTATTGCGCTGCCCTGGCCACAGGCCTGCTTCGATCCAGACGACGGCCATCGCCTACCGGCGACGTACGCTAACTTTTTGATCATCAATCAAGCCGTACTGGTACCCACCTATGGTGACCCAGCCGACGTCGCAGCACTTCAGGCGCTAGCGTTAGCTTTTCCTGAGCACACGCTTATCCCGATTGAGTGCAATAACGTTATTCGCCAACACGGCAGCCTACACTGCTTAACCATGCAGCTACCTCAAGGCACACTGGCAGCGCTCACTACTTGATAAAGGAGTCATCATGTCGACTACGCTAACCGCAGGCGTTGTTCAGCAGCACGCTTGGCCAGATAAAGCACAAAGCCTAGCCGTGAGCGAGCAAGGTATTCGCGATGCCGTTCGCCAAGGTGCTCAACTGGTGTTGCTTCAAGAGCTACATGCCACCCATTATTTTTGCCAGTTTGAGGATCCTGCGCTGTTCGACTTGGCGGAACCGCTTGATGGGCCAACGGGACAGCGACTGGCCACGCTTGCCCAGGAGCTTGATATTGTGCTGGTCGGCTCGCTATTTGAACGTCGCGCGCCAGGCCTATATCACAATACGGCAGTGGTATATGACCGGGCTAAAGGCCGCGTAGGTCAGTATCGCAAAATGCATATCCCCGATGACCCAGGCTTTTACGAGAAGTTTTACTTCACTCCAGGTGATTACGACAGCGCACGCGGCGAAGGATTTACGCCGATTGAAACCTCTCTAGGGCGCTTGGGCGTGTTGGTCTGCTGGGATCAGTGGTATCCAGAAGCAGCGCGGCTGATGGCTCTCGCGGGCGCGGACTTATTGCTTTATCCGACGGCGATTGGCTGGGACCCAAGCGACGACGAAGCCGAGCAATTCCGCCAGAAAGATGCTTGGACAATTATTCAGCGCGCTCACGGCGTGGCGAATGGCCTGCCTGTGATAGTAGCTAACCGGGTAGGATTTGAAGCAGACCACTCAGGCGTCGGTGTCGGCATTCAGTTCTGGGGCGGTAGCTTTATTTGCGGACCGCAGGGGGAGTTATTAGCGCATGCAAAAGAAGAGGCGGCGCAGCTAGTGGTGACACTGGATATGGCACGCAGTGAAAACACGCGACGCATATGGCCTTATCTGCGAGACCGTCGCGTGGATGCCTACGCAGATATGACCCGCCGCTATCGTGACTAGGTAAAGCCGAATGTTCTTCATACGTTAAACGCAACATTCGTTTCACTCGCATACAAAAACGCCTGCCCCAATGAAGCTGCCCCAATGAAGATAGGGGCAGGCGTTTTTCATACCACACTGGCGATTGGCTAGCGGGTAGATTACTTCCAGAAATCGCGAATCGATGCAATACCTTGAGCACCCACGGCGCGCGCATGATTCGCGTCAAAGCGGGTCATGCCTCCCAGTGCAAAAACGGGCATACCTGCACGCTCAACCAATTGCTGGAAATCATGCCACCCAAGCGGTGAAACTTCCGGATGCGAGGGCGTGGTACGTAACGGCGAGAGGCTGACAAAGTCGCAGCCTAAAACCGCCGCTTTGTTCAGCTGTGTTTGGTTATGTGTTGACGCAGATAGCCATTTATTTTCCGCAATGGGACGACGCTCAAGCTGCATTAAACGTTCGCTGGTCAGATGAATACCGTCGGCATCAACCTCCTCTAGCAGCGCTGGTTCACCATTGAGAAGTAATCGCGCGCCGTGCTCGCGACACATTTGCAAGGCTCGCTTTGCGCGCGCAACGTAGGCCGCACCGTTCAGCTGCTTTGCGCGCAATTGAACCAAGCGAACATGGTCTTCGCGCAGCGCACGCTCTAAAAATGCATCAAACCGCGCATCGTCAGCTTCTTCCCCAGTGATCAGGTACTCAGTGGGCAGTCTGACTGCACGCAAGATAGGCAAATTAGCAGCGGGGAAGGGATAGTTTGAAAGCTCGCTCATGGGCACCCAGCGAACCGCCTGCCCTTCACGGCCAAAAGGTTCGCCAGCAAACTCATGCACCTGCCATACATCCAACAAAATATGCTTGTCAGGATACTCATGGTTCACGCGAATCAGTGGCTGGGCACAGATAATTTCAATCCCAAGCTCTTCATGCAACTCACGCTTGAGACCTTCAAGCCCGGTTTCGTAAGGTGCAAGCTTGCCCCCCGGAAATTCCCATAGCCCGCCATGGTCAACGTTTGACGGCCGACGAGCGATCAATACTTGCTTCCGATCGGCGCTCACAATTGCAGCCGCCGCGACGTGAACCCGCCGTTTCACCTTTACACTCATTGCGTCTTTATCCACTGTCTGCGCAGCGACGCTACTGCCGCCGCTGCTATCTCACTGCGTTTGCCCTTTACCCCAGCCATCGCGTCAGCGCTGGAGGTAATTCGTTAGCTACGGTAATCCGCGTTGATAGACACATAGTCATGGGAGAGATCAGACGTCCACACCGTGGCACTTTCGTCACCGCGTCCCAAATCAATGCGAATAGCAATTTCAGACTGCGCCATCACTGCACTTCCCGCTGCTTCGGTGTAGCTGGCTGCACATCCGCCATTTTCTACTAAGCGAACGTCGCCTAAATCAATCACCACACGATTAACGTCAAAATCGCTGACAGGTGCCCTACCCACTGCCGCTAAAATACGCCCCCAGTTAGCATCCGAGGCATACAGCGCGGTTTTTACCAGCGGCGAATGCGCAACCGTGAAAGCCACATCAAGCGCCTCTTGGCGGCTGTTGGCCCCATCAACGTGAAGCGTCACAAACTTCGTTGCCCCTTCTGCATCGCGAATAATCGCCTGAGCAAGCTCTGTCATCACCACCTGCAACGCATCGCGGAATGCTGACACGTCACCCTCATCGACAATGCTAGGCCCCGTGCCGGTGGCCGCTAACATGCAGGCATCATTGGTCGACGTATCGCTGTCCACGGTGATGCAGTTAAACGAGTGGTCGACTGTCTCGCGCAGCAGGCGATCTAACAACGGCGTCTCAATGGCAGCGTCAGTCACCACAAACCCCAACATGGTCGCCATGTTGGGCTTAATCATGCCCGACCCTTTGGTAATGCCGTTAATCGTCACCTGCTGGCCATGAACCTCCAGCGTCTCGGTTGCACCTTTCGCCCGGGTATCGGTCGTTAAAATTCCCTGGCCCGCATGCTGCCAGGCGACACCGTCACTGGAGAGGCTTTCAAGGGCGGGGACAAAGCCCGCCAACAGGCGATCCATCGGTAGCGGCTCACCAATCACACCGGTTGAAAACGGCAAGACATCCTGCGCCGAAACACCTACCTGCTCAGCAAGCGCTGCACAGCTGGCGTGGGCATCGCGCATGCCTGTTTCACCGGTACCGGCGTTTGCATTTCCGGTATTAATCAGCCAAAAGCGTGGAGAGCGCCCCTGAACACGGCAGTGCTCAAGGTGCTGCTTCGCCACTGCCACAGGTGCTGCACAAAAGGCATTGCGGGTAAAGACACCGGATACCGTTGCTGATTCAGGTAGCTCAATGACGACTAAATCACGACGACCCGGCTTTTTAATACCCGCCATAGCCGTTCCCAGGCGCACCCCACTGAGGGGCAGCATCTCTGGAAAAGGAACATTTCCAACTGCCATGATTCTCTCCTTTAGGCAGACCCATATTGAGACGCTTTCGCGGTTAGCTCAGCTTGCCGCAGCACTGTTTGTACTTCTTACCAGAGCCACAAAAACATGGATCGTTGCGACCTACTTTAGGTCCTTCCCGACGCACGGGCTGTCCATCAACGACTGGCTCGTCTTGGGCGTTTTCCAGCGGTTCGTCAGCAGGGTCATCATGTCGGCTTGCCGCGGTGGTCGCTTCGCGCTCCAATGTTTCACGCCGGCTACGCTCAAGGGCATCTACCTCTTCAGGTTGACGTACCTGAACGTGACTAAGAATACGCGTTACGTCGGCCTTGATATGGGTCAGCAGGTGCTGGAATAGCTCGAACGATTCGCGCTTATATTCCTGCTTGGGGTTCTTTTGAGCATAGCCGCGCAGGTGAATGCCGCGACGCAGGTGGTCCATTGACTGCAGGTGCTCTTTCCAGCGAGTGTCTAGCACTTGCAGCATTACCTGCTTCTCAAAGCGCCGAATGAGCTTTTCACCCGCCGCATCAATTTTGGCGGCATAAGCTTCACGGTGCATCGTTTGCAGGCGCTCGCGCAGTTGCTCCTCGCTGAAACGCTCATCTTCTGCAGCCCATTTAACGACGGGCACATCAAGATTAAATTCCGTTTTGAGATGCGCTTCTAAGCCAGGCAAATCCCACTGCTCAGGCAGACTCTGAGGAGGTACATAGTCGCTAATCGCCTCTTCCATTACCTCTTCACGAATACCAATAACGGCGTCAGCGACGTTGTCGGCCGCAAGAATGTCATTACGCTGCTCATAGATCACACGACGCTGATCGTTGGCAACGTCATCGTATTCCAACAGCTGCTTACGAATATCGAAGTTGCGGCCTTCGACTTTCTTTTGCGCACGTTCAACAGCGTTGGACACCATCTTATGCTCAATTGCTTCACCGCGCTCAAGACCTAATGCCTGCATCAAGCGTTTGACACGATCAGAGCCGAACAAACGCATCAAGCTATCTTCAAGCGATAGGAAGAAACGCGTTGAACCAGGATCGCCTTGACGCCCAGCACGTCCGCGCAGCTGATTGTCGATACGCCGTGACTCGTGACGCTCAGAACCCACCACGTATAAACCACCAGCAGCCAACACGCCATCATGACGCACCTGCCACTCGGTCTTCAATTCATCAATTTGCGCTTGGCTAGGGTTCTGGAGTTTGGCAACTTCAGCCTCCCAGTTACCCCCCAGCATTATGTCGGTACCACGACCCGCCATGTTGGTAGCAATCGTAATCGCACCAGGGCGGCCTGCTTGGGCAATAATTTCGGCTTCACTTTGGTGCTGCTTAGCATTAAGGACGTTAAACGTAAGTCCTGCTTCTCGCATCAGCGTGGCCAGATATTCCGATGTTTCAATCGAAGCAGTACCGACCAAGACCGGGCGCCCGGCTTCTGTCTCCGTTCTTACATCCTTAATGATCGCTTCATATTTTTCTTCAGCGCTCAAGTAAACCAAGTCATTCAGGTCTTTACGCGCCAACGCCCGATTGGTCGGGATAACGATCACGTCTAGG
Organism: Halomonas sp.; assembly: GCF_052095695.1. Taxonomy (GTDB): domain Bacteria; phylum Pseudomonadota; class Gammaproteobacteria; order Pseudomonadales; family Halomonadaceae; genus Vreelandella. Next base: position 6,245 of record NZ_JBQDLQ010000049.1, read on the forward strand.
CCATAAATCTGGCGGAATTCAAACGCTTCAGTATCGGCCGTGCCCGTCATCCCGGCTAATTTCTCGTACAGCCGGAAGTAATTCTGGAAAGTGGTCGATGCCAGCGTTTGGCTTTCACGCTGCACGGTGACGCCTTCCTTTGCCTCAACGGCTTGATGCAAGCCTTCCGACCAGCGGCGACCAGGCATTGAGCGGCCGGTGTGCTCATCAACAATCACCACCTGACCTTCCGACACAATGTAGTCAACGTCGCGGCTATACAGATAGCGAGCACGCAGCGCTGAATGCATATGCTGAAGCAAATTAAGGTTTTGTGCAGCGTAAAGGGACTCTTCTGCACCTAGCAGGTTTTCAGCTCGCATGAGCTCTTCAACCTTGTTGTGTCCCTGCTCGGTCAGCTCGACTTGTTTTTGCTTTTCATCAACCACAAAGTCGCCGGTTACCGGGGCATCTTCATCTTCAGATGCTTCGCCTTGCTCAAGCTGCTGGGCAAGTACGTTAACCACTTGGTAAAGATCGGTATTTTCATCGACCGCCCCAGAGATAATCAGCGGCGTGCGCGCTTCATCGATAAGAATCGAGTCAACCTCATCGACAATCGCGAAATGCAGGCCACGCTGCACCTTATCTTCCAACGAGAATGCCATGTTATCGCGCAGATAATCGAAGCCAAACTCGTTGTTGGTGCCGTAGGTTATATCGCACTGATAAGCATGGCGCTTTTCCTCACCGGTTTGACCAGAGAAAATAACGCCTATGCTCAGGCCTAGAAACTCATAAAGCGGACGCATCCACTCAGCATCACGACGCGCCAAGTAATCATTCACGGTAACGACATGCACGCCTTTACTGGTCAGCGCGTTGAGATAAACCGCCAACGTAGCGACAAGTGTTTTACCCTCGCCCGTTTTCATTTCAGCGATACGGCCACGATGCAGCGTCATCCCACCAACCATCTGGACATCGAAGTGGCGCATCCCCATCACGCGCTTACTGGCTTCGCGAACGATAGCGAACCCTGGCGCTAACAAGCTATCTAACGGCTCGCCCGCATCCAGGCGCTGACGAAGCTCGGCAGTCTTGCCCTGTAAGTCAGCGTCGGTAAGCGCCTCAAACTCCGCTTCCAGAGCGTTAATCTGCGGCACATTTTTATGCATGCGTTTTACTTCGCGGTCATTCTTAGACCCGACGACTTTACGTAACAAATTATTAAGCATGAAGTATCCAGATATTCACGAGCGCCCCCTCAGGAGCTACCCTTTTTTTCTGCAAGCTCTTTTTATTCAAGAGCAGAGACAAAGTAGCCTTATTAACGAACTCGGCATGAGGGCGGACCGCGCTGGGTCAAAACATCGCTCGCCGCGACAAGGGCTATTAGCGGGGCAAGCCAGTTAAATCGCGCCCGAAGAGGCGTAACACTACGGCGATGCTGAGACCAGCGGCGCAGTGCGCGACGCCTTTTGGCAACCCAGTGCGACTGGGCGCGTAAAATAGCAGGCACCCAAAAACAGATAGTAACGTTGCGTTCGCCGCCGCGAAAAGCGTCCGCGGGGCTTAAGCTCGCAGGTAAAAGGCAACTTACTAGCAAGCCAGCCAGCCACCAACGTGCTATACCGTAGCGGCGTTGGCGCCGCGGCAAAGCAGTTTGTACTTCAAGCGTGGGCGACATGCTGTAGACCGGCTCCTGAGCGTGGTAGGCTCTGCAAATGGGTAATCGGCTTGAATCCGCCGATGTGACGATTTAGGGGTACCTAGGAATTAAGTGTATGAGTATAAAGGTTAAGCGTTCTCACGCACAGCCCATCGCCCGTCTGCTGTCAAAGTCCGGTGATATTAGCCAGTTAATGCGCCTATCTCGCTTAATCGATCAGGCGCAGCGTCACCTACGCGCTCATTTACCCGAAGAAATGCGCGAACATATCTTTGTGGGTGGCTTTCGCGATGGACGCTTAACCGTTATTAGCGGTCAAGCCAGTTGGCTGACCTGGCTGCGCTTCGAACAGCGCCGTCTGCTAGAGCTGCTGCACCAACTGCCTGGTTTTGAAGGCGTGAATGGCTTCACGTTTAAAGTTCGCCCTGTACGGCCCATTGTCGCCCCTGCCCGCAATACTCGCAGCCTTTCATTAAATGCTGGCAAAACATTAGCTGATTGCGCCGAAGACACCACCAACCCCGCATTAAAACGAGCTCTTGAAAGACTTGCCTCACACGCCCGCCCACCTACCAAGTAAGCAACCGCCCTCCCGAACACACAATTAACCTCTTTAAGCGGGCCTGAAATGCATAAAGCACCACATGAGTGGTGCTTTATAAAATTGACAACTAAATATTCAACAGTGGACGTCTACTTTACGCCATTGCAGGGGCTGCATAGGAGATCGGTGCAACCGCTTTTTCTTCTTCAAAGGTAATGATTTCGTAAGCATCGGGCTGCGCCATTAGCTCTCGACACAGCTCATTATTAAGCGCATGACCTGATTTCACACCTCGGAACTCACCAATCAGGCTATAGCCTAACTGATATAAGTCACCAATCGCGTCCAGGACTTTATGCTTAACAAACTCGTCTTCATAACGCAGGCCACCTTCGTTAACAATGCGATAATCATCTACCACGATCGCATTATCTAGACTGCCGCCTAACGCAAGATTATTAGAGCGCAAAAACTCTAAATCACGCATAAAACCAAAGGTACGTGCACGCGACACTTCTTTAACGAACGACGTGGTTGAAAAATCGATCAGCGCCGTCTGCTTTTGCTGTTCGAACACAGGATGATCAAAGTCAATCGCGAACGAGACCTTAAATCCTTGATGGGGCAGAAAAACGGCTTCTTTGTCGCCATCGGTGACGGCGACACGACGCTTGATACGGATAAATTTCTTAGCCGCATCCTGCTCTAAAATACCCGCAGACTGAATCAAAAATACGAACGGGCTAGCGCTGCCATCCATAATGGGCACTTCAGGCTCGCTTACATCAACGTAAGCATTATCAATACCGAGCCCTGCAAAGGCGGACATTAAATGCTCAACCGTGGCTACTTTAACCCCGTTATAAGAAAGCGCCGTGCATAGTCGAGTATCTTCTACCAGCTCAGCCTTTGCGGGCACTTGCGCAACGGGTTCCAGATCGGTTCTAACAAACACAATCCCTGTATTGGCTGGCGCCGGACGCAAAGCCAGATGGACTTTTTTGCCAGAATGCAGGCCCACTCCGGTAGCGCGAATGACGTTTTGAAGGGTGCGTTGTCTGATCATGGATAGTAGTCGTACTCTTGTGACGGTGATTATCGCAGGAAAAAAGTTATCAAACAGCGTTCACTTTAACAGTGAACGAGCGTTTTAGCCAATAAAACGCTTGCTCACTGTTAAAGCTTGCCTGATAAAGAGGATTAATCTGCCTGGCGGCGTAAAAACGCAGGGATGTCCAGATAGTCATCGGCCTCAGTCGACCGGCGCTTTTCAGAACGCGGTTTAGCATTGGCGTCAGGCGCTTCAGAGCGAGCCGTCGCCTGCTGACGCATCACGGTTGGCTGCTGCAGTTTGCGATAGTCAGATGAAGATTCGGCCGCCGAACGACGTGCTGGTTCACGCGCAGCCGTTTTCGCTTTGTGATTGCCATCTAAGCCTGCAGCCACAACGGTGACACGCAGCTCATCGGACATTTCCATATCAATGGAGGTGCCCACAACAATGGTAGCGTCTGGAGAAGCAAATTCTTGCACCGTCGCGCCCACATCATTGAACTCACCAATCGACAGATCAGGTCCTGCAGTAATGTTAACCAGAATACCGCGCGCACCATGAAGATCGATATCTTCCAATAGCGGGCTACGGATCGCTTTTTCAGCCGCTTCACGAGCACGGTTCTCACCCGTCGCGCCGCCGGTGCCCATCATCGCCATGCCCATTTCGGACATCACCGTGCGCACATCTGCAAAGTCGACGTTAATGATACCCGGGCTAGTGATCAGCTCAGCAATGCCCTGAACCGCTCCAAGCAGCACATCGTTAGCGGCGCTAAACGCTGTCAACAGCGTGGCACTTTTACCCAGCACAGAAAGCAGCTTTTCGTTGGGGATCGTAATCAACGAATCAACGTGCTGAGAGAGTTCTTTCATACCCTCTTCAGCTGCACGCATACGCTTAGGCCCTTCAAAGGGGAAGGGGCGCGTTACCACCGCAACGGTGAGTATACCCAGCTCCTTGGCGACCTGTGCCACAACCGGCGCACCGCCAGTGCCGGTACCACCGCCCATACCGGCAGTGATAAACACCATGTCGGCGCCTACCAGCAATTCAGCAATGCGCTCTCGGTCTTCCATGGCCGCCTGACGGCCCACTTCAGGATTGGCACCTGCGCCCAATCCTTTAGTGATCTCACCGCCTAGTTGCAATACCGTTTTAGCCGACACGCGCTTTAATGCCTGCGCGTCAGTATTGGCGCAAATAAACTCTACGCCCTCAATATTGCTTTCGACCATGTGGTTTACAGCATTGCCGCCACCGCCGCCAACA
>NZ_JBQDLQ010000049.1:10775-26388 GCF_052095695.1 Halomonas sp.
GCTCGAGGGTGCGTTATCTACCAATTCGAACATAAGCCCCGTCTCCTGAACCGCACTTGCGGCCCTGTCAGAAATTTCCTTTGAACCAGCCTTTAAATCTTGCCAGCGTCGAATGGTCTTCCTTGATATCACGCCGGGCAAGTTCGTTACGGCCTTTATGAGCTGCAACAACTCCCCCGTGGCTTTTCAAGCCTTGCCCATGACGCGTTTCCTGCAAGGCATAGTGCAGCAAGCCAACACCCGTAGCATAAATCGGGTTACGGACGACATCCGCCAAACCTTTTACATTTTGGGGGCAAGCGATACGAACGGGCATATGGAAGATTTCTTCCGCCAATTCGCTAACGCCTTCCATGCGCGAAGTACCGCCGGTAAGCACTATCCCTGCAGCGACCATATCCTCATAGCCACTGCGACGTAATTCATCTCGTATTAGCGTAAACAGTTCTTCGTAACGTGGCTCTACCACTTCAGCAAGCGCCTGACGTGATAAATCACGAGCAGCGCGATCGCCGACACTAGGAACTTTAATCATTTCATCGCTTGCCGCTAAATGAGTAAGCGCACAAGCGTATTTAACTTTGATTTCTTCTGCATGCTGCGTGGGCGTACGCAATGCCATTGCAATATCGTTGGTGACTTGGTCGCCAGCAATAGGAATAACCGCCGTATGACGTATAGCACCTTCGGTAAAGATAGCCATATCGGTAGTGCCGCCGCCGATATCTACCATGCACACGCCCAGCTCACGCTCGTCTTCTGTGAGCACGGCCATGCTTGAGGCAAGCTGCTCTAAAATAATTGCGTCTACTTCTAAGCCACACCGACGCACGCATTTTTCAATATTCTGCACCGCGTTTAACGCCGCGGTGACCAAATGTACCTGAGCTTCTAAACGTACGCCTGACATACCTAGTGGCTCACGAATGCCGCCCTGAGCGTCAATCGAAAATTCTTGAGGTAACACATGAAGGACGCGTTGCCCTTCTGAAATAGCACGAGCACGAGCCGAATCAATAACACGCTCAATATCTGAAGGGGTTACTTCACGCTCTTTAATAGCCACGACGCCATCAGAGTTCATTGAGCTAATATGGCTGCCCGCGACGCCAACATATACCGAGTGAATATCACAGCCAGCCATTAACTCAGCTTCTTCTACTGCCCGCTGAATAGACTGCACGGTGGATTCAATATTGATCACCACTCCACGTTTCATCCCACGCGAAGGATGCGAGCCAATACCGGCAATTTCAATTCCGCCGTCATCGGTAGGTTGACCGACTATCGCGACGACCTTGGACGTTCCAATGTCCAGCCCGACCACCATATTGGATGCGTTGGGTGAGCCTGCCATGAGTCGGTAAATCTCCTTACGTCATGTTTAAAGGTAAATATAAATAGGGAGGCGCTTAATCCAACGTTAAACATTGAAGGCGAACAACCCAAAAATAATCAGTGATGTTTCTCGACTCTTGCTAAGTACAAATAGTCGAATTTAAAAAAACTATTTAACCTGCACCTGGGCCATAGTATAGAAACAATAGTAGCAATACGACTAGTACAAACACACAATAATAGGCTTTGAAAGCAAAATGAAGCCTAATATCGACTTTTCGGCGATGGCAATCACTCACTTTTACACCTTATTTGCACTAAGTAATAGCATTGTTACTCATCTGGCTCCTCAAATTCACTTTCCCCATGCCACGCAACGGCAACGCCATTAGGGTAGCGAAGATCAATATAGCGAATCTTGTCACCAAGAGAATATAGCTCTCGTTGCCATGATGCAGACAACCTGGCTAAGCGGACTTCGTGCTCCCGACGACCCAGCATTACCCAAACACCATCATTTAACTGTAACCGCCAAGCCCCCCTTGGCTCTAAACGCAGTTGCGTAAGATCAAGCGATAGCTGTGTAAAGTGAGGTTTTAGCCGCTGGTAATAACGCAATACTTCTTCACTGCTTCCGTTAGGCCCTGCTAAATCTGGGAGCCCGGACGGTGGAGAAAGCGGCGCAAAGGCAAAAGCCTCGCCCTTGGGATTAACTAAGAAATCATCATTCCAACGTGCAACGGGCTGCTGCTCAACCAGCTCCAACACTAAGGCATTGGGCCATTCACGGGAAATACGCACTTCGTTCAACCAGCCTATATTGAGGGCTCGGTCACGTAGCTCACCAAGGTCTGCCGACAGCCAAGTGGCATTAACCACCAGCGGAGCAAGCTGAGTGCGCAAATAATCAGCGCTCACGTACTCCCATTCGCCGCGAATAGATACCCGCTCAATGGGGCGATCTAGCCACAGCCAAAGCGCCCGCCCGCCCGCTCCCATGAGCAAAGCAAGCAGGATAATCCCCAGCCAAGCATTACGCCTTTTCATAAGGCACTTTTTAATAAGGCATTCTTCATGCTGTTACTACTCGCCTGTGGTGTTGAGTATTTGTAGCACGAGATCATCAAAATCAATCCCAGCGTAAGCGGCCGCCTGAGGAACCAGGCTATGATCGGTCATACCCGGCACTGTATTGACTTCTAGTAGCCAAAAGCGCCCTTCGCCGTCGTGCATAACGTCAACCCGACCCCAGCCCTCGCAGCCAATGGCGGCAAACGCTTTCTGGCAGAGCACTGCAAGCACGGCTTCTTGCTCAACAGACAAACCGCAGGGCAGATGATACTGAGTCGTGCTGGAGATATATTTGGCTTCGTAATCGTAAAATCCACCCGGCACCTCAACGCGAATCGCCGGAAGCACCTGATCACCCAGCAGCGCGACGGTGTACTCATCCCCAACGACAAAACGCTCCGCCATGACGCGCGCATCAAATTGCGCTGCTTCTTGGAAGGCCGCTTCCAGCGCTACCTGACTTTTCACAATGCTGATACCAAGCGTTGAGCCTTCATGCACCGGCTTCACAATCAACGGTAAACCAAGCTTAGCTACCACGGCAGACCAGTCGGAGCTTGCATCCAGCATAATACTTTCAGGCGTTGGCAGACCCACCGCGCGCCATACTTGCTTAGTGCGCTGCTTATCCATACCCAGCGCAGAGGCCAGAACACCGCTGCCGGTATAAGGGATATTGAGCAATTCCAAAGCGCCCTGTAGCGTTCCATCTTCTCCACCGCGACCGTGCAGAGCGACAAATACTACGGAAGGCGCCAGCTGTTCCAAGCCGACTAAACCTTTATCGCAAAGATCATAGCCACATACCGCCACGCCTTTACGCTTCAGCGCACTCAGAATCGCGGCACCGCTTTTGAGCGACACATCACGCTCAGCAGACGTGCCGCCGTAAACCACAACGACGTTTTCAGGGGATTGTGTATTGGTGCTCACAGTTCTACCTCATTCAGCACTAGCTGCGCCTGCGCCAGGCGAAGAGAAATTCCGCCCACATCGCCTGCCCCTTGAGTAATTAAAACATCACCGGGGCGTAGCACGTTGGCGAGCAGCGTTGGCAGCTCATGCTTGTGCTCTACAAATAGCGGATCCACTTCGCCACGCTGGCGAATAGAGCCTGCCAGCGTTCGCCCTTCCGCCCCGGGAATAACGGCCTCACCGGCACTATAAACATCCAGCAGCACCAGCGTATCAACCTGGGAAAGTACCCGCACAAAGTCTTCGTACAAATCACGGGTCCGGCTATAGCGATGGGGCTGATAGAGCATTACCAAGCGGCGCTCGGGCCAGCCTGCGCGAATGGCCTGAATCACCATGTCGACTTCACGCGGATGATGACCGTAGTCATCTACCAGCATGATGTCGCCATCTCCTTTTGGTGCAGGAAAGTGGCCATGTACCTGGAAACGACGCCCTACTCCAGCAAAGCCCGCCAAACCGCTTAAGATAGCGGCATCGCTAACGCCGGCATCGGTGGCCACAACAATCGCCGCCATAGCATTCAATGCATTGTGACGCCCAGGCATCGCTAAACGTACCTTTAGCGGCTCAACGTCTCCCGGACGCAGCGCAGTAAATGTGACTTCACCGCCGCACTGTGAAAAATCTACAATGCGATAGTCGGCATCGCTGTCAAACCCATAGGTCACGAATTGGCGCTTAACTTGCTCGCAGAGACCGCGAATGTGCGGATCGTCAATGCAGAGTACCGCCAATCCATAAAACGGCAGGTTGTGCAGAAACTCGATAAAGGTGCTCTTCAGGCGTTCGAAGTCCCCACCATACGTCGCCATATGATCAGCATCGATATTAGTAACAATGGATACCATCGGCTGAAGATGCAAAAACGAGGCATCCGATTCATCGGCTTCAGCGACCAAGTAATCACCGGCGCCCAAGCGTGCATTTGCACCGGCACTAGTGAGTTTTCCACCAATCACAAACGTCGGATCAAGCCCGCCTTCCGCGAGCAGCGTCGCCGTTAAGCTGGTCGTCGTCGTTTTACCATGGGTACCGGCAACCGCAATGCCGTGTCGAAAACGCATCAGCTCCGCCAGCATTTCTGCCCGGCGCACAACCGGCACGCGGTGCTCGTGGGCCCAGCGAATTTCCGGGTTCGTGTCGTCAATGGCGCTTGATACGACCACCACATCCGCCCCATCAACGTGGGCTTCAGCATGGCCAATCTCGACACAAACACCACATTGACGCAGCCGCTCCACCGCGGAGGAGGCGCTCATGTCACTGCCACTAACGGTGTAACCCTGATTGGCGAGCACCTCTGCGATACCGCACATACCGACACCACCGATGCCCACGAAATGAATACGCCGGATGCGGCGCATTCCCGGAGCCGTTGTACAACCACGCTGGGGCGTCATGGACTTGATTAGATCGGTCACGCGGAGTCTCCTAACGACACCATCGTCAAACACCCTTCCGCTAAGCGCTCTGTTGCGTCTAAATGGGCGGCTTGGCGCGCTTTAGACGCCATCATTGCCAGGGTATTTGGGACGAGCAATTCATTTAAAAAATCGGTTAAACGCTCAACGGTCAGCTCTGACTGAACAACGCACTGTGCAGCACCGGCGTTTACCAACACCTGGGCATTGATACGCTGATGGTCATCAACCGCGAATGGAAAAGGCACCAGCAGTGCGGGCTTGGCTGCCGCGGCCAGCTCAGCGACCGTTAAGGCGCCCGAACGGCATACGACAAGGTCAGCCCAATCATAGGCAGCGGCCATATCATCGATAAACGCACTGACCTTTGCGACAACACCGTGCCGCTGGTAAAGCGCGGCGGTATCTGCGTCACGACCATTGCCTGCCTGATGGCGTACCTGTGGGCGTTGCTCTTCAGGCAGTTGCGCCAAAGCAGGCGCCAGGCGTTCATTAAGTGCAACCGCGCCAAGTGAGCCGCCCACTACTAACAGTCGTAGAGGGCGCGCGGACAGTACAGTCACATCACGCGGCACACTGCCTAGGCTGGCAATATCGTCACGTACCGGATTGCCGATAACGTCGGCTCGCGCGCCAAAGGCTTCCGGAAATGCCGCAAAGGTGCGCTTGGCGAAGCGTGATAAAACGCGGTTGGTGAGCCCCGCCACAGCATTCTGTTCATGAATAATCAGCGGGATGCGCATTAGCCATGCCGCAAGCCCACCGGGGCCGCTGGCAAAGCCGCCCAGCCCTACCACAACCTGGGGTTTAAAATCGCGAATAACTGCACGCGCCTGCAAAACAGCGCGGGTAAGATTCAGCGGCGTCTTGAGCCAGCCCATTAATCCATTGCCGCGTAGTCCGCTTACGGCAATGGTGTGCAATGTAATGCCCGCTTCAGGAACAAGGCGATTTTCAATGCCCCTAGGGCTGCCTAGCCATTCAACGCCTACTTGCTGCGCTTGCAGTGCCCGCGCGAGGGAAAGCGCTGGAAACACGTGGCCACCGGTTCCACCTGCCATAATCAGCACTCTTCGACGTGCATTCGTGGTCACATTAAACTCCTAAAATGCCTAAGATAAACGCGGCTCATGGCGCGGTTTATAAGGCGTGGAGGCACGCCGAGGACGATGGCGTGTTTCGGCATCGACGCGCAGCAGCAGCCCCACCATCATACCGGTCACCAACAGGCTTGAGCCGCCATAGCTTATCAGCGGTAGCGTTAGTCCTTTGGTAGGCAGCAACCCAGAGCTCACCGCGATATTGATAAATGCTTGAGCCGCTATGACAAAGCCAATACCGTAACTGACGTAGGCACCAAACAGATGGCCCGCCAGCTCAGCACGCCGCCCCACCCACATCGCGCGGGCAATAAAAATAGTAAACAGTAAGACAACAATAATGGCGCCAATCATACCGAGCTCTTCAGCGATGACGGCAAAAATAAAGTCGGTGTGTGCCTCAGGCAAATAGTGCAGCTTTTGCACACTATTGCCCAAACCAGTGCCTGTCACATGGCCGCGACCAAACGCAATTAACGCCTGAGTCAACTGATAGCCAGTAGCGAACTGATCCGCCCAGGGGTCGAGAAAACTGGTCCAGCGCGCCAGTCGATAGGGCTCAATGATGACCATCATGACCGCGCCAGAACCGAGCAACCCGCCACTACCAATCAGTAATACCAGCGATGCTCCGCTCATCATTAGCATACCGATCACACAAATAGAGAGCACCACCATGCCGCCAAAATCAGGCGCTAGAAACAGCAGACCAACCGGTGCCGCCAGCACAGCAAGCGGGCGCCACATGCTAAATGCCCGCTGACGGAGATCATAAGTAAAGCGCGACATAAACGCCGCCATGTAGAAAATAAGCCCAATTTTGGCAAACTCAGAGACCTGCAAGCTAGGCAATGGCCCCGGCAACGCAATCCAGCGTTTACTACCATTAATCTCTTGGCCAACGAACAGCACCAGGATCAATAGAAAAATACTGGCCATAAGAATCAATGCAGCGTTTTGGCGCCACACTTCAAGCGGGACACAAAGCATAAAGATACAGGCGACAATAGAGATCACCAAGAAAACGCCATGCTGACGAGAGTAGTGAAAGGTATCATCCAGCAGGCCAATCGACGCTGAGCTGACCATCACCCACCCCAACCCGGCTAAAGCCACGGCTGTGATAATTAGCCAAATATCGCAAGGTAAATCGCGAGTCGTAAGCGCACCGCGCAAACGCTGAAGTCTGCTCATAGCGAAGCCTCGGTCGTACGCTGTGCCTTCTGCTCTACCCAGCGTCGAAATATCTCGCCGCGCTCTTGATAATTGGCAAACTGGTCTAGGCTGGCACAGGCGGGGGATAAGAGCACACAATCTCCGGGTTGAGCAAGTTTAAAGGCAGCCTCCATGGCTTGGGATAAATTGTCTACTTCTTGAGCACTCACATGCTTAATTAAGGCGTCAGCTAAGCGCGGGGCATCTAAGCCGAAGAGCAGCACATGCCGTGCGCATGAGGCAAGCGGCGTCGCTAAAGGCGAAAAATCCGCCCCCTTACCGACTCCGCCAGCCAATAGAATTAAGCGCCCTTCCAGCGAGGCACCAATACCGTTAATGGCCGCCAAGGTAGCCCCCACGTTGGTGCCTTTAGAGTCGTTCACCCAGATAACATCATTAATACGCGCCACCACTTCACTGCGGTGTGCCAAGCCTTTAAATTCACGAAGCGCATTACACATGGGAGCCTCGGCAAAGCCTAGCGCCTGCCCCATGGCCAGCGCGGCAAGTGCGTTTGCGTAATTGTGCTGGCCGGTCATCGGCATCTCATCAGCCGCCAGCCAAGGCCTATTGCCCTGCATTAATGTCAAGGTATCGTGATGAAGCGCCAAACCCCAATCAAAATCGTTGGGCGCTTTCGTTGAGAAGTGAGCAATCTGGGTAACCGGCTGGTCCGGCCACGTTAAAGGCTCATCGGCGTTGACAACGGCATGCCGTGCACCGGTAAAGATTCGCTGCTTTGCCGCGCGATACCCGTGCATATCACCATGACGATCAAGGTGATCTTCCGACAAATTTAAAAAGGCAGCACAGCGGGCGCCCAAATGAGGCGTTGTCTCAAGCTGGAAGCTGGAAAGCTCTAATATGAAAAGCTCGGCATTAGGATGGCTGGCCAACAAATCCAGCGCAGGAGTACCTAAATTGCCGCCAACAGCTGCATCAACACCGGCGGCAGCCGCCATGTCGCCCAATAGAGTGGTAACCGTCGACTTCGCATTAGACCCTGTGATCGCCGCAATAGGCGCATGGGCTGCACGCACAAAGAGCGCAATTTCACCCACCACCATTGGCTCACCGGTGTCAGGGCTTAACTGATCAGCGAGGCTTTCTAGCCCCGCCATACGAGGGTCAAGACCGGGGCTCACTACTACCTCTTTTACATCGCTTAAATCAAGCGCCGTGAGCGAGCCACAGTGAATAGCAACCCCAGGATGGGCAGCGCGAAAGTCATCCAACCCCGGTGGCGCGACGCGCGTGTCGGCCACCATATAGGGCAGATTTAAGCGCGTTAAATGACGGCAAATAGCGCGACCTGAGACCCCTAGCCCTACTACCAGCGTCAAACCTTTAGCTACTCGAACCATCAACGGCTCCTTGTCGCACAATGCCACGCCCAATAGGCGTAGCCGTCATGACCACGTGCATTAACGAATTTTGAGCGTCGCAAGGCCGAGTAACACCAGCACTACGGTAATAATCCAGAAACGTACGATGACGCGAGGTTCGGGCCAGCCTTTCAATTCATAGTGGTGGTGCAACGGCGCCATACGGAAGATACGACGCCCGGTCAGCTTGTAAGACCCCACCTGAAGAATCACTGACACCGTTTCGAGAACAAAAATGCCGCCCATAATAAATAGCACTATTTCTTGGCGAACAATCACCGCCACCACGCCGAGCGCAGCGCCAAGTGCTAGCGCGCCCACATCGCCCATAAAAACTTGTGCTGGATAGGTGTTAAACCACAAGAAACCCAGCCCAGCACCGGCAATCGTGGCGCAAAAAACCGCTAGCTCACCGGTGCCGGCAATAAACGGAATATGCAGGTAGTCGGCAAATACGGTATTACCGCTCGCATAGGCGAAAACCGACAAGCCCATCGCCACCAGCACGGTAGGCATGATAGCCAGGCCATCAAGACCATCAGTCAAGTTCACCGCGTTGGAGCTACCGACAATGACAAAATAGGTGAGAACGATATAGAAAACGCCCAAAGGCAAAGCAACGTCTTTAAATAGCGGCACGAGCAAACTGGTTTCAACCGGCGTAGAGGCGGTGACATAAAGCAGCACCGCGGCTCCTAACCCAACGATAGATTGCCAAAAGTATTTCCAGCGAGCAGGCAGACCCCGCGGGTTTTTCTCAACCACTTTGCGATAATCGTCCACCCAGCCAATGGCGCCAAAACCTAAGGTGACCGCCAAGACAATCCAAATATACAGATTCGTTAAGTCACCCCACAGCAAGGTACTGATCGCAATAGCCAGCAGTATCATTGCTCCGCCCATCGTGGGCGTGCCTGCTTTAGAGAGATGGGACTTAGGTCCATCATCGCGCACTGCTTGACCAATTTGCCCTTCAACCAAACGCCTGATCATCCATGGCCCTAGCCACAGACAAAGCATTAATGACGTGAGGGCACCTAAAATCACCCGCAGGGTTAAATAATTAACAACCTGGAAAGCAGATTGGTACTGCGATAAAAAATTCGCCAAGTGAAGTAACATGAACGGCGTTTACCTTATTTCATCCGAACGCAGCGCTTTAACGACATGTTCCATGCCTGCGCTGCGCGATCCTTTCACCAGCAACGTGGTATCAGGCGGCAAAGTATTAGTGACATGGCGCGTTAGCGCCTCGTGATCGTTAAAATGCAGCCCTCGACCAAAGGCATCGCTGGCGGCACGGGCGGCCTCACCTAGCGTCAACAGTTCATCAATCCCTAGTGCCGCGGCATAGCGGCCAATCTCTGCATGCAGCGCGTCCGACTCACTGCCTAGCTCCCCCATCGCGCCTAGCGCGCACCAGCGTGGCGCAGGAAAACTTGCCAGCGTATCTAGAGCCGCCTTGACCGCGCCAGGATTAGCGTTATATGTATCGTCTAGCACATTAGCACCGCGTAAACCGGGCACAACGGCCAACCTACCTGCTAACGTTTGCAGAGACTGAAGGCGTTCAACAACCTGCTCTGCAGTAACGCCTAGCACTAACGCCGCTGCCGCCGCTGCCAGCGCATTACTTACATTATGCTTACCCAGCAACCGCAGTTGAACGCGGCCTAACGCTTCGCCATTATGCATAAGCGTGAAAGCATAACGTCCTTGAGGATCACAGGAAAGCGCTGAGGCACTAACATCAGCCAAGCTGTGAAAGCCAAAACTCACTAATCGCCGAGGTGCATTGCGCGCGGCCCAAAAGGAAAAATAGCGATCGTCGCGATTCACTATGGCTGTACCATTCTCACTTAGGCCGTCCAGCACTTCGCTTTTCGCCTGAGCGATCTGGCCCATTCCGCCAAACTCACCGACATGAGCACCGGTCACGTTGGTAATAAGCGCAACGTCAGGCTTTGCCATGTGAACCGTCCAGGCAATTTCACCGAGGTGGTTCGCCCCTAGCTCTATCACGGCAGCGGCGTAGCTCGGCGCTAACCTCAATAGCGTAAGCGGCGCACCGATATCATTGTTCAGATTGCCTTGAGTGGCCAAAACATTGCCCAAAGGGGCCAGCAGCGCCGCACACATTTCCTTAACGGACGTTTTACCACTATTGCCAGTCACGGCCACTAAAGCGCCGTGCCATGTTTGGCGATGCGCCCCAGCGAGCAGCCCTAGACCTAAGCGCGTGTCGGGGCATACCAACTGAGGCAAATTGCTGTCGATAGGCACATCGACCAAAGCCGCTGCAGCGCCGAGTTCATAGGCATGCTTGACAAAGTCATGACCATCAAAACTAGGGCCTCTTAGCGCCACAAACAAACATCCAGGCTCAATTTTACGGCTATCGATAACGAGCGAGCTGATCAACAACTCAGCATTGGCGGCAGGCACGGCAATGCTCAGCATTGTGGCGAGCTGACCGAGCGTCCAGCGCATTATAAGGCTCTCCGTGCAGCAAAGGCGCGCAGGATCTCTTGACTGTCCTCATAGGCGTGGCGCACCCCCTGAATATCCTGATACGCCTCGTGCCCTTTTCCAGCGATAAGCACCACGTCCTGAGGACTAGCATCGTGAATAGCGGTCGCCACTGCCTGGCGACGATCCGCTATTTCAATGGGCTTTGCAGCAGCGGAGAAGCCTGCCAATATTTGCTGACGAATGTCCGCAGCTGCCTCATAGCGAGGATTATCGTCGGTAACCACAGCGTTATCTGCGAGCTGTTCGGCGATCTTGGCCATTTCGGCACGCTTTCCCGTATCGCGATCGCCACCACAGCCAAATAGGCACCATAGCTTGCCTGCACTGCCTAAGTGCGATCGCAGCGCTTGCAATGCACTGCGCAGAGCGTCTGGCGTATGAGCATAGTCGACGATCACACTAGGCGTGCCAGTATCGCGGTAAAGCGCCATGCGACCAGGCACGGGAGTAAGCGATGACGCGGCCTCAAAGAGCGCATCAATCGACTCTCCCATCCCATAAAGCACGGCTATTGCCTGCAGCACATTGTCTAAATTAAAACGCCCCATAAGCTTTAACGACAGCATTTTTTCGCCTTCCGGCGTTGCAATCATTGCCTGCTGACCATGCTCAAAGGCCTGCCAATCCATCACTCTGAGCGTGACTGCCTCGTCTTGACCCGTCGCCAAGACACGAACGCCTTTGGCACAGCCTGCCAGCATTAAACGCGCCAACGGATCATCACCGTTCACAACGACTAAGCTAAGCTCTGAGCGACGAAATAGCTTAGCTTTTGAGGCCGCATAGGCTGCCATGCTGCCGTGGTAATCCAGATGATCGCGGGTCAAATTGGTAAACACGCCCACGCTAACGTTGACGGCCTCCAAGCGCCGCTGATCAAGCGCGTGAGAAGAGACTTCTACCGCGACACGACGAACGCCCTGCTGTGCAAGCTCGCCCAGCGCCGCTTGAAGCATCAGCGGACCCGGCGTTGTTAAGCCGCTATCATTAAGCGCACCGGGGCGCCCCATGCCTAACGTACCAATGACACCCGCTTTGATTCCCAGCGCCTCGCTGAGAGCCGCGATGTAATGCGTCACCGAGCTCTTACCATTGGTACCGGTAACGCCGATGACCTCAAGATCAGGCGGCACTTTAAACAATGCGCTGCCAAATTCACCCAGCCGCGCTGACAGATGGGGTAACGCCAACACCCGCCCTTCTAACTGCATATCGTCATGCAGCCCTTGCGCCAAGATAAGCGCAGCGCCAGCCTCAATGGCCAGCTCAATGAAATCGCGACCGTCACGCTGGCTACCCGGCACCGCCACAAAAATGTCACCCGGCTGCAGCTTGCGCGAATCTGTTTCGATCCGCACCTCTGCAGGGAGCGTAGGTAGGTCAACGGGCAGCAGTGACGCTGGCCATACCTGCCTGAGCGCCGTCAACACATCGCCTGGACTCAGCGTCATGCCATCTCCTTAAAAGCTACTCCGCCTCATGATCCGGCGGCACGTCTAACAAGCGTAAAGCATTACCCGTCACACTGGAAAACACGGGTGCCGCAACGGCGCCGCCGTAAAACTGACCCGCTTTGGGATGATCAATCATGACAACGGTAACAATTCGCGGGTCTGAAATAGGTGCAATCCCAGCAAAAACACTGCGATAAGCATCGGTGGTATAGCCCTGCTGGCCTATTTTACGCACCGTGCCCGTTTTCCCCCCTACACGGTAGCCTTCAACGCGTGCTCGTCGCCCACCGGTATAGGCGGCAACCGAGGTTTCAAGAATATTAAGCAGGTCATTGGCAACCGTGGGCGACATCGCTGGTATACCTTGAGGCGGTTCAGATAGGCGCAATAAAGACGGCGGCAAACGTTCGCCGTTGTTTGCAATAGCGGTGAAGGCACTCGCCAACTGGACCGCTGAAACGGATAGGCCGTATCCATAGGAAAGCGTTGCCCGCTCGCTGCGCGACCAGCGCACTGGAGCAGGCAAACTGCCTGTTGACTCGCCGGGAAAACCTGTACCAGGCGCCTGCCCTAATCCTAACTGATTGTACTTTTCCCAAATCGCGGTATCGCTGAGGCGTAGCGCCAAACGAGACATACCCACGTTTGAAGAGTGCTCAAGAATCCCCGCTAGATCTAGCTCACCGTAGTTACGGAAATCGCGAATGGTAAACTGATCCAGCCGCATCCAGCCAGGCGAGGTGTCTACCAGGGCATCACGATCAACGACACCACTTTCCAGCACGGCGGCCATGGCCAATGGCTTCATTACCGAGCCTGGCTCAAACACATCCACCAGCGCCTGATTACGCAGCCCACGAGGATCAAGCCCCGCCCGGTTATTGGGGTTGTAGGAAGGCAGGTTGGCCATCGCCAACACCTCCCCAGTGCGCGCATCCATCATCGCCAGCACGCCGCCATCCGCATCATGCTCAGCGACCGCCGCCCGCAGCTCGCGGTAGGCCATGTATTGGATGCGCTGATCAATTGCTAAAATCAGCTCGCCCCCTGGCTGGGCCTCACTAATCACACCCAGCTCGCGCACCAAGCGGCCGCGGCGATCTTTAATAACGCGGCGCTGCCCCGGGCGCCCAGCTAAGTAGGACTGATAAGAGAGCTCTAACCCCTCCTGACCAATATCATCCACGTTGGTCACCCCCAACAGCTGGGCAGCCACCTCACCGGCAGGATAATAGCGCTTATATTCACGCTGGGGATAAACGCCCGGGGTGCGCAAGTCGAGAATTTGCTGAGCGGCGGCAGGCGTCATTTGACGACGTAAATACATAAATTCACGTTCACTATAACGCGAGACCCGTGATTCAAAATCGTCCAGCGTCATTCCTAGCGCTTGCGCTAACATCACGCGCTGAATAGCGTCTACTGGCAATTCCTGCGGGTTGGCCCATAGCGTTACTACGGGTGTAGAAATTGCCAGCGGCTCGCCATTGCGATCTGTAATCATGCCCCGGTGGGCAGGTATCGCTTCATGACGAAGGGTTCTGGCATCCCCCTGACTCTGCAAAAAGGGACGATCAATCACCTGCAGAAGAGTGATACGGCCAATGAGAATCGTAGACGCTAACGCAACGGCGATAAGTATAAAAAGAAAACGCCCGCCGCCTAAAGGAGGCGCAACGGGCTGCTGACGAGAGGTGCCGCCTCGACGCTCACGCATCATGGTCGAATCACCTCGACATCGTTGACATCAGGAATTCGCATACCCAGGCGATCAGTAGAAATTTGCTCAATGCGCGCAGGTGTTGACCAAGCGCCCTCCTCAAGCAATAGCTGCCCCCATTCAGTTTGCAACTGACTCTCCTCTTGCTCTAGCTGTTGCAACTGAGCAAATTGAACTCGGGTCATATACGTCGTGACGACGACGCCCAACCCAGAGGCCATGCAGAGTAAAAACAACAGGCTGATAATGACGGGCCAAGTGCGCAGGCGCAGCTGAAAGGGCCATTCGGTGCGTAGCGTGGTTGCCCACTGCTCAATCCGATCCATGCTCATAATTACATCCGTTTACGCGCAGCCCGCATCACGGCGCTGCGTGAACGAGGATTAGCATCCACTTCCTGGTCGCTTGGCCGCACGCCTTTGCCCAGCGCTTCAAGGCGTCGATTCAACTGATCGTCGCGGATAGGCACGCCGCGCGGCAGATGAGTATCGCCGCGCACGTGATGACGAATAAAGCGCTTCACACGACGATCTTCCAATGAGTGAAAGCTGATCACAACCAAATGCCCACCGGGTGCCAACGCCTCTAACGCGGCGTCAAGCGCGCTGTCCAACTGTTCAAGCTCACCATTGACAAAAATGCGCAGCCCTTGGAATGCTTTCGTTGCGGGGTGGCGTCCTTTTTCCCAGGCAGGATGAGCAACTTTCAGCACTTCTGCTAAGTCCACCGTATGAGTAAACGGCTTTTCAATGCGTCGGGTCACTACGGCACGCGCTAGGCGTTTGGCATAGCGCTCTTCGCCATAGGTTTTGAACACGTAGGCAATTTCGGTTTCGCTCGCCCGCGCCAGAAACTCAGCAACGCTTTGCCCCTGAGTAGGATCCATGCGCATGTCCAGTGGGCCATCACGCATAAAACTAAACCCGCGCTCAGGATCATCCAGCTGCGGCGATGAAACGCCCACATCTAGCAGTATCCCTGAAAGCTTTCCGAACACGCCCCGCTCACGAGCAAACTCGCTCAGCTGGGCAAACTCACGCTGGGTAATGTGAAAGCGTGAATCGTCTATTTCAGCGGCAGCCGCAATGGCCTGAGGGTCGCGGTCCATCGCCAGCAACCGGCCCTGCTCATCAAGCCGATCTAAGATCACGCGTGAGTGACCACCTCTCCCGAAAGTACCATCTAGATAAACACCTTGGATGTCATTGACCAAGGTATCGACAGCACCCTCCAGTAATACGCTGGTATGGCGAAAGCGGTTAGCAACCTGTTCAGCGTCAGGAGAAGACATGTTTCTCTCACAGAAGATTTGGGAAGGCGTGCATGCACGCCTTGGTATAAAAAAGGGGAGTCGGCCGATAAGCCGGGTTCTGTCGTGGACAGCCATTCCTCTAGGCGC
>NZ_JBQDLQ010000050.1:0-25748 GCF_052095695.1 Halomonas sp.
TTACTGAAACAAGCGGCATCGGCCAGCTCGCCCAGGCGATTAACCAGCCGCTAAGCGATGAACTGGGTGAACGGGAAAAGCACCAAGCCGTACATGGCGTGCTGAATAACGGCTATGCCGACCTGCACCATTTGGTATTGAAGCCTGATGCACAAAACGAAGACAGCGCTCTGGAGCGCCTGGTAATCACCGGCAGTCCGGAGCGTTTTACCAGCGCAGGTGAAAACCGCACCAACCACAAGGGCGAACCCATTACGCCGCCTACCGGCTACCGTTACTACCTAAACACCTTAGCGAGTGAACGGCCTGATACGGCCCTGCCGTTTGAAGAGAACAGCAAAGTTTACGATGCCTGGGCAAAACAAGTACTTAACGCCTACAGCCGCTTTCAGCTACTGTGCGCGCTGCGCAAAGGCCCCTGGGGGGTAGAAGGGTTAAACCTGCGCATCGCCAAAACATTGCGCCGCGAAAAGCTGCTGTTCGGCAACGACCACACGCTAGAGAAAGGCTGGTTTGAAGGCCGCCCGGTACTGGTCACCCAAAACGACTACAGCCTGAAACTGATGAACGGCGATATCGGCATCACAATGGCAGTGCCTGATCCCCGCACTCCCAGCAGGACACTTTTACGCGTAGCCTTTCCGACCAGTGACCCGGAAAACCCGATTCACTGGGTGCTACCTTCCCGCCTACACGCGGTAGAAACCGTGTTCGCGATGACGGTACACAAATCCCAAGGCTCCGAGTTTCAGCACACCGCCCTACTGCTACCGCAAACGCCCAACCCAACCCTCACCCGCGAACTGATCTACACCGGCATCACCCGCGCCCGCGATTGGCTCACACTGATTGAAGCCAAGCGCAGGATATTGAATGATGCGGTGACTAGGGAAGTTATTAGGGTAAGTGGGATGGGGAGGTTGTAATCAAAACCGACATTACCATTGCTGGTGTTGTCGGTTTTCGGCCAGAAGCGGAAATTCTGTTCCCAACTGCTCATTAACCTGCTTGGTAAACTTTTGTGAAACTAAAAGCTGCATAACTAGGAGAGGGCCCACTATCGTCCGGTACGTGTAGCCAAGCAGACGAATAGTTTCTTTCTCCCCATATGATCCAGATTAACGAAACCTCGTTTTTTTGCATGAAATCATCTAAGAGGTCCTTTCTTAGATAATACATAGAATGCCTATCATTATACCTCTTCCCTTTGTGAGAAAAGTAATGGTTAGCCTTTACCCCGCCTTTAGTATACAAATCAAACGACTGCGGCTGTCCAATTAACTCCATATCGGCTGTTAATTTATTAGTTAAAGAAGATACACTTCCAACTTCACCATCAGTAACATCTTGCCTTAAGCTACAAACAGGCATAATGGCTTCAAAGGTTTTATATTCTCTTTCCACTTCTTCATACTTTTCCATTTCATGATGGGTAATAATTGAAATGGTTTGCTTATTTCTAACGACTTCAAATTTCGGCCTTTCTCGAGTAACCACATTCTCTCCGATCACGAAAGACAAGTCGCAGGTGCTAATCTCAGGGAAGGCAGAGCTCCAAGGAACTTCGGCAAAAAAAGTCTGTGAGCAATCTACCTTATCAGGAAGCCAGCTTCCACTAATGTCTTGTTTGTTGAGAAAATCCAGAATTTCATCTTTTTCTTTTGTAGGTACAAGGTAACTCCGAACAAATAAGAACGCCTCTCTTTTTAAGTCCTTATTTTCTTGGCTTACATATCCATCCAGTGCTACCCATGGCCCTGCTTCTTCGCCCACATTTTGTAGCTGTAAATATGGCTCGATCTCAGGAAGATTACCGTCTTTTATCCAATTCGATGTAACTGTATTATCATCTCCCAAGAAATTTGTATCTATCAAGGTTTGCAAAGGCATAGGCTCAGAAAAACTGGGGTCTATATTTTGCGTATCAGACCTCCTCCAATCATATTTATCCAATATTCCTCTATCCTTGAGAAGGCCATACATCTCATAGTAAGCGATCCAAGAATATTTCTTGCTATAGCGATCTGTCTTTAGTTTCTCATTTGACCTGCGCTCATACCCCTGCCAGTTTTGTATAGACTCCTCTACCTTTTCAAATTTTTCGTGTGACCATCCAAGTTGCTCTACTCGCCATTGTAACTGTGCACGTACCTTCTGATATTCTTTATGGTCATAGTCATAATTTCCGCGCTCAGGCACCAATCCACCAATTGTGTAATTCTCAAAATCCATAAGGAATGGCGATTGCTTTCTAAGGCTAATTCTTTTTTCCATAGCCTTATCTTTCCACTTCTTAGGCAATAGCTCATTAAGTTTACGGTGAAAATTTCTGCCTAAAATGGATTTAGAAGCTTTGCCAATGCGGTTTGATATGCCAGCATCCTCTCCCAAGTAACTCTCACCCCAATTTTCGCCTCTATCAGGAGAAAACGGAGGCACTGTTTTTTTTATATCGCTATCAGAAAAGAAGTTAGGGTTGTGATGCTGGGCTAGCTCTATAATCCTTGATGAAAAGTCACGCATATGCTGATGTGCAGTATAATGTTTAGCATCGTCTTTAAACATTGCCTCAAAGATACGCCCTGCAAACTTTAACAAAACACCGCTAGTAAACAAGGGATCATTAGGAAGTTGTGTACTCAGAGACATTCCAACGCCATAACTCGCTGCTAACATGCGCTCCGGGACGTAAGGGTCATTAGTTTCAAATGATTTGATTGTTTCGTTAAACAAGAATTCTGGATCACCCCGTCCATACCAATACAAAGCTTTTGTTGCAGTGTTACGAAGTGGGTGGTCTGTGCTAGTAAGCAACCATTTAATAGCCCTTGCTCTTAAGCGATCTGAATCAGAACGAAAAGTCGTGTCCTCTTTCCATTTATCTTCAAGCAAAGATAACTCAGGGATAAGGCATTTTTTATCTCTACCTTGTTCATTGCGGACCCATTCTGTCCAGCTAAGATCTCTCTCATCTACTGACATTTTAGACAAAACAAAATCTAAAAAATCAGCATTTAGAGGGTGTTTTAGAACTCCTTTCGTAAGCCAAAGTCTTGAAAATATTTTAAGTACTTTTTCAGATTTGTTGTTTATAAGGGAAGCCAGTTCGCTTACAGTGCCATCGTCTAGGTGTTCCGCATTCAACTCTGCCGCATGAAGCAGAGCTCTCTGCTTATAAGGTTCTGGAACATTCTTCCATAGTTGCTCGCCGTACATTCTGCTAGGCACCAACGCAACTAATGACTTAAATGTATCGTAGGCGAGAGAGTGGCTGTTTTCTCCACCAAATGCAGACATTACGGAGGGAGTGTTGAACCATTCAAAGCTTCTGTCCTGCGCGTGTTTTTTCAGCAATGCATCAGCGATGATGTGCCCTCCTAAGGCATCATAAACAGGCGTGATAACGTATTTTCCTAGTTCTTGCGCAGGGTTTCTAAATATGATGCCTTCTTGGGCAAATAAATTTATAACGCTCTCATTCCAGTTGCGTCCGCTATCATTTATCAGATCTCTGTAGGTTGCGTCATCAATTTCCCTGTCTTTACTCTCCCACAGAGAAATTCCGAGTTGATATACGGCTTTTTTAAGATCCTGAGAAGAATAGCTAAAGTTCTTCATCGTTGCGATACGGTTACAGGTGTTTTGGAGAAGTTCGTCAAACAAGTGGGCAAGAGATGCCGGAAAATAATTTATCTCGACAACATGATCACGCTTAGGGTTTATAACATCACAGAAAATTCTTAAATTAAGAGGGTGATTTAAAAAGCCGGTCGGTATCTCCACACCGCTTTCGCAATCAATTTTATAGTACTCAAAGTACTTCTTAATCGCATCATATACATTTTCGCCAAAGCCTTCACATTCAAACTTCCAAATATCTTCCGGCAATGACTGCACGGCAAAAGTTTCTCTGGTCTCTGTTTCATCAACTGACCAGTAAGGTCTTTTATGCTCTCCTGTCCGTAAAGTACATACAACCAAAACATTAGGGTAATTCTTGACTACAGTTTGGATATAAGAGAGGAGATCCTTCCACTCTTTGGGGTTTTCCGCCTCATTTAATCCATCAATCACTAAAGGTAAAATACATCCTGCCCTTTTTGCTGCTGCGTCAAGAGATGCAAGCATCTTCTCCATACTATCCAATGGAGTTCCATTGACTAAAAACTGGCGAGCTAAATCGTTTTGATCCTGTCCTCGATGAAAATTTCGCCCATGTAACAAAATGCCCGCAGGTCTATTTTCTTGCGCAGAACTTAGCTCTGCCGCCATATGCGTTTTTCCTCCCCCCGCATCAGCAAGAACCGCGACCATACCGGCATCTAAATACTCTTTAACCTCATCAAATAGACTTTGCGCGACACGCATATCATCAAGTGCATTAGCGGCATCTAATGCTATAGCTATATTCTGTTTCCGCAGTGACCTCGGAAAAGAAACCACATCTGAATCAATTAACGACTTTCGATTTGAAAGCCATTGCTGAATTATATCTATATCACCTTCTGATAATATTTCATGAAATTGAAGGAGCATTTCAGAGAATGATGAACAAGCTTTAAAAAATGGCGTTTGAAGTTTAGTAAGCTTCGGATCTATGCTTTTCCAAGCTTCAATAGTAGAGGCCGCTGAGGATAGCCCTTGACCCAGCTCAACCATATCCTGCCAGTAATTTGGTTCCCCCAGCATACGTCTTATTGTTCTTTCAACATCTGTTTCTTGGTGGACGGGATTAATCCATCTATCTTTTATTGGAGCTATAGATTCATGATGCCTTAACTTTAAATCACCTGGAGTAATAACCAGTTCTCCAAAATAAGTACCTCTTAGCATCAGAGCCGGGCCAGCCAGATTGTTCTCTATTTCTTCATCGGCCCATAAATGGAGAGAATAGGGGTGCTTCGATTCCAAGTCTTTAAACCATGTTTGGTCTGATTTACTCAGCGTATAAGGTGTCCATAGTACCCAATCAGTCAGATGTGGAAGGTATTTTACAGTTTTGTCCAAGGAGTCTGTAATTTTGCTTCTGCTGGCCGACGTTAAGCTCCCTGAATTTGTTAGATCAAATTTCTTACACTGCCAGCCATACCAGCGAGAAGCGTCCCCTAAAGCCGGACAGGTCTGATTTAAATTGAGATGAAACTCTACGCCGGGTTGATTTTTTAAAGCGATAAATTGGCCATATTGAGCCCAATGTGCACGAGCTATACCACGGCATAAATTTTCAAAATTAATTCGAGAATCGCCCGGAAGCTTTTCAAATGAAAACCAATCTAGAGACACAGCTATCTTCCTCTTCCATATTCTTCATCCGGATGGTCATGGGCACTATATACTTGTACCTTTGCACCTTGATGAATAAGAAGCTTCAAAAATACCGATATATCGCTTTCTTCTGTTTTTAAAACCAACTTATCTCCTTCAATATCTAACGAGTGCTCATATCGAAATTGCTCTAATTCTTCAGGCCCAAAAATGTAGAGGTTATTTTCTCGAAAAACATCCATAACTTCATCAGAAAACCTTTTGGGCCTATTGTCACCGCAATCAACCTTATCATAAATTTGTTCAGTAACAGTTTCTATTAAATCTTTAGCTTTTTCAGCCCCTTCAATACTTTCAAATTGCCCAATCATTACAAGATTCATCGAATGCTCTGACCCGTATCCATTCCAGACTTTCATATTATACCTCCTTCATTTTTTTCTCTTAACACTTGCAAAGCATCCATGATGTTATCCCCTTCAATTAAAACCCCATCTTGGCCAAATGAATTTCTTCTAAGCCTGCTGCTTGCATCAATATGCACGTATGCACTCAGCCCTGTTTCTTTTTCAAAAGGTTCGCACACAGGGACACCCGCAATATGTGTTTCGCTAATAGCCAACCTTACTCTTCCTTTGTAACCCTGTATCCACTTCTGCATATCAATTTCTGTGTCTTTATTAATACCAACGCCTTTACCAACAGATACCTCAGGAAGCAAGAGAAGCTCCGATGCGCCGAGGTTATCAGCAATTTGCGCAGCTTCATCCAGTTCTTTTATTGTTGCTGTGTTAACAACAAAGTTTATTCCGAAAGGGGATACGCCTTTTAGGAGCTTAATTTTATTTATTAGGCCGTCAAAAGAACGATTACGAATGCTTTCGTATGTAGCTCCAACACCATCCATACTCACCCGCACAAAATGCATCCTTCCGGATATTTTCTTAAGAAGGTTTTCATCTAGCCTATGCCCATGAGTTGTCATCGTTACTGCAAGGCCTGTTTCCTTTGCCGAAAATTTGCAAAGCCCAGTAAACCTTGGGTATAAAGTCGGCTCTCCTCCACCAAAACCAACTCCCATGCAGCCGTTTAGATCAAGAGTACGGAGCCAACTGGTAAGTAAGTTAAAATCAAGCTTAGCTTTGTTCTTAGGGGCATAACAATGAGAACATAAGAGATCACACGTATTTGTTAAAGCTATAGACACTTGGCGGGGGGCCATTGACCAGCGACCAACTGGAATTTCGACTTCATCAATAAGAATATTTGTTCCGGTTTCTCGATTAAAGAGATGAAGACCATCAGGGCCAAATCGAGACTTATAATTACTAATGCGACTTTTACTTTTTGAATTAATTGCCTTCATAAACCACCTATGCTTACTAATTTTTGCATCTCAATGGCCAGAAACTGCCTTTTAGTCGTCTCTGATATAAAGCCCCAAACACCGGCTTAGTGAAATTGGCTGCTTTTTTGAAGCAAAAAAGGTGACAGCATTACCAAGTCTGGGTGCTTTGACTTGTTACACGTTGCTTCAAAACGGAATTTCATCATCAAACTCAGTGGCTGTCTGTTGTTCCTCCGCTACGGGAAGCGCTGCTTCTGGCTGAGGAAATACAGGGGGGCGATGTGCTTCTCTGTATATTCTTCGGAACTCATCCCTATCGTTCACTTTCATCAAAACTGGGTTTTCACAACTAGAACCTCTCCCAAAAAACACTGCATGACGTTCCTTCACTGAAGATAACGATTGAGCATAATCTCGACCAATATAGTTACCTAGAAAGTCCTTACCAGTATCATCAAACGTGCGCATAGCAAATATGGTATTGCATTGATTGAGAATAGTTTTCGTAACATTAGCTGTTCTTTGAGTAATGAGGAGGCAACCTAACCCAAACTTCCTGCCTTGCAAAATAGCTCTCGCTGTTCCGCTAGTAGCGTGCTTGTCACCTTCTGCGACAACAGAATTCCATTCAGGAACCAGAGAGTGAGCTTCTTCATAAACTAAGCAAACCTTGGCACTGTCTGACATTTCGGCAGATAAAATTTCAAGAACGGTCTCCGATACGATTTTTGTAATTTCTACAGGTGTAACACTAAATAAAGGTGCACCGCGCTGCCAATTACCTGGTGTTAGCTGAAAACTTCCTGGAGCACGATCCTGACGAGTAGCAACAAACTCTGAGGGGTTATATATTTTCAGGACGTGCCCATCTGTATTGTTAATGAACCCATTTAAATCTTCAAAAAATGCATTCTTTAGATTAGGTAAACTACCACCTTGCTCCGGATTTTCCTGCCATGCATCCCGATCCTGCTCGGTAGCTGTTCTTAGTCTGGTAAGACATGCCTCTTCATAAGGAGCATTATAGTAATCAGATAATTCTATTGAGTATTGATCTGTTAGATCGAGACATACGACTTTTATACCTTCTGACATCATTCTTTCTAGCAACTCTATGGCGAGCATAGACTTACCTACACCGAGTATTCCAAGGATCGCTGTGTTATGGGTTACTAGATGATTGATATTTCCAATTTTCACTTGGTAATTGCTATTCGGAAAGTGGCCTATAGTGTCGGGTTCAATAACATATTTTTCTTGAGCTTCAAGATATACTGGTTCATTAATGTTAGGCAGCCAACTAAATTGAGTCAACTTTCTACGCTCTTCGTTCCAAATCCCCACCTGTTGAGCTTGAGCACGTAAATAACCATAAGTATTCTTTTGGTGAACAACCTCTTCCTTAGTCAAGCCCCCAACAATTTGATAAAGAATTTTTTGATTTTGAACGGTGACAGTAACAAGTCGACCCTCCTCCACATTAATGTTGTCAACAACCTCAAAAAAAAGCCTCTCAATTGAGGAATCAGGTGCAACAATTCCAACCACATGACCAACTTCCTCTAAATCTATATTTTCTTTAACACAAATCTCTTGAAGGTAGCTATCTTCAATTAGGGCTGCCCTATCATTTGATACAATGGATTCAAGTTCTTTGTAACGACTCGATGGAAGGCTTGCAATTTCAACTGATCGGATTAGGACACCATTATCTCGGCCAACTAAATCAAGCGTAAGTACTAATTTAGAGTTGAAGTGCTTATCTTTGACGTAAACGATCTTCTTTAGTGGTAAATCACTACCTTTAACTTGACGAAGAAGAATTATATTTGGCTGCTGATAAGCAGCAATTTCTGCAAAATCAACCACGCGCAGCCCAATCTTGGTTATTTTTCTGAGTCTGTTGAATGTTTTAACTACTACATCACCTGTCGACATAGCGACAGTAAGTATTATTGCAATAGATATTAATATTAGTTCGTTAGGTGCGCCTATGTGATAGGCATACATTGCAAAAATTATTATCGGAGTATAGATGACTTGAGGCTTAGCGAACACTTCAAGAAATATTCGAATTTTATTTGAAACTTCTTGTAATCTTTCATTTCCCCAGTTGTTAAAAATAATGGCTAGTAAAGCACTGACAAAAACTGTTGCGGACAAAGCAGAAACTACGAAAAAAGAAAATTTCGTTTCTATAGGCCATGCACCCCAGTTATTTACAAGCATTAATGATACAAATGCAGGAACTGCATATGAAATTGCATCAACAGGTTTAACGTAAAATGGGGTGACAATTTTTGAACCAACAAGAACACTTAATAAAGCAGTATAAAACCAGAAACCGCTATCTCCAACAGGTGGATAAAAGCTCCCAAATGCAAAAAAACATATAACTAAAAGTAGTAAAAGGTCTATCCCTAGTGATACGACCCTTTCTTTTTGGGAAAACCTATTCATATTTTATATCCATATTTTAGTTAATACTTCAAAGCGGGATTGACGTATAACAGCGTATTAGACGGCGCTTTTTATGATTGAATGAACGTGTTGGGAGTTTTTTCAGGCAAATGCATCCTGCCAGATCCCCCCAATCCTATGATTCTTTTGGCTATTAATTTCTATTAGGCCGTATAGCCAAAATTCGCGCTCCTGCTGCATCTCTAAAAATTACTGCTTAGGGCCGAAAAGAGTCATCCGCACGCTTCTTCATAAAACACCACTCTACCCGCTATAGCCTCCATACCCTCAACAGGCTCCTCATAACTCCAAGCGATATCCCGGGTCTCACCAAGGGAGAAATACACCGCACGCCCTTTAAAGGGACAATAAGTGGACGTTTCTGAAACGGTGAGTAAGTCCAGCCGCACGTCTTCACGTGGGAAGTAGTATCGTGGCGAGTAGCCGTGTTCGCGAAGTTCAAGCGTATTGGTGGAGTCGGCTAGCAGAATGCCATCAAGCTGCACTTGCATGCGCTGCTTGGTTGGGTGAAGCGTTATGCGGGCATTCTGCATCGTATTATCCCTGCGGCGTTTTTCGCTCTAATACTTCGAGCCTAGCAGTTCATTTAGATTAAGCCTACTTTGAATACTTAGTTTTTAGTCGATAGTGGACTCTTCGTGACCTAGGTCAGTCATCACTTCCATGCTGCTGCTTATGGCACCTTGGTTAACATGACACAGCACTAAACTAGGCAGCGTGCCATTAGCTTTCACGTTTAGCTCGCCTGCTGCGTTCCAGCCGCCGCTGTTGCCGCAGGTTTGCCATCCGCCCGTAGTGGAAATGTGGTTGGCGAGCAGGACCGGCAGTTGGTGGCATTGGGCAATGGCGGCGAGCATCTCGGCATCTTGGGCGTAACCGCCTGGGGAGATAAGTGCGCTGGCTAGGTAAACGTCCGCTTGTTGGGCAGCGGCGGTAGCGGCGTGTCTGGAGTGGGTGAAGTCGGCGCAAACGGCCAGGGCAATGCGGGTGCCATTCACGTTGATAAGGCCGCTTTTGTGGCCGGGGGCGCAATAAACATCCTCCCCTTCGTGAAGGTGCTGTTTCAGGTAGAAGGTGTGTTCACCGTTGGGGAAGCAGATCACCGCTGCGATGTAGGGTTTGCCGTTGGGGTTTTGCAGAGGGCAGCCTGCAATCACCACCGTGTTGGTGGCTACGGCAGCGGCGGTGAGCGTGGCAAAGGTTTTATCGTGACGGGGCATGGCCAGTTGGCTGAGTAGCGCCAGCTCGTAGCCAGTGAGCGAGAGTTCAGGAAAGGCCACCACATTGGCACCCGACGCGGCAGCACGTTCTATGTATGCTAGGTGCGTTTGTAGGTTTTCGTCTACCGCCGCTTTGCTGACGGGCAGTTGGGCGAGTGCAATGGTGATGGGGGTAGCTGTGTTGGTTGTCATTTTTAATCGCTTAGCTGGCTGCTGGAATGGTCGCGGGCTAAAGCCGCCTCCCACTGTGCCTTAAGGCCGCCATTATATTAATGAAAACAGTAAACTGGCGTAATAAGACCTATGGCATTCACAGTTTCGCCACAAATGATCTTCGTGGAACGCCATCATATTCATTCATGCCCTCTTCCCTCATTCCAATCTTCATGGCTACCTGAATCGATCCCAGGTTCTCAGGATCAATATCGGCTACGACACGCTGAAGCGCCAGTGTTTTAAGCGCATGTTCCAACACGGGCCTGGCCGCCTCTGTTGCGAAGCCTTTTCCCCAAGCATCTCGATTGAACCGCCAACCGATTTCTATTTCAGGACCGACACCATCATATGGGATTAAGAGAACCCATCCGAGAAAATGATCTGGAGGCTTGCGTGAGAACACGGACCAGTAGCCGAGTCCCTCTCCGAAGTCGGTTTCGATCCGCTCCCTTACGAATGCCTCATGACGATCTGGATCAGACCATGGACCTGTAATGAATTTCGTCACCTCGGGATCGCGATCCATCGCTAAGCAGGCGGTGAGATCTGCGAGTGTCCGCGGCGTCACCGTAAGGCGAGCAGTATCAAATGTAGGTAAGGTTGTCATACTAAAACCCATCTAAATTCTTTATTTTTCGGTTTTTTAAAAGTAGCAAGACCGCTTTTAAGGTGACACATCAACCAGCCATCAGGCCACATCATACCCATCACGTGACTATGTCCATTACCTGTTGGTAAAGGCTTTTGATGAGATGCAGCAGTTCGCTCATACTGTTTTAGACCCCTTGTGCTGGCGTTTTGTTGGAGCGCCAAGTAGCAGTGGCTCATCAATGGTGTGGGCGGTGCCAAACGAGTAGTAAAGTAATAAAGATTGCGAAGGTGTTAGTGTCGGCTCTGCTAAACGAACGCAGTCTGCTGAAAACTTGCACGTGCAGTCACGCCAGCATGCCAAGCCTGAAGCTGCGGGTAGTCTTCTTCCCAGTTCACCTCTGGCAGCCTGAAGGCGAGATAATCCAGCGACACGGCAATAGCGATTTCGCCCAGGTTAATGGTTGAGGCCTGCTGTTTTTCGCCAAGCTCGCTGTTCAGCTGTTTCAACAGCCGCTGAATCGCCCGCGAACGCCGCTGCCCCAGCTCGCTGTCATCTATCTCGTTGCCGTAATGCTTCCTGGCAATCACGGTGTTGAACGCGGCATCCATCAGGTTTTGGCCCAACCCCGCCAGGTGCAGTACATCCCCTAGGCTGGCTGCGGGCAGCATGGGTGGGTTGGGGCTAACGCTATCCAAGTAAACGGCAATCAGCATTGATTCGCTAAGCCGGGTGCCCTCTTCCGTTACCAGCGCGGGAATGCGCCCGGCGGGGTTAGCCTTTAAGAGATCGGCATCGTCTGCCCAGGGGTCGCACCACTTCAGCGTCACGGCGTCCATTAGGCCTTTTTCCATTAACACGATGCGCACCAGACGCGCATAGGGCGAGGTTGCGTTTAGGTAGAGTTCCATTATTGCCTCCCGTGGTGTGTAAAGTGCTTTGAAGAGTGCTGTGTAGCGTGCTTTGTGAGTTGCTGAGCAGAAAGATGCGTTTGGCGCTGCTGTACGCCTCGGCTAAGCAGCACCAGCAATAATCCCGCGACGAGGGTAAGGCCGCTGATGGCAAACAGTGGCGTGTAACTGCCCCAGGTGCCATAAAGCGCCGACATGGCATAGCCTGCCATCGCCTGGGCGGCAGCAAAGGCGGCGGTGGCTTGCCCCCAGAGCTTCTTGTGGGCGGTTGGCCCTACTAATTCGGCAAGGCGGCCCGAGGTGAGAGCAACAATGCCGGGGATCATCGCCCCCACCATGAATGAGGAAACCGACTGGCTGAGCAGTGCAAGCGAGAACACCGGCAGCAAGACGGCAGCAGCCTTCGCCGCAAAGGCGATCATCAAGCCACCCTGCCAACCCACTCGATGCGCCAGTGCACCGACCATGAACGGCCCACACAAGGCACCCAACCCGAAGATACCCCACTGCAGGGAAGCCGCTTGATTACCCAGGGCGTTTTCCCTGGCGAGATAGTCCACCCAGAACACGGTATGCGGCACAAAGCCAATCGCATCCAGGGCGTAAGCGCCCATCACCAGCAGCACAATTATCTTTACATCCGTAACCCCTGAGGGGCTATTACCCCTTGGGCTAGCCGTGATCGGTGAAGCTAAGTGCGCTACTCCCCAGTCGCACAATAGGCCAGCGGCAATACACAGCAGCCCCAGCGTGCCCCAGGTGACTGTCAGGCTTAACCCAAGCAGTAACGGTACGATAAAGGCCGAAAGCAGTGCGCCAAAGCCAATACCGGTAAACACCATGGCACCGACACGCGTTCGCCTTTCAGGTGGCGTGGCCGCTAGCGCCAGCGAGGGGCCAACGACCATTAAAATGGCCCCGGCAATGCCGGAGATTAGTCTCCAGAAGAAAAACCAAAGGAAACCGCCCGCCCCGGCGCAGAGCACAAAACTGAGCGCGATACCTGCGAAGCTTGCGGCCATTACCATGCGAGGAGAAAAGCGCTCACTCAGCGAGTGGGCGGCGAGTGCGCCGATAAAGTAGCCCAGCAGGTTGGCGGCCCCCAAGTAGGCGCCTTGGCTGGCGGTGAACCACCCTTGCTGAATGATCGCGGGCAATAGCGGCGTATAGGCAAAGCGCGCAATGCCAATTCCCGCCAAGGTCGCCATTATCCCGGTGATTAGGGCGGGTAGGTCTTGAGCAGTGAGTGTTCGCTTCATCATAAGGTGTCCTTTTCGTGCCGCCCTTCATTCGGGCAAGGTGGGCAGCGCGTTATTACACCCTCAGACTACGCGTGATTCATTATTTCTAGAAACGATTAGTTTTGATCGTTACTATCTTGTTTATAGATAATCTGACTGGGAGATGACGCGTGCAACTTAAATCGCTGCGGCTGCTCATGGCTGTGGCCGAAACCGGCAGTTTTGGGGCAGCGGCCAAACGGCTGAATACGGTGCAATCCAATGTGACCACCCACATTAAAAAACTCGAGAAGGAGTTAGGCGTACAGCTGATTCACCGTGCGGGGCGCGTTCGCCCTACGAGTGCGGGGTTGGCGCTGGTGGAATACGCCGAGCGAATGCTGACGGCTCACGACGAGGCTGTGTCACTGTTCAAAGGTCAGGAGAGCGCGTGCGGGCGGCTGCGCATCGGTGCCATGGAGACCACGACGGCGTTGCGCCTTCCGCCGATACTGGCGGCGTACCACACAGCGCAGCCTGAGGTTGATATCCAGATTAAGACCGGGCCCACGGCTGAGCTGGTAGAGTTATTAATGGCTGGGCATGTGGACTGCGTGTTTGTGGCTGGGCGGCTTGAGCATGGCCGCTACCACTTGCTCAAAGCGTTTAGCGAGCAGTTGGTGCTGGTCGGTTCACAGCCTATGTCGACGATGCCGTCTTCTGAAGAACTGCTGACGTCTGCCTTTTTGGCGTTTCGCCAGGGGTGCAGCTACCGACAGCGTATCGAGCTATTGCTGGCTTCCCAGGAAGTCAATGCGGGAAGGATCTTCGAGTTCGGTTCTCTGGACGCGATGCTCGGCTGCGTTTCTGCCGGGATGGGTTACACGGTGCTACCCCGTGGGATCGTCGATGCCCACCAGCACCGGTTCAGGATTCATACGCTGGAACTGCCCACGTCCATCGCCAATGTCGATACCTATTTTGTCGCCCCCGAACCGGAAACCTGGACACCCGCCCTGGCAAGCTTCGCTGAAACGTTGTATGACGCGGTGGTGGTGGATGAGCCTCAGCTTACCGCGTCGTGAGGTGGATCAAAGAAGGCCGGGGCTTATTCAGGCCTTCTTCACAAAATGAGCGGTCACCATCATGTCGCCGACGCCGTCGACCTTGCAGTCCAGTTGGAGATCCTTGCTGTCCTTGAGCCGCTTGATCACAGCTTTGGTGCCCACCTTGAGTACCAGTGAGCTGCCTTTGACCTTGAGGCCTTTGATCATCGTTACCTTGTCGCCTTCCGCTAACAGGGTGCCGTTCGCATCTTTTACAGCCATGGCGTCTTCCGCTTTCTTAAATGCATTGCTCCGGGTGGTGCCCGTCGTGCCTAGACACAACCCGGAGCAAACCTAGGCTAAAAAGTCATTCAAACATTTATTCCGACGCCTGCGTTCGCACCATGCTGCGGCAGCTCGACGCGAACGCGCAGAAAGATCACGAGTGCAGCGAGTAGCATCACCGCGCCAGCCGTCATAAAAACGCCAGTGATCCCATTAAAACCGAACACAATGCCACCCAATGCGGCACCGGTAGCGATTGAAGATTGCACCGCAGCAACCACCATTCCCCCCGCTGTCTCGGCTTGATCAGGGACGGCACGGGCTACCCAGTTTGACCAGGCAACAGGCACGCCGCCGAAGGCCAAGCCCCACAGGGCCACTAAAAGCATCAGCCCTGTTCCATTGACGGGTAGCCAGATCATCCCGAAGGCCGCCAAGCCCACAAGCACAGGCATGAGCACCAACGTAGCGCGCAGGCTACGCTCCATCATCCAGCCGGCCAGCAGCGTACCGATGAAATTGGCGACACCGAAACCCAAGAGCAGCAGAGACAGACCGTCAACATCAATATCGGTGACGCTTTCAAGCGCAGGGCGAATATAGGTGAACAATGCAAATTGGCCCGTATGGGCGAGTACGCAGCCCATCATCCCTACCCCTATCCCCGGGCGACGAAGCAATTCCAGAACCGATGCCGTGTGCATCATCTTGCGTGGTGCCATACGGGGCAGCGTGAACCACTGGAAGACAAGTGTTAGCCCTCCAACCGCCGCTGCGGCTATAAATGCACTGCGCCAGCCATATAACCCTCCCAAGTAGCTGCCCAACGGCACAGAAACCACCGTCCCGATAGCGATGCCGCTGAATATTATGGAGAGTGCACGCGGCACCAAATGTGCTGGCACCAGCCGCATAGCCACGGCTGCCGCCATGCTCCAAAAACCGCCTAACGCAATGCCCAGTAGAATGCGCATTGCTAGCAATACGGTCAGGCTGGAGGACAACGCCACCAGCAGATTGGAAACGATCATCATCACGGTGAAAGCCAACAAGACGACGCGCCGATCAAGCCTACTTGTCAATGCTGGCACCAACAGCCCGGCGAACAAGGCTGCCACTGCCGTTACCGTCACGGCCTGACCCGCCAGTCCCTCCGATATGCCCAGGTCGGCGGCCATCGGCGTCAACAGGCTAGCGGGCAGGTACTCCGCCGTCAGTAATCCAAATACCCCCATTGCCAGTGAAAACACGGCCATCCACGCGGGTGCCGCAGGCTCTAAAGCAGACGCATCACTAGCATTGGGCGTTTGCCCGGTATCACACACATCATTGGTCATCTCGAAAAATCTCTAGGAAAGGAAATAGTGGTAGCCAGAAGTCTAGAGTTCAAATTCAGGATGATCTATGATCATAAGCCTCAACTTTTTGACTGAAACACCTAACATGACAGAGAAAGACCCATTTGCCCTATCGTCTGATCTGATCAGCGAACTGCTGACCGGTATGCGCCTGCGTGGCGTCCAATACCGTCGCATTCAGACAGGCCCAGCTTTCGGCCTAGGCTTCGAAGAAAAGCCAGGATACGCCTACTTCCATTTCCAGGCTGTTGGTACTGCCTTCTTGCGTACGGGTGATGGTGAGTTGCATGAGCTGACCGCGGGCAGCGCTGTGTTTATACCTCAAGGTGGAAAGCATCAGCTTCTATCGGATGCGGAAACGTCATTTCAGAGCATCGACACATTCGATGCCGCGCCCCTGGGCGAAGCGGTTAGCGGGGTCAATACCTGTCCCAGTACGCACCCTACGCCGAGTACCGTTATCTTCTACGGCTGCATGGAGTTCGATCTTGGCGGAATGCAGGCGCTGGGTAAATTGATGCCAATCTTCATGGTGGCTGACACGCAAGCGGATCGCTACCCTGGCTTGCTGCCTATTCTCGATTCAATGAAACGCGAAATCTGCGCCGGTCGTATCGGCTTTGCAGGTATTCTGGCGCGGCTCGCGGAGGTGGCGGCCGCGATGATTGTACGTGGCTGGATCGAGTCCGGCTGTGAAAACGCCTCTGGTCTGGTTGCCGCATTGCGTGATCCGCGTCTCGCGCGCGCAATACTGGCGCTGCACCGCCAGCCTGGCCGTGAATGGACTGTTGCAGAGTTGGCGGCGGAGTCTCATGTCTCTCGCTCCGTCTTTGCACAACGCTTTCAAACCACCATCGGTATGCCGCCACTGCGCTATGCCACGGAGCTGCGGATGCGTCTTGCCAGTCAATGGCTAACACACGAAAGAGTGCCCATCGATGTTGTCGCCCAGCGACTCGGCTATACCTCCCAAGCGGCATTCAGTCGTGCTTTTAAGCGCGTCACCGGCCAGCCGCCGGGTGCCAGTCGGCAAATGCGTTCTTAAGTGCAGTCGCTGCTCGATCACAGCTGGCGCTTACACAAAACGCAGGCGCCTTAAGCGCTAAAGCAGCGCTGTCCACCATGACTGGGCAGTATCACCTACGCGCATCCAACAAAGCGCTCATTTAGATCCCATAAACTCGATCCCGCTCCTTTTTCAGTGATATTGCCGTGCCTTGCCCTCACCGCCCGTCCTTATTATGGTTTCTCTCACTGGCATCGGCTAGCGCGACCGCGGGCTAAAGCCTGCTCCCACCGTGTGCCTCACAGCCACTTTCCACCGTCAGGCCTTCTTCACAAAATGGGCAGTTACCATCATGTCGCCGACGCCGTCAACCTTACAGTCCAGTTGGTGATCCTTGCTGTCCTTGAGACGCTTGATCACAGCTTTGGTGCCCACCTTGAGTACCAGTGAGCTGCCTTTGACCTTGAGGTCTTTGATCATCGTTACCTTGTCGCCTTCCGCTAACAGAGTGCCGTGGGCATCTTTTACCGTTAAGGCATCTTCCGCCTCAGTTTCAGAAGGGTTCCATTCGTGGGCGCATTCGGGGCAGATGAACAGGCGTTGATCCTGATAGACGAATTCGGATTGGCAATTGGGGCAGGGTGGGCACGACATGAAAGATGACTTCTGTGACTGGGTTTAGGCTGCTTATGATACTGAGCCTATGTATCCTTGGCGAATGCCTCACGCCTACCCAGGAAAGGAGAACCAAAATGAACAAACGCGACCTGGAAGTGACCTACCGTGATTACATCACCTGCCTCAATAATCAGGACTGGATGAACCTTGGCCAGTTCGTGTATGACGATGTCCTCCACAACGGCAGGCACCTGGGGCTTGATGGTTATCGCGCCATGCTGGAAGCCGATTACGAGCAGATACCTGATCTTCACTTTAACATTGAACTTTTGGCCGTTGATTCACCCCATGTCGCGTGCAGACTGCGATTCAATGTAACCCCCAAAGGTAGCTTTCTCGGCCTTGCGGTGGATGGCAAAAAAGTGACGTTTTGTGAGAACGCGTTCTACCTATTCCGTGATAATAAGATTCAGAACGTCTGGTCGGTGATCGACAAGTCCTCGATAGAAGCTCAGCTGGATTGAGGCTCCCACTGCCACCCTTGTTCGGTTGCAGTCAGGCGGTCTGTCAGGGCTAGGTTTTCCAGAAAGGCATCGTCGTGGGATACCACCACTAACGTGCCATGGTATCTACGCAGTAGGGTTTCCAGTGCCCGTGCGGATGGCAGGTCGAGGTGGTTATTTGGCTCGTCAAGCAGCAATAGTGGCGGGGGCGAACCGGCGTAGAGGATAGAGGCCAGTGCTCCTTTCAGGCGCTCACCTCCACTTAACAGTCCGCTGGGTGTGGTAATTTTCTGCGCGTCTAGGCCCAGCTGGGCGAGTAGCATGCGCAGCTCCCCCTCCGTCGTTGATCGGTTAGCCAGTTGCAGCTGTTCGAGCACGCTCTTTTCCGGCTCAAGAGTCACTAACCGCTGATCAAGATAGGCGCTTTTAGAGGTTACCTTGCAGGTTCCGGATAATGGCTCAATCTGGCCCGCTAGCACGCGGAGCAGCGTGGATTTACCACAGCCGTTGGGGCCGACGATACCGATGCGCTGCGGCCCTCTCAGCAGTAGACTAATGTGACGATTGGCTCCCACGACGAACGGTAGCTCAACCCTCTCCAATTCTGCCACACAGCGCTTGGCGGCCTGATTAACAGGTATCTGATGCAGGGAGATGTGTGCTTCGTCTTCAACCTGTTTCGCCGCTTCCCGTACGCGCTGGTTAAGTTGATCACGGCTGGCCGCCTGCTGTTGGCTCAGCGCACCTGATGAGGCTTCGCTGCGCTCTTTCTGGCGATCCAGCAGTATCTTGGCTTGGTTAGCCACCTTTCCCTGGCGATTGCTGCGTGCCTGACGTTTCTCCTGACGCTCACGCTGCTTTCGCATCGCGCGTTCTTCGCGTTGGCGTTCAAGCTTACGCTGACTGAGTTGATCAACAGCGTTTTGCTGTTCATGTGCTTTTGCTTGGCCGTAGAACGAGTAGTTACCGCTGTAGCTATTCAGCTCTAAGGCAGACAACTCGACAATACGCTCCATGGATTCGAGTAACTGTCGGTCATGACTGACCACAATCAATCCACGCGACCACTGCTGTAACTGTTCGATAAGCGCCTGACGGTTTGGTCGGTCGAGATGGTTGCTTGGCTCATCAAGCACTAGGAAGTCAGCTTGTGAGAGCATCGCCCCCATTAAGGTAACCCGCATGGCCTCGCCGCCGCTCAATTTACCCGCTGGAGTACTGGCCTCAAGGCCACCCAAGCCAATATGGTCAAGTTCATGACGGAATCGCTGATGTATGTCCCAACGATCATTGACCGCATCAAAATCTTCTAGGGCTGCACTGCCTGCCTCAATTCGTGCCAACGCATCCAGTATCGTTTGCACGCCTGCAAGCTCTGCAACAGAAGCGCCCTCCGGCTGCGCCACTTGTTGGGCAACGTAATGAGCGCTGCCTTGTCGCTGGCATTGCCCAGTAGTGGGAGGCAACAAGCCCGCAAGGATGTTAGTTAATACGGTTTTACCGACACCATTTCGCCCAACCAGCCCGGTTGGGCGGCTGTCGAACTGCTCGTGTAGGTCTGTGAAAAGCGTTCTGCCATCCGACAAAACGTAGGAGACACCCTTCAAGGTGAGATAGGTAGTTGTCATGCTTGATTCCAAAGATGCCAAGAACTCCCCCTGCTTCTGGGGGCTGGTGGAGACTGGCCGTCATAAAAAACGGCAGCATCAATGGTTCATCGCACAGATACCTATGATTAAAATGTGAAAACCTGCCATGGTACAAACAGACTAAAAAAACACAAGTGTATAACCGAAGTTACATGCCGCTCTACTTGCTTTGACAGTTCTCTTTTCAGCAGTAGCAAGTGACGACAATAGTAACGTGAACAGTCAACGCCCCTGCATCATATTAATGTAAATAACGCTTTAGGCCAGCATTGCCCCCAGAAAAACAAGCACTCCCCGCACTCACTGGGATAAAACAATGGGTCCGTTTACTTTCATATATAACGATCACGATACATCCTACTGTGAGTAAGGATAATGTGGCGTCAACAGAGTCCCTTGCTCATCGCTGTTTCATAAATGCGACAGCCAAGCCGGATGATACAAACGTAATGCCAGCCCCGATATTCAAGCCCGAGACAAGTTTGGGCTTATTTTTCAGCCATTGCGCTAATTGGGAAGAAAATATCCCCATAAGGCTAAAGCCTACTGCTGTTAAAAATGCAAACCAGACGCCATAACCAATCATTTGAACTGTGACGGAGCCATGGTGTGGGCTAACAAATTGGGGCACGAAGGCAAGGACAAACATGCCTGGCTTTGGGTTCAGCGCGGCTGAGAGAAACCCTGTGGAGAAAATGGTTTTTAAAGATTGTTTTTTCACTGGCTCTAAAGAGAATAGGCTTCTTGAACGCAGGACTTTAATGCCTAACCAAATGAGATACCCTGCCCCTACAAACTTAACGATATAAAAGGCCAACTCAGACGTTTGAATTAAAAGTGTAAGACCAAACGTGGCGGCTAGTACGTGAAATAAAATCCCAGCTCCCGACGATAAGCCAG
Source organism: Halomonas sp. (assembly GCF_052095695.1). Classification (GTDB taxonomy): domain Bacteria; phylum Pseudomonadota; class Gammaproteobacteria; order Pseudomonadales; family Halomonadaceae; genus Vreelandella. The sequence continues at coordinate 20,616 of NZ_JBQDLQ010000050.1, forward strand.
ATACCGTTGCCGCTATCCTACCCTGGCTCAAACCACGTCCTATCGCCAACAGATTATCGGGCCCTGGAGCGATCACCAGTAGCAAACATGCTAGTGTATAGGTAACAAAAACGTCTAAGGGAAACATGTAACTTCCTTATTGATCTGGCACTTCAACTCGCCCTCTTACACTTTAATCCACCCACTCACAAAGCCTTGCTGAAATCTACACAGCACTATACTGGGCCGGGTGGCGCTAGCAACTAATATTAGCTCACCTGTTGAATTCCAGATACCGCTATTGCCATAGGCTTTCCAGCCAATCGTTTCTGAAATGTGGCTAATCAACAGTACTGGCCGTTGATAGTATTTTGTGATTTTGGAAAGCAGTTGAGGTTCTACAATCTGCTTGGTTAAACGTTGTGGTTATCCCCATTAACGAACGAATAGAGCAAAATATCAGATCGGTAGGCCCAGCCTTGATTAGCCCAGAACTGCTGGGCGGCTTCGTTCTCAGGCAGAATCATCAGGTGCGATTTCAGGATGCCTTCATGCTTCAGTGCTTCCAGGCAGAGGCCTACCAGCCGCGTGGCAATGCCTAACCGGCGATGCACGCCCGATACCGACAAGTGCTGGACATAGCCACGCTTGCCATCGTGGCCCGCCATAATCGTTCCTACCAGCTCCCCTTCTACTTCTGCCACAAAGCTCAGGCCGGGGTTGCGCAGCAGGTATTTCTCGATGCCTTGGCGTGAATCAGCGTCACGAATCCTCACGCCTTCACTCTCGCTCCATAGGGCAATGGCAGTGTCATAGTCGTTGATGGTCATGGTGCGGTAGTGCATTAGTGGGCTCTCATTGGCTGGCTGTTAGGTTAAAGCGGAGCGTCTGAAGCGGACTATTATCCTGAACGTTCACGCATAGCATGAATATCGTCGATATCGACTGGCCGTGAGAGCACTGACTTATAACGAATTAAGTCTTCACTCAATATCAAAGGGAGCGCCAGGCCCAGTAAATTGACGGTTTCATAGCGGGCAAAATCTATATTGAGCGGCACCCAGGCCTGGCTGGCCGCATCGAAAATTTGCGCCCCATCAGCGTTGCCAACTTCCACCTTAACGCCCTCATACATGAACTGGACGTACGTTAAATCCCAGCCCTCTTCGCAGTAGTGCGTCGCAGGCTTGGATATGTACGCCTGTCCAGCCTGCACCACCGCCGCAAAATGCTCGCTGGGGACAAACAGATCAATATCGTTCAGTTCACGGTCAGCGCCATACCCCTTTGCTGCGAGCCCTCCGCAGATTTGAAAAGGGATATTTCTGTCTCTCAGTAATCCCACTATCCATTGGGCTGCTAATTGGTGCACGTCCTCCTCCCTTCTGTTCACATATCACCACAAGGTTATCACGCCAGTTTTGCACCACCTCAAAGGCTCGCGAGTTTAGCTAGCCGCCATCATAATCTCTCTGGCCACTAACCTGACACTGAGCGCTTATTCTTACACTCAATTAGCAATTATGTACAAGCAATAGGAGGCGGGGCTGGCTTAAGCTAGTGCTGTGACTAATCAGGAGGGGCGGCATGAGTAACGCAAGCCGGTTTCAATTCATCAAGAGCCAGCATGTGCCAACACTGACGGTGCTTCACGCGGCCATTGAGGATTTCAGCTACGACCGCCATGCCCACGAGGAGTATGCCTTTGGGGTAACCTTGGCGGGGCGTCAGGATTTCTTCAGCGGCGGGCGGTTTCACCGCAGCTCTCCCGGCAACGTTATTCTGTTCAATCCAGAACAAGTCCACGATGGCGAACCCGGCGGCGAGCACGCGCTGGATTATCTGATGGTGTATGTACACCCTGAGCAGGTCAACGCGCAGTTTGCGGAAGCCCTGGGCCACTCACAAACGGCGAGTTTTCGTTCACGTAGCACGCTGATTCAAGATGCTCAGTTGCGCAACGCCATTCTGGCATTGGCGCGCCTGGTTACCTCTCAGGTCGGTAGCTGTATCGATCAGGAGAATGCGCTTTATCGGGTAATCGAGCGAACCGTGCAACTCGGTGGCGTTGCGCCGCCAAGCCAAGTGACCACACGGCCCGATGCACTGCTCGGCTTGGCAAAAGCGTATATTCACGCTCACCTGGATAGGGATATCTCCCTTGATGACATCAGCCAAGCAGCCCATCTTTCCAAGTACCACTTCTTGCGCCTGTTTCGGCAGCAGTACGGCATCACGCCGCATCAATATGTGATTAATTGCCGAATCAATGCGGCCCGCGCTGCCCTGGATGTTGGCGCCTCGTTAACCGAGGTCGCTTTGCGCTTTGGGTTTGCCGACCTTAGCCATTTCAATCGCCGCTTTAAGCGTATCTATGGCATGACGCCCCACCAATACCAGCGCGATATCGCGCGGTAGTCCTACCAAACATAGAGGTTTCACCATGTTAGCAATCGTCGCCTATGCCCTGGGCGTCATGTACACGCCTGGGCCTGTCAATCTGATCGGTCTGAACGTGGGCATCAATGGCCAGGCCAAACAGTCAGTCGGGTTTTGCCTGGGTGTGGGAACGGCAATGCTTGTTTACTTGCTGGTGTTGGGCTGGGCGGGGGCTGCCTGGATCAGCGGCAGCGCCCTTATCATGGTGAGTGCGCTAGGCTGTAGCTACATTGTTTACCTGGCCGTCAAAATTGCCCGCGCCAACGCGGATTTGGGTGAGCCTGACCATGCACCGCGCCTGCAGAGCTTTCGCGATGGGCTGGTGATGCAACTACTCAACCCGAAAGCCATTGTCGCGACTCTGCCCATTGCCACCCTTCAGTTTCCAGCGGCGGGTATTCAGGGCGTCAGCTTGGTGGTGTGGGCGCTGGGGCTATCCGCCATGGCGGCGGGCGCCCCCGGCAGCTATGTGGTGATCGGCAGTCTGGTCGGGGACCGGATTAAAAGCACGCGGGTCGTGAAAGGCTTCAACTGGCTGATGGGGGGGTTGTTGGTCGCCGTGGCGCTGTCGATTGGTGTTGAGCATGTATGGGTGCCGCTTACGAAATGAAACGCGCCCTTGCGCATGGTAGAAACGGCACGCCCTGATGCTTTCTTTTTGCCAGATAAAAACTCGCCAGGCGAGGTGGTTGGCCTACCCACCTCGCCGTCAGCGTCTCAGGCTCGGCCTGAATCCGGCAAGCCATCTTGTCCAGGACTGTCTTGAACAGAGCTGTCTTGAACAGAGCTGTCTTGAACAGAGCTGTCTTGAACAGAGCTATCATCGGTGGACAGGGTCGAGCCGTGATGACGGGGCAACGGGCCAGCCAGCTTGCGCAGCGCCACGTAGAACACCGGCGTGAGGAATAAGCCAAACAGGGTGACACCGATCATGCCCGCAAACACCGCCGTGCCCAGCGCCGCCCGCACCTCGGCCCCTGCGCCAGTGGCAATCACGGAAGGCAACACCGCCGCCGTAAAGGCAATCGAGGTCATGATAATGGGCCGCAGCCGCAAGCGGCAGGCTTCCAGCGCCGCGTCCACCACACCTTTGCCCTCTAGTTCTAGCTCACGAGCAAACTCGACAATCAGGATGGCGTTTTTACATGCCAAGCCAATCAGCACCACCAGCCCTACCTGCACGAAAATGTTGTTGTCACCCCCGCCAAACCAGACGCCGATCAACGCTGCCAGCATCGACATGGGCACGATCAGAATCACCGCCAGCGGTAGCGTCCAGCTCTCGTAGAGGGCCGCCAACACCAGGAATACCAGCAGAATCGACAGCGGGAAAACCACCAAAGCGGCGTTCCCCTGGGTGGACTGCTGGTAGCTCAGGTCGGTCCACTCCAGCGCCATGCCCGGCGGCAGCACCTCTTCCGCCAAGGCATTGATAGCGTCCATCGCCTGGGTGGATGAGAGCACGCGGGGGTCAAATTCGCCGGCCAAGTCTGCTGCTGGATAGCCGTTGTAGCGCAACACCGGATCCGGGCCGAAGGTCTGCGTGATGTTCACCATCGTGCCGATGGGTACCATTTCCCCCTGGTCATTACGGGTACGCAGCCGGGCGATGTCTTCAATACTGGTCCGATAAGGGGCATCCGCTTGGGCGATCACCTGCCAAGTGCGCCCAAAGCGGTTGAAGTCATTCACATAGGTCGATCCAAGATAGGTTTGTAGGGTGTCGAACAGTTCGGTTAAGGGTACGCCCTGGGCCTTGGCCCTCAGCCGATCCACCTCTGCATCCAGCTGCGGCACGTTGGATTGATAACTGCTGATCGGAAAGCCCATGCCCGGCGTTTGTGCAATCGCGCCCTGAAGTTGGTTAAGTGCCTCCTGCAATGCCCCATAGCCAAGATTACCGCGATCCTCGATGAACAGTTGAAAGCCTGACCCATTGCCCAACCCGAGAATCGGCGGCGGCATAAACGAGAACGCAAACCCCTCTTTCAAGCCACTAATGCCCTGATTGATGCGGGCGTTTATCTCTGCGGCGCTCAGGCTTCGCTCACCAAAAGCGCTAAGGGTGAGAAAGGCCAACCCGGTATTGGAGGTGTTCGTGAACTGCAGCGCATTCAAGCCAGGAAAGGCAATGGCGTGCTCCACGCCTTCAGTCTCCATGGCAATATCCACGACATCTTCAAGCATCTGGTCGGTTCGCTCCAGAGACGCGCCTTCCGGCAGAATGACGCCCGCGATCAGGTAAAGCTTGTCCTGCACCGGAATAAAGCCAGGTGGCACTGCCTTGAACATGACACCAGTGCCCAGCAGCAATAGCGCGTAAATCACAAACACCGCGCCACGATGCTTCAAGGAACGGGCCACACCGCCCTGATATTTGTTGGAGCTTGCGTTAAAGAAACGGTTGAAGGGACGGAAAATCCAACCGAACAGTTTATCGATCACGCGGGTGAGTCGATCTTTAGGCGCGTTATGCGGTTTGAGCAGCATCGCCGCCAGCGCGGGTGAAAGGGTCAGCGAGTTAATCGTGGAGATGACCGTGGAGATGGCAATGGTCACCGCGAACTGGCTATAGAATTGACCAGTGACCCCCGAGAGAAAAGCCATGGGGATAAATACCGCACACAACACCAGCCCAACGGCGATGATAGGGCCGGAGACCTCTCGCATGGCTTGATGGGCGGCCGCCTGCGGCTTTAAGCCCTCCTCGATGTT
>NZ_JBQDLQ010000051.1:0-25257 GCF_052095695.1 Halomonas sp.
AATCCAGGGTCAGAATGGGCGAATTCCAACCCTAGAATGCAAATAGCCTAAAAAACCAATAAAAAAGGCAAGGGGAAGCCCCTTGCCGCAACGTTTGAACACCGCGCCTCGGGCTTTGTGCCCTGGCGCGGTGCCTCGGCATTTTCGCCGGATTCGGCGTGATGTCAAGCAATGACGTGACCAGAACATCAATGAGAGAACGGATTTGAGACGAATTGCCATGGCGATTCGTTGCGTAGAAGCCCTTGATTGACGTTATGAGCGCAGGTTAGGCAAGGCGAAATTATCCGAGAAAGCGGAGTTTACAACGCGTAAATGAGCATGTTGAGGTTAATTTCAACGCCGCATTACCAAGCGCAATAGTCAATCAGGGGGTTCTTTGTTACGTCTACTTTCAGGGACATACCCAATGACCCCTTCCCAACGCCAGCCCGAAAATGAAATCTATCGGGCGCTCGGCCGCTATCGCGGCGCGCTGCGCTCGGTAGGGCTATTCAGTGCAGTTATCAATCTGCTGATGCTGGTGCCGCCGCTTTACATGCTCCAGGTTTACGATCGCGTGCTGGCTTCCGGTAATACCACCACGCTACTGCTGTTAACGGGCATGGCCCTGGGCCTGCTGGCGCTGATGGGAGCCCTTGAGTACGTACGCAGCCTGGCGGTCATCCATATTGGGGAACGCTTCGATGAGCAGTTGGGGGCGCGTATTTATGGAGCAGCCTTCGAGCGTGGGCTGAGCGGCCAGGCGGCCCAGGCCGGGCAAGCCACCCGCGACCTCGATGCACTACGCCAATTTATCACCGGCAATGCGGTGTTTGCGTTCTTCGATGCGCCCTGGTTTCCGCTGTATTTGTTGGTGATGTTTATGTTCCACCCGTGGATTGGTTGCCTGGCGCTGGTGGGTGCTGTCGTGCTGATCGGCCTGGCATGGCTCAACGAGCGGCTTTCCCAGCCGCCGCTACGTGAAGCGGGCAAGCTTTCCGTACAGGCAAATGCCATGGCAGAAACGCAATTGCACCACGCCGACACCATTGAGTCGATGGGCATGCTCTCCACCTTCACCCAGCGCTGGGCGCGGCTGCATGCGGGCTTCATTGCGCTACAGGGGCTGGCCAGCGAGCGTACCGCCCTGGTAACCGCTATTTCCAAGAGCCTGCGTATTGCCTTGCAGTCATTGGTGCTGGGGTTAGGCGCCTGGTTGGCTATTGGCGGTCAGATAAGCCCCGGCACAATGATCGCCGGGTCTATTTTAATGGGCCGTGCACTCAGCCCTATTGATCAGGTGATCAACGCTTGGCGGCAATGGACCTCGACACGGCTGGCTTACCAGCGCTTGGGTAACCTGCTAACCGCTCACCCGGCCCGCCAGCGGGGCATGGATCTCCCTGCTCCGCAGGGCAAGCTTAACGTGGAGCCCTTGAGCGCCATGCCGCCCGGCGGTAAAACACCTACGCTGGTTCAGGTGGGCTTCGCGTTGGAACCGGGCAATATTCTAGGCGTCATCGGCCCTTCAGGGTCTGGTAAATCTACCCTGGCAAAGTTGCTGGTAGGGGTTTGGACACCCAAAGTAGGCACCGTGCGGCTGGATGGCGCGGATATCCAGCGTTGGGACAAAGCGCTGCTGGGGCCGCATATCGGCTATTTACCGCAGGATGTCGAACTCTTTGCGGGAAGCGTAGCTGAGAATATCGCCCGTTTTAGCGAGCCAGACCCCGAACAGGTTGTCGAAGCCGCCAAAACTGCCGGGGTTCACGAACTGATTCTGGCCTTGCCCCAGGGCTATGACACGCGTTTGGGCGACAACGGCCTCGGCCTTTCTGGCGGGCAGCGCCAGCGTATTGCCTTGGCCAGAGCACTCTACGGCCCCCCTGCTTTGATTGTATTGGACGAGCCTAACGCTAATCTGGACGAGACAGGCGAGCAAGCGCTGCTGCAAGCACTACAGCAGCTACGCGAACGAAATGTCACCGTTGTGCTGATTACCCACCGCCCGCAGGTACTTAAGGCGACCTCGCATCTGCTGGTACTACGAGAGGGACGGATGCAAAAGTTCGGGCCCACTGAAGAGATCCTGCACGCCCTGAACGCTGCCCGCCAATCAACGGCTTCCGCCAATGCCCCAATAGCCAGTCCTTATGCACAAAGTGCTTACACCTACGGTAACGTTTCCATCAATCGTCAGGAGCAGCGCGCATGACGCTTCGCCAGCTCTCCCAGGCTACACCCTCCCCTGCTAATTCTTCGCAAACAGCCCCGTCTCCCCCAGACTGGCAATCACTGGCCATGCAGCGCAAACGCAAACCGCTGCATTTGGGTGGCTGGTTGCTACTGGTCGGGTTGCTGCTGTTCTTGGCTTGGGCGGCCTGGGCACCATTGGATAATGGGGTGGCAGTCCCTGCAACGGTGGTGGTCTCAGGTAATCGCCAAGCAGTCGAACACCCAACCGGCGGTATTGTTGAGCGACTTTGGGTGCGTGAGGGGGATCAAGTGGAAGAGGGCCAGCCGCTTATCGGCCTCGATACAACGCGCCTGCAACATGAAACAGACGCGCTGCGTTTACAGCGGGCATCGTCACTGGCCGAAACCGCCCGGCTGGAAGCTGAACGCGACCACCAGGACACCTTTATCACACCGGCTGAACTCGCTAACAGTGGCGATGTGGAAATCGACACGCTGCTGGCGTTGCAGCGCCAGTTGTTCACCAGCCGGCGCAATGCGTTGGCGGCCGAACTCTCAGGTATCGAAGCCAACCTGGATGGGCAGCGAGCAAGGACGGCGGGGCTTGAATCCTCACTGGCTCAGCAGCGCATGCAGTTGTCAGTGCTGGGAGAGCAGCGCAACAACCTGCGCGAACTGGCGACCGACGGCTATATTCCTCGCAACCGGCTGCTGGAGATTGAAAGCAGCTACGCACAGCTGCAAGGTGATATTGCTTCAGCCATCGGCACACTACAGCAAACACGGCAACAGGTAGCTGAGTTGCAGTTACGGCACACCCAGCGCAATGAAGAGTATCAGCGTGACGTGCAGGATCTCCTCGCCCAAGCGCGTTTGCGTACCCAGCAACTGACCGCCCAACTGGCCAGCACCGAATTCGATTTGGCTCACGCTCAAATACGTGCTCCCCGCTCGGGAACGGTGGTGGGCCTGACGCAACATACCGAAGGTGGCGTCGTTCAACCCGGCGCGCTGCTGATGGAAATTGTGCCCCTGGGCGAACCCTTATTGGTGGAGGGGCAGTTACCCGTTGAACAGATTGACCAGGTCCATTCGGGCCTGCCGGTAGAACTTGCGTTTACCGCTTTCGAACGTAGCAGCACACCACGTATACCAGGGGTTGTCAGCCAGGTTTCCGCCGACCGGTTGACCAATGAGCAGACGGGGCTGCCGTATTACCGACTGTATGTCGAGGTGGCTGCCGATGATCTCGCCCCATTGGGTAATCAACCGCTCAAGGCGGGCATGCCGGTCGAAGCGTTTGTACGCACCGGCGAGCGCACGCTGCTCAACTATCTGTTTAAGCCACTGCTGGACCGCGCCCGCACGGCCTGGGGGGATGCATGATTCGCGCTGCATCATTGCGATACCGCACCTGGCTGCTGATCACCTGCTTCTGCTGGCCTTTCAGCGCGTTTGCACTGGATTTCCGGGAAGCCTATGAACTGGCCAAACAGCACGACCCGGGCTGGCTGGCCGCGCAGAGTGAAAGCGCAGCCGGGCAACAGGAGCGGGCGCTGGGGCGCTCTGCTTTACTGCCCTCGCTCAGCTATCGCTACTCTCGGGCCAACAACTGGTCGGAAGTGCAGCAGGAAACACCACGCGGCACGACCACGAACGATATGAATTACACCAGTTACTCCTCTGCCTTCACGCTAACGCAACCCTTGCTGAACGCTGCGGCGTTCGCTCAGTATCAAGCAGGCAAGGCCCAGGCCGAAGCCGCTGAGTTAACGCTTGAACGCGCCCGTCAGGCGTTAGCCGTTCAGGTTCTACAAGCCTATACCGAGGTACTTTACGCGAACGACGATATCAAACTGGCTAAAGCCCATCTGCGTGCCCTGCAAGCAGAAGATGAGCGCAGCCAACGCTTTATCGACTATGGCGAAGGCACCCGTACCGATCAGTTAGAGATTGCCGCTCAATCACGCTTGGTGGAAGCCCAACTGATTGAAGCTGAAGACCGTTTGAGTGATGCCCAGAATGCGCTGCGCGCTCTGACCGGCACACGTGTCCCATCCGCTTCGCTCGCCCCATTGCAGGCCGACCTGCTCGCCCGCAATCTACACACTACCCAAGCAAACCCAGTGTTATCACTGGAACAGTGGCACGAACACACGCTGGCCCATAACCCTGAACTGGCCGCCCAGCGCAGCCTGCTGGAAGCCGCCCGGCACCAACTGAATCAGCAGCGCGCCGGGCACCTGCCGAGCGTGCAGTTGTATGCGCGAAGCCAGATATCCGACTCCAATTCAGAAAACATGATTGGGCAGCGTTACGACACCGACAGCATAGGCGTTGAGGTCAATTTACCGCTCTATTCAGGTGGCCGGGTAGTCGCTGCCAGCCGTCAGGCAGGCAGTACGTATGAACAGACACGCCATGAGTTGGATGCAGCGACAGTAGAACTACTCAATGACGTTGAGCGCCAATACCGTTTAACCCGCAGCAGCCAACGGAGAATAGAGGCTTATCAGCAGACCGTAACCGCCGCCACAGAACGCGTGGAAGCCACGCGGAGAAGCATCCTTGGCGGCGAACGAACCAATTTGGATGTGCTGAACGCCGAACGCGAACGTTTCGAGGCACTACGCGACCTTTCCCGTTCCCGCTATGATTATCTATTGGCTTGGTTAACGCTACGCTGGCAGGCGGGCGTGCTCAATGGCGGCGATATCGAACGGGTGGCGGGAGCCTTCGGCAGTTAGGTTGGGGTTAGGTGTCGTGTGTGGCATGGGGTGAGCCCAGGAGCCAGGGCGTCGTTGAGACAAGCCTACGGAAGCGGTGGAAATGGGTCCACTACATGAACGGCTGAAGGATTAATCCCACAGGCAAGCCAGCCGTCTAGCAAGGCCCCGCCCATACGCCCTCAGCCTCTGAGGGCCAATCCCCGTTCATTCACTTTCCAAGACATGACTAGCTGTCCAAGGTTCTTTTCTTTCGATGGCGAAGGGCATCTTTTTCTAGGGCTGCGGCGAAAATCGGTTCCCAGCTACGAATGTGATAATGCAAGAGCTTGAGCAGCTCATCTTTCTCGCCAGCCTCAATGAGGTCAATAATGCGGTAATGTTCCTCGACGGACTCACGTTGCCGATCTATCCCGGCACCTGATCGAATCCCGAAGAGGCGCATCCTGTCCCGAAAAGCTAGTGCCGTCTGTGCTAACAATTCGTTGCCGGAGGCTGCAAACAAGGCATCGTGAAAGGAACGGTCAGCGATGAGGTAAGCACGCACATCATCATCGTTCACGGCTTGCTCAATCTCGCGAGCATATTCCCTGAGCATCTCAGTATCACACGACGCATTGTCCATCATCAGCTTGGCAGCTTGAAGCTCTAATAAATCGCGCATATCGAAGAGGTCATGTAGCTGTTTCTTGGTAGGTCGTGATACCCGAAACCCTCTGTTGCGGACTGGCTCTACCAAGCCGGTATTTGCCAATTCAAGCAACGCCTCACGCACCGGCGTCGTCGAAACGTTAAGCTCGGCCGACAGCGCAGGAACGGAGTAAAGAGTGCCAGGAGGGCTTTCTCCCGAAATGATCTCCGACCTCAGCTGCTTGAGGATACGCTCACGAAGGTTCTCTTGCATCGCATTGATCACTTAGTTTCTGACCACTCTCATCATGATATTGCCTTGCGGTTGACAAGTCCAGCCCGTGGACGCATTATAGTAGTGCACTACAGTAAAGCATTTATTGCGGAGGTACATCGTGACAGAGCAGCGGCTAAAAGGATACTGCACCCTTTGTCGTTCACGTTGTGGGTCGGAGACGGTCGTGGCTGGCAAGCGTGTCCTATCTGTCGAACCCCTTCGCGACCACCCAACCGGTGGTGCGCTCTGTGCAAAGGGGCGCGCCTTGCCCGAGATGGTTCACAGTCCCGAACGTCTAAGGTCTCCTCTCCGGCGAATCTCACCCAAGGGAGCCCCTAATCCCCAATGGAAGGAAATTAGTTGGGAAGAGGCGCTAGATGAAGTCGCTACCACGTTGGCTTCCATCAGAGAGGAGGATGGCGCTGAAACAGTGGCATTCGCCATTACGACACCGAGCGGGACGCCGATGGTGGATAGTTTCGAATGGGTCGAACGCTTTGTCCGATGCTTCGGATCCCCCAATCTAATCTACGCCGTCGAGGTATGTGGGTGGCACAAGGATTATGCACATGAACTGACTTTTGGGCGTGGTATCGGCTTCGCTGACTATGAAAATGCCGACGTTATCCTTCTTTGGGGCCATAACCCTGCGAGAACCTGGCTTGCGCAGGCGAGTCGAATTGCTGACGCTCGCAGCCGCGGCGCAAATGTTGTGGTCATTGATCCCAAGCCAAATGGATCTGGACAGCAAGCTGATCTATGGCTGCGAGTTCGGCCGGGCGCCGATTCGGCACTCGCTATGGGTGCCATACGCCATCTGATCTCAACGAAAACTTATAACAACGCGTTTGTCCGCCGATGGACGAACGCATGCCTGCTAGTAAACCTTGAAACAGGCCGCCTTGTGCGTCAGGAAGATCTCTGGGAAGGAACTGAGCTTCCTGGTTTTGTAGTTGTCGATGGGAGCGGAAAGCCGCAAAGCTTCGACCCCAGAGCCGCCGATACAGTGACTGATAATCTCATGCTCGATCATGAGATTCGATTGATTGATCGGAGTGGCACAGAGTTTTCTGCCAGAACGGTTTTCTCACTATTGAGGGAGTCTGCCGAACCATACACCACAGCACATGTAGCTGAAGTCAGTTGGGTAGGCGAGACCGATCTCATACACTTCTATACCTTGCTAGAAGGTGGTCCCAAACTGGCTTACCATTCGTGGACAGGTGTCGGGCAGCATACCAATGCTACGGCTATTGAACGTACCATCGCTAGCTTATATGCCCTGACAGGCGCGTACGATCTACCAGGTGGTAATATATGGCCCACTCCACCACCTACGCGTGCCGTCAATCAACTATCACTTCTACCAAAAGGGCAGAAGGAAAAGACACTTGGCCTTTCCGAACTTCCGCTTGGCCCGCCGTCCCGGGGCTGGGTCACCGCCCGTGATTTTAGTCAGGCTGCCATTGAGCATCAGCCTTACCGAGTCAAGGCATTGGTAAGCTTCGGAACCAATTTGGTGGTATCGCAGGCCGATGCAGAGCGCAACATGATAGCACTGAACGCACTGGACTTTCATGTTCATGCGGATGTTTTCATGAATCCGACAGCGGAATGTGCGGATATCATTCTCCCGGTAAATCTTCCACCCGAGCGCGATGCACTAAAGATAGGCTTTGAAATCGATCAGGCCGCAGTAGAGACCATCCAGTTTCGTCCCAAAATGGTCGAATGTGAGTTCGACGCACGTGCCGACTACGAAATCGTTTTCGAGCTTGCCTGCCGCTTGGGACATGAAGATGATTTCTTTGGCGGCAGTATCGAGGCGGGTTGGAACTGGCAGCTTGCTCCGTTGGGTGTGACGGTCGACGAATTAAAAAAATTGCCTGGCGGAAGCCGGTTTCAACAACAAAACCCAATGAAGAAATATTCCCTTCCCGATGGAAATGTTCGGCTCAAAGGCTTTCCCACCAGCTCGGGTCTGGTCGAGCTTTATTCGGAACAATTGTTGGATATTAGCTATCCTGCCATTGCCTGCCATATTGAGCCGGAAGAGAGTCCGTTACGTGGGAGGCGTGAAGGGACAAACTTTCCTCTTACGTTGACTACCGCAAAGTCTGGCTGGTTCGTGCATACCTCGCACCGACATATCTCCTCTCTACGAAAAAAATCACCTGACCCAACAATGGAAATCAGCGCGGCACTGGCACGCTCTCGCGGACTCTTCGAAGGGGACTGGGCTTATGTCACAACCTCTTACGGCAAGGCTGCACTACGGGTGACGCTGAACGAGTCGCTGGATAATCGTGTGGTCATAGCCGACTTCGGCTGGTGGCAGGCTTCACTTGCCCTCAACCGTAGCTCGTCACCTGTGTTCGGACACAATACTAGCAATATCAATGCTGTGCTGAGCGACACATCACGTGACCCTGTCAGTGGGTCTGTCCCATTACGCGCCGTGCTTTGTGACATCAGCCCTCATCCGATCAGGAATATTGGACGCTGGAATGGTTGGCGCGATTTTACCGTCACACGCGTGCAGGTCGAAGGAAGTGATATTGTCGCTCTTAAGCTGACGCCACTGGACGGCAAGGCGTTGCCAGAGTTCCTTCCAGGACAGCATGTTGTTACTCGTATTGCCGAAGGCGGCCCCGTCCGTTGCTATTCCTTGCTTGGATCCGGGCTGCCATCCAGCAAACTGTCAATTGCCGTCCGTTGCCAAGGTACAGAGTTCGATGCGCGTGAAGGAAAATCGCTCTCGGCTGCCATTCACGGATTATCTGTGGGAAATCACCTACAGCTTAAAAATCCAACAGGTATTTTCACTCCACCCACTTATAGCGACCGTCCCCTCATCTTTCTTGCGGCAGGCATTGGCATCACTCCGTTCATTAGTGTCTTGGAGCGCCTTGCCGTCGAGGGATGCAAAGCCGATATCATGCTGCTGCACGGGTGTCGAAGTGGTGTCGAGCACCCCCTTTCAGAGAGGTTGAACGAACTTTGCGAGGAGCTGCCCAGGGTGCATCGTATCACGGCATTTTCTGCTCCTCTGCCGAGCGATGCGGCAGGCAAGGATTATGCGGTACATGGCCGTGTGGATTTTACGGCCGTAACACCGCTTTTACCAAGTAGGCCTCTTGTCTACATCTGTGGATCTCCCAGTTTTACAGAAAGTGCAATGCATGCAATGAGTGAGCTCGGTATTCCGCCGTACGATATCTGGTCTGAGGTCTTTACCTCACCTAAATCTGTGTCCATCGATTTACAGCCACAAGTGGTTCACATCAGAGGAACCGGGCGCAGCTTTGAGTGGCGACCAGAATTGGGTTCGCTACTCGACGCCGCCCTTGAGCATGGCTTCGCGCTGCCTAGCGGTTGTCGCGTTGGCCAATGCGAGAGCTGCATTTGCAAACTTGTCGACGGAGAGGTCGCGCATCTGGGTGGCCGCGAACCAGAAGAAAATCAGTGCCTAACCTGTCAGGCGGTGCCGCTGACGCGAGTAACAATAGCCATATAGAACAAATTCAACAGAGGTAAGTGTCATGTCCAATCAAAGACCAGATCCCATAGTGGCTCAAAGGGGGGGAGAGAGCGTTCAAGAGTTGAAGCCCGGTGAAGAGCGCAGCATGCTCAAGACATTTACCGGCGGTTTCGTTAACGCGTTTGATCGATACATGCCTGATCCGCTGATCTTGGTGCTTTTCATTACATTAATCGTGTTCGTAGCCGGAATGGTTTTCCAAGGGCAAGGAGCGGTCGCGATGCTTGGCTATTGGCAGGATGGATTCTGGAATCTGCTGAGCTTTGCGATGCAGATGACCCTCATCCTCGTTGCCGGCTTCACCGTAGCACGTACTCCCTTGTTCATGGGCTTGGTCGATCGCGTCGCTAACGTGGCGAAAACACCGGGGCGTGCCATTTTGACAGTGAGCTTCACTACGCTTGTCATTTGCTGGATCAACTGGGGCATGGGCCTGGTGGCCGGCGCCATATTGGCTCGTGAACTGGCACGGCGTGTCGAGGGTGTCGACTATCGGCTCTTGGTGGCCAGTGCCTACGCCGGGTTCATGAGTTTTCATGCCGGGCTGTCGGGATCAGCAACGCTACTTGTCGCTACGCCGGGGCATTTTCTGGAGGACCAGGTGGGGTTGATCCCTACCAGAGAAACGATCTTCGGAGTGCTCAACCTAAGTATCTGTGCCGCGATCCTCATCGTGTTGCCCTTAACATGCCGTTTGTTGATGCGCGGTATCAACAAGCCAGTGACCGTCGAGATCGACAAGCTCAAGGATGAAGACATCAAGGACAGCCCGTCGGAGACACTGCGTCCGGCCGAGCGCATAGAGCGCTCCAAGACGCTCGCCTGGGCCAGTGCGGCGCTGGGTTTTGCTTCGGTTTCCGTGTATGCCATGAATGGCGGCGGGCTCAATCTTAACATCATCATTTTTATACTTATCTTTCTGGGCCTGGCGCTGCATGCCAGTCCTCGCAGTTTTCTCTCGTCAATTGATGAAGCTGCGCGTGGTGTTTCGGGTGTGTTGATCCAGTTTCCTTTCTATGCCGGAATTATGGGCATGATGGGTGCCTCGGGCCTGGGGGCTAGCCTGGCGCAGGGATTTACCAGCATTTCGACGGCTAGTACATTGCCGTTCGTCAGTTTTCTCTCAGCGGGTGTGTTAAATATCTTTATACCTTCAGGAGGTGGGCAATGGGCGGTTCAAGGGCCAATTCTCGTCGAAGCGGCCCAGTCGCTGAACGCGGATATTTCGGACGTTGTCATCGCTTTTGTCTGGGGCGATGCTTGGACCAACCTGATTCAACCGTTCTGGGCGTTGCCCGTACTGGCAATTGCCGGGCTCAAGGCGCGTGATATCATGGGTTTCTGCGTTATCATGATGGGTACGACAGGCATCGCCATTGCAGCCGCATTGTTGATAATCTAATGTCGGTTGATCTGCCGAACAGGCGGTTCAGAAAATTTGCATGCACACGTTCACCGCCGAGCAGGCGGTCCGCCAAGACTCAATCCACCGGCGGCGTCCAGATCAAGCGTTTGATGCCAACCAAGTCGTCGACCTGGATACATGTAAAAGGCCCGAAGTATGGTGTTGGTGGCAATCCCTTGCCTGGGTTCGTCCTATTCTTTGTAACCCGCTTCTCTTTGATGCCTCACCGCCAGAATCGCGATGTTTTCGCCATCGAAACGATACAAGGCGGCATAGCCGCTATTGCCGAAGTCGATTAGCCACTCACGAAACTCCGGTTCTAGATCCTCGACGGGCCGGCCGACATGCGGCTGGTGGGCGAGAATCTTAACCCCGGCCCGGTATGTTCAGAGGTTTGAAAACGCGACCGGATACGCCGACAGAACCGCGAGTACGGGCGCGCGCACGGTGGAGCAAAGGGCCAAAATGGCCGCCGATCCCGAATTTGCCGCGCGGATAAGGGCCAAGAGGCGAGAGACCATGCGGCGATTTCGTGAGCGCCGCAAAAGAAAGGCTCAATGCAGGCCGGCGCGGTAGGCCACGCCAAATCGTTCTGCCATCGCATCTAGGCGCTTATCGAGTGTCCACAGCTTGCCCTCGGGTGTGAGCAGCACTGACACCAGCAGGCAAATGTCGATCAAGCCACAGCCCTGGCCATAGAGCCGTTCCCGCTCGATTAGATCGACCACTTCCGACAAGCTCGCCTGCCGGCATCGCGGCAAGAGGTCGATGGCACGCAACGTCACGTCGCGGGGAGCAGGCGGTGTGCCGCAAGCCAGCTCTGCGACAATAAAGGGATGGCTCAAGGCCTGCGCCGTTTCCAGCAGCCAAGACAAGTGGCCATTTCTTTCGCGGAAATGGGCCACCCATACGCTGGTGTCAGGCAAGATGCTCATGCAGGCTCCCCGCGCCGGGGGATATCCGGCATTTGCGGCGCGCTGCCGCCGAGGGCGGCCAGGCGCTTGCCTGCCTGCACCTGCACGTATGTCTTGATCGCCTCGCGCACCAGGTCGGCGGGCGAAGAGACGTCATCACCGGCATAGGCCAACGCCTCTTCATATAGCTTATCGTCAACCGAAATCGTCGTTCGCATCGCCTTGCGCTCCATGACATAAAATGTGATGCCATTGTGCATCACTTTTGAGTCAGGCGCAAGCGGCTCCGCGCAGAAACTTTCTTGCGGTGATGCAAAAATCCTAAATTATGCAACATGGCCGGAATCGGCCATATTGTGTGACTTTGATGTGTCGCAAAAGTCAGTCGCAAATAGTTAAATATATGCGACATATTTTGCAACAGCGGGGCGCAGGATTATGAGAGACAGAACGCTCGATCTTGAAACCGGCCGGCTGCTGATCGGCTACGCCAGGGTCTCAACCGGCGACCAGGACCTACGGAACCAGCGCGACGAGCTGAACGCGGCCGGTTGCTCCCGAATATTTGCCGAGAAAGTGACGGGCGCTCATGCGAAGCGCCCAGAGCTGGAACGGATGCTCGATCATTTGCGCCCCGGCGACGTGGTGACAGTGACGCGCCTGGATCGCCTCGCGCGCAGCACCCGCGACCTGTTGAACATTGCAGAGCGGTTGGAAGCTGCTGGCGTTGGCTTGCGCAGTCTGGCCGAGCCTTGGGCCGACACCACCAGCCCGGCTGGCCGGATGGTGCTAACTGTATTCGCGGGCATTGCCGAGTTCGAGCGCAGTCTGATCGTGGAGCGAACCCGCAACGGACGCAAAGCGGCAAAGCGGCGTGGCGTGCAATTTGGCCGCCGCCATGCTCTCACCCCCGGCCAGGTCGAGCATGCCCGTGAATTGCTGTCCGAGGGCCGCACAGCGAACGAAACGGCCGAGCTGCTAGGCGTGCATCGGGCGACACTCTATCGAGCTTTAAAAAAGGGTATGTGGCAGGGCTCAAGCGCCCAGTATGATGCGCCGCGCGCGCGTTCTGTAGCGGCGGGAGGCTGAGCATGTTCGACGCGCTCGACGCCCTGATTGTAGGCACCGCGAAAGGCATCATCCGTTCGATCTTCTTTCTCGGCCGAATCTTGGCCTATCTGCAAGTGCTGCTGATGCTGCTCGCCCTGGGCATCCTCGGACTCGTCATCGTGCAGTGGCTATTCTTCTAGTCCCCTTCAGGATTTGTATTAGCATCAGTGTTAAATTAACATTGATGTTAATACAAATGCCCTGTTTTGCTCTGAGGCTCAGCGCGAGACGTGCGCCCGGCTCGGCCGGCGTGCGTCTCGCGGTGTGCCCGACAAGCGCTAGCGCGTCAGTTCTTCAGTTCTGCGGTTTGCCGCTTTCAGGCTGATCCATTCCGCACCTTCACGAACTCGGCCAGGTCAATTTCGCCGTTGATGTACCGTTGCGCGTGCGCCTCGTCGGCTTCGCTGAGTTTGAAGCCTTCCAGGCCCACGGAGGCGCGGGCGTAGTTTACAGCCTCCTGGCGGCGCTGCTTTTCCTCATCGGTGATATGAGTATTTGCGTTCTTACTCATCTACTTTGTTCCTTAGCTGGGCAACATAATCGGTCAGCAACTCTTTGACGCTCTTTCCTTGTCGAATGGGGAATCACGAGACCAGCTTCATCTGCGCCCGCTTTTTGTGTTTGCATGACCCAATCAACAACTTTTGGACCCCAGGACGCATCTTTGTCCACCATTGTTTTAAATTCACAGAGGGAGAAACAGGCCAGCGCACAAGATCGACCTGAATGGACGTTAATAGAGCAGCCAATTGCGCCTTCCAGTTGATATTGATAGCGCTCCATATGCGTTAAAAACGCGGCGGCTTCTTCAGGAAATAACAATGCCATACCATCTCCAACGATCTCACTAACATTCACTACTATAATGAGGTAATTTCCATTCACAGCCGTTTATAACTTAAGTACAGTGATAAGGCCCATAGGAAGTGACTAGATGACGCTGATACGTATTCTTTGGGTAGGCTTGGCAGGGCTAAGTTTTAGTATCGGAGTGCTAGGTATTTTTCTCCCCCTGCTGCCTACCACCGTGTTTATGCTGATGGCGGTTTACTGCGCCTCCAGAGGCTCGCCGCGTTTCGAGGTTTGGATTCGCTCCCGCCACTATGTCGGCCCTCTTCTGGTGAACTGGGAACAAGAGCGCGCCATACCCAAGCGCGCTAAGATTTTTGCCGTTTGCACGATAGCGTTGAGTGCGATAATCACCGCTTGGTCACTCGGGCCTGGCTGGTTAAGCGGGGCAGTGATCGCCCTACTGATGCTGATTGCCCTGTGGCTGGCTACCCGGCCAGAGCCGTCCTCTTCTTCTCATAAGTAAGGGGTTACTGAGTAAGAGGTGATCAGGCTACGCGGCATTTTCAGGCCATGCGGCTCATGCGTTATGTAGACCGAAGCTTCGCTAACTCAGCCTGCGCTATATCTACGCGCACGTTACCCAGCGTTACAAGCGCTTCGGCTACCTGGGCAACTTCGGCTCCTTCGGCTCCTGCCATCAGGGCGATATTTTTAGCGTGAAGCGCCATATGGCCTTTTTGAATACCGGTTGTGGCTAACGCTTTTAACGCTGCAAAATTCTGCGCCAGCCCAACGGCAACGATGATACGCGCTAATCGATCAGCGCTGTTCACCCCTAAAACTTCAAGACACCGGCGTGCGGTAGGATGCGCTCGCGTGGCACCACCGATCAGCCCCACAGGCATCGGCATTTCAAGTGTGCCCGTTAGGCTGCCGTCACGATCCGCCTCCCAATGGGTAAGCGACCGATAACGCCCGGTACGTGCGGCATAGGTATGGGCACCCGCTTCTACCGCGCGGGTGTCATTACCCGTAGCCAGCACCACCGCACTGACCCCGTTCATCACTCCTTTATTATGGGTAGCCGCCCGATAGGGGTCTAAGTCCGCGAAACGGTAAGCCGCCAATATTCCATCCCGAACCGACTCCCCGCCTATTTGATCAAGATGCCAGGTCGCTCTGACTCTTGCTAAACGACGGTCCGCCAGATTAGATAAAATTCGCAGACGGCTCTCTCCTCCCGACCACTCTGCTAACGACGGCGCTACCGCTTCCGCCATCGAATTCACTGCATTTGCCCCCATGGCATCGCGCACATCCACCAGTAGATGCACAATGACCATATCCTCAAGCACGCGCACTTCTACATCCTGGAAACCACCGCCGTGCTCTAACAGCACTGGGTCGGTAGCGTCACAAATACGCTTAATCTCGTCGCGGGCTTCTAATATACGCAGCCGAGCAAAATCAGGGTTCGCGACGCCTACCAACTGCACCTGAGCAATAATCACGGGCGCTGATGTGTCCGTATAAAAGCCGCCCGAGTCGCGACACTGGCGTGCTGCATTACACACAGCAGCCACGACGGACGACTCTTCCGTCGCCATGGGAACCAGCGGCTCTTCACCGTCAATGATTAAATTAGTGGCGACCCCAATCGGTATGTTTAAGGTGCCAATAACATTCTCTATCATGCTATCGGCTGTTTCTGCTGCCAGGTTACCAGTATCAGCCAAATGGGCTTCCCCAGCAGCATCCAAGCCGCTTAAAGCGGCCACTTTACGCAGCCGCTCGCGTGGTGAGCGTTGGTAAAACCCCGGAATCCGCGATGTACTTGTCGTCATAACTGTTACCTAAATTTGCATAAACTATTGTTACAGCGCTACATAAAAATTAAGTGCTCAGGCTAGCCAGCCCATTAGCCAAGGCGCGGCATAAAGCGTCATAAACTGCACCCCATAATTTACGCCCCAGCGGTTTAATAGCCCCGCGACAAGCGCTAACACCGCGACGCCCAGAATGCCCATCACACCTGCGTCCATAAATGCCAGCAGCACGACCAGCGAGAAGAACATCGCCAGGAAGGCCTCGTGAGGAATACGACGGAAAACAAACACACAGATACGCCGGGCATAACGAACGGCAATAGGGTAAGTCATCAACAGCGCCACACCAGCACCCAAAATGCTGGCAACCGCGATTTCACCAAAACTCATCAGGTGATGAGCGTTCTGTTCCAACGTAAGCACCGGCGGGGCGTTGAAGAAAGCGTTACCCGGGCCAATTGCCATGGGGCTCATCGGTATACCCAACGCTGCAAGTGGTATCAGAATGCCGGCGATATAGGCGGCATTAGTCACCGCATCCATTGAGGAAAGCGCACGGCTGGCTTTCTCTACCGTACCTTTCACCCAGCTCGACATCACCTCGCCCAAAAAGATGGTGATCCCTACCGGGCTCATAAAGAAGGTGACCGCCCCCAATACCGAACTAGCGGCTGCCGAAACAGTTTCCTGACGGGTCAAAATACGGAAGGGGTTGGGACAGCGGCTCGTATCATCGCCTTCATCAGCAGCGTAGATTTTGATTGTTTTAGGTTCACTGGTCGCCATTTTGCGCCGTTCTTCATTCACGGTTAACTGGGCCAAATTGAAGATCATCGGACCTATCGTGATACCCAGGAAAAACGAGATGAACACAACCTGGCCTTCAGGGATAACTCCCATCCCCCAGTAGAAGTGGCGTAGTGCCTGTACCAGTGCTGCCAAGATGACAATACTGATCAAGCTGATCACTTTTGCACGGCTCATCAGCGCTAAGAATATCGCACCAACAAAAAATATCTGGCTGGCATACTGGCTTAACACATCCGCCAGTGGTGTCAGCAGGAAAGCCAATAGCAGGCTCACGGGTATGGCAACAAGTGTGCCAATCACCGAGCCCGACGCCATTTTGCGAATTGCCAAGGTAGCGTGCCCTTCACGCTTCAGTATCATTGCATGCTCGACCATAGGGGCCGACATCACCCCTCCCGGTATCCCCGCGACCGAAACGGGTATCGAATCCGTCAGTTTCTTAGCCACGATGGCGGCCATAAAGAAAGCCAGCACCACAGGGAGAGGAACGCCTGCCACAACCAGGGCCAGCGTAACCGGTGCAAGTACCGCCGTTTCATCGGTACCCGGCGCTACTCCGATGGCGGTATACACCACAACACCAATTAAGGCGGCCAGTAACATCTGCAAAAGTAATATCGCATCCATGGTTACGCCTCCTCATCCGTGTCGAGATGGCGCTTCGGGCGTAAATAAACCGTATTGACAGCAAACCCCAACAACGCACCCGATAAGCCCACGATTAAAGGCATTGGATCTGCCCATGGGGTAAGAATGAAACCACCAAGCGTGAGCGGGGTAGAAATCATTAGGGCGGTTAACAGGTCTTTACCTGTCACCGTATCGTCCCAAACAGTTAAGTAAGCAGTTGTTTTATGTGGCATGCCCATTCTCCGCAGAGATCATTATTTGTGTTTTATACCCAAGTAGGCTGAACCTAAGGAGCCTCTGCTTAACGCGATGAGCGCAGGCCAGACAAGGCAAAAATCAACGAAAAAGCAGAATTTACGGGATGTAAATGAGCATTTTGAGGCGATTTTTAACACCGTATGGTCAAGCGTAATAGTTAATCAGAGGTTTCCTAGCTTGTGAAAAGACAAGACGCTAAGTAAGGTACAGCAGTGCAAATTGCACGAATTACTGTACCCATCAAATAACAGGTACAGTTCAGCCTTCATTGAGAGTCGTTCATGTCAAAAGCTAGCCAGGTCGCTAACGCTCTGTTGAGCCGAAATCCTCAAGCAGTCGACCTGCCCAGCTAGCTAAGCTGGTCGATTTCGTGTGCATACAAGCACAGCATACTTTTCATCCTTGCAATGTACGCCTATAAGGCGTACGTTTCATATACTACACATGTACCATACATCCATGACAGGTCGCAGTGGGTTTAGGAGGCTACCATGTTAGCTCTTACTGATATTACGAAAGAACCGGCATCCGAGCGGCTGAGCTTCCGTGCGCCGCCACGTATCAAGCAGACCATCGAGCGTGCTGCCGCACTGAGTGGCCAGGATATGTCGGCATTCGCCCTTTCAGCAGCATACGAGCGTGCGGTGGCCACCATCCAGGCACACGAAGTAACACGGCTCACGCCCGAGGATCACCAAGCCTTCTTCGAGGCCCTGGAAACTCCACCAGCACCGTCCGAAAAGCTGCGCGCTGCCTTCACTAAACACCAGGAGAGGGTGATGAAGCGTTGATGTTGGAAAATGTTGTCATCAAGCCGCTCGATACGGACAGGCATGATCAAGCAGCTTTTTCGTCTGGGGTTGAACAAGTCGATAACTTTCTGCTGAAGACTGCCGGCAAGCTGCTGAAAGGGGGTACAGCGAGAATGTTCGTGATGGTAAATCCCCACCAGAACCCCGAGGAGATCCTCGGCTTCTATTCCATCAACGCTCATAGCGTGGACTATGGGAATCTTCCCAATCGCTACCGGCGATATGCACTGCCTGGCGGCAGTATCCCCGCCGCGTTCATTGGCATGATGGGTGTCGCTCAGGCTGCCCAAGGGTATGGGATAGGAGGGCTCCTCCTTGCCGATGCGCTCAAGGGTACCCATCTTGCCTCGCATCGAGTGGGAACAGCGGTGGCGCTGCTCGACATCCTGGATTGTGGCAACCCGGAAACCGTAGCTCGTCGGCAGCGATTGTATGAAGGGTTTGGCTTCCAGGCCCTGGCCTCGGACCCACTGAGAATGTACATACCCATGGCCACCGTCGCGCAGTTGCAGGAGCCTTGAGGGACCCATCAAATAACAGGTACAGTTCAGCCTTCATTGAGAGTCGTTCATGTCAAAAGCTAGCCAGGTCGCTAACGCTCTTCTAAAAGCCATCGACGAAGGACGTCTGTCACCGGGTACACGTGTCGCTTCCATCCGCGAAGCAGCCCAGCAGTTTGGCGTATCGAAAAACACCGTTATTGATGCTTATGATCAGTTGGTTGCACTTGGCCATCTAAACGCCCGTCAGGGTGCTGGCTTTTTTGTGTCACGCCCCTTGCCATCGCCTATCGACGAGCCTGCTAACGATCTTTCAGAGGCCGTTGACAGCGTGTCACTACTGCGTGAGCAGCTAGTAGAGAACTTTGCGGTGCGCGTAGGCGATGGCAGGGCTCCGGCTAGCTGGATGTGCGGCACTGAATTAACGCGTTCAATCAGGCGGCGGACGGATTTATTCAATGAAATCAACGATGTTGAATACGGCGTGCCTCAAGGCTACTCCCCATTGCGCGAGCGTTTAGCGTTGGCGTTAGCCGGGCGCTCTATCCACGCTTCACCTGATCAAATCATGATGACCTTTGGTGCTAATCACGCCTTTGACTTAATTATTCGCCACTTCGTTGGCGCAGGAGAAAGCGTTCTGGTTGAAACGCCGGGCTATTACCCCTTATTTGGAAAGTTGCGCTTGGCTAAAGCAAAATTAGTGGGCGTTCCACGCACGACCGATGGCCCCGATTTAGAAGAATTCGAGCGAAAAGCTAAGCAGTACCGCCCCCGGCTCTTCTTCTTACAGTCTAATGCCCACAACCCTACCGGCAGCACCATGTCACTTAGCAATATGCATCGGCTTTTAAAGCTTGCCGAACATTATGGTGTCACCCTGGTGGAAGATGACGTTTTCGCAGACATTCTGCCTAAAGGCAGCGCTCACCTAGCAGCGCTTGATGGATTAGAAAGGGTGATTTACGTAGGCACTTTTTCCAAAACACTCTCTACTGGCTTGCGCTGTGGCTATGTGGCAGGCAACCGCTCAATCATTCGTGCGTTGGTGGATATCAAAATGCTCACTGTAGTTAACTCCTCGACCTTCAATGAGATGATAGTGCATGATCTGCTAGCCAGAGGCCGATACCGCCGCCACCTCGCGCAACTGCGCGATCGAGTGGCTAAAGCCGGTGCTACAGCAATAAGAGTATTGGATCAAATAGGCGTCAATGATGTGATTGGACCAGGCGGCGGCTACTATTTATGGGCCAAACTGCCTCCCCATATCAACACTACTGAGTTGGCTAAACGTGCCTCGGAAACAGGCATTTTTATCGCGCCAGGAGCTATTTTCTCACTGCGCCCCGACAGTACCGACGCCAACTCAATGCGCATTAATATTGCTCATGCCAATGATCACCGTTTTTTAGACTTCATCGGCAAAGAGCTTAGTGAGTAAATATCCCGCTTACCCTTAAGCGCGCCGTTAACAGCCTAGATTGCTTTCTAGATTGCTTTACACTCAGAGGGCACGCGACGCCCTACCGTCCAAGTGGCTTCATCGCCCTTTCCGCGAAACTCATGCGTTGGTGTGGCATACCACATACCAGAAGCGGGGCGCTGGCTCTCCAAGCGTAGTGTGTCGCCATCAATCATGACTAGCGCGACATCATCCTGCTGATCGAACATAACAGTGAACTCAGTACCATCATCACAACGATAGTCAGCCTGAGGATAATTATCCTGTGAGTCATTACTGTGTTTAGAAGCCGTGGTACAGCCTACCAGTAGTAATGAAACCAGCACGCTAGCCAAGCGCAGGTAAGAATATTTCATCGCATTATCATCCATGCGTGAGTTGTTAGGTCGATTTACCTTATCAGTATGATCCAAACCATGTTATTGCGCGAACGAACGTTAGGCCCAGTGGACATCAGCCGTGAATGCAACGGTAAACCAGCAGAGCTCGGGGGCTACGGAGATTCCCTGGGAGATCTGCCCACGAATATCATCCAGCTCCGCAACACCTTCCTCACTGGCAAAATCAGGCGATGTCACAATATGGATCTCAATGAAATAACCACGCCCGCTTTTAGCCACATGGCTGGTGTAGGAAAGCACACCCTCTCGCTGCATCACAGGTACCATTGCTGCATGGACCTCGCTGTCCAAAGCGCTGGGGGCGATAAGAAAAATATCCCGCAGCGCACGCCGCACAATACCGATAGGTACGGGGAGCAAGCAGAGTGTCAGTACCGCTAGTAGGAAGGAGTCTACATAAGGCGTGAGGTAGACATAGCTGGTTCTTTCCATCACCCACGCAACAGCAAAGGCCAGCAGCAGTACAGCGGTAATCGATGCAGCCATCACCCAGCCATGCATATCAATGCGCACCAGTTCCGAACCAACCTGGCGATTCAGTTTCCGTTGATACAACGCCATAGCAGTACATACCGCAGTTACCACGATGGCATAAAGAATAGCGATACCAAAAGCGAGTTCATGACCACCATCCATTAGCCCCTGCACAGCATTCAAGAACGCGTAAAAACACAGCAGCAGCAAAATACTGCCATTCAGGCCCGCTACCAGCGGTTCAAGGTGCCAATAGCCATGCTGGAAGCGTTGGCTGGCTTCACGCACCACCAAACGTGCGACCACCAGCGCCAGCCCCGACATGGCGGCATCAATGGTGGAAAAGACGCCATCGAAGAGAACGGAACGCGAACCGGATAAGAGACCGAAGACAATCCCCAGGATAGAGACGCCCAGGGTTACCAGAATAGATATCTTCAGAGCACGCTGCTCAAGGGTGGCCGTCATGGTCTATCTCTTTTTGAAAGCTGACTCTCTATCGTAGCCAAACCATTTTAAAAGAGCGATGCTATCAGCACTGTTTAATATCCCCATTGGCGTACTTAATCCACGTTTTACCCAGGTGATTGCGTAGCTCTTCGCCGACACGCTCACCATCTCGGGCTTCCAGCGCAGCCATAATGGCTTCGTGCTCTTCCATCGCCGTTGCCCACTTTTCAGTTTTTTGATTTGACAGATAACGAACGCGATAGAGCTGGCGGCTCAAGTTGGCGTGCATATCAATCAGCGTGGCATTGCCTGAAAGCGCCACAATCCGGTTGTGGATATCCTGGTTTAAGCGGAAGTAGTTTTGCCGATCGCGCCTTAGGAAGGAGGCCTTCATTTCATAGTGAAGCGCCTGTAACTCCGCGATATCACTGTCACTTGCATTGGCACAGGTAAGCTCTGCGGCGGCTTGTTCCAACACGCTTAACACATACGCTTTCTCTTTCATATCGGCAGGGCTTACTTCCGCCACCACGGCCCCCCGGTTTGGTGATATGACCACCAACCCTTCCGCAGCCAGAATTTTCAGCGCCTCCCGTAACGGGGTACGCGATACTTGAAGCTCGACCGCCAACGTCCGCTCAGGCAAGCGTTGGCCCGGCTGAAAGTGGTCCATCACGATGTGTTCACGCAAGTAGTTCGCAACTTTCTCTACCAAACCGGGCTGGCTGGGTTGGGTGACTTCTTCCATTGATGTATTCACATAGTAAACGAATGCCAAGAATGGCATACCAAAAAAATCCTTTCAAACGAATACAGCTCAGTTAGCCATTTTTTAAATATATACTTATCAGTTAGATAAATAAAAATAATGCCAACCCGATACTAAAGTATCAACCCTGAACGATTGATCTTCAAAATGGTATACCACTACATTTTACACACATAACCATTGCGCCACTGGCTACGATAATACACTCACAGAAATACGTGTCCGCCGTAGCAGACCGTCCAGTAAAAGGAATACTCGCACCTCATGAACTACTTACAGCATTTTGAAACAAACAAGGTGGCTGAGGCCTGCATTGCGGGTGCTGGCGACTTTGGGCGTGGGGTATTACATCAGGCGCGGCAAATGAAAAAGCTATCGGCACGTATCGCCATCGATATTAACGCGGATAAAGCGGCCGAAGCGCTACGTTATGCGGGCATTCCTGATACTCAAATAATGGTATGCCATTCTAAAGACGATGCTCTAGAAGCTTGGAAACAGGGCCTTTTTATTGCTACGGACACCTTCGAAACGATCAAAACGCTGCCCTTCGACATTTTGG
This sequence comes from Halomonas sp., assembly GCF_052095695.1. Taxonomy (GTDB): domain Bacteria; phylum Pseudomonadota; class Gammaproteobacteria; order Pseudomonadales; family Halomonadaceae; genus Vreelandella. The sequence goes on from NZ_JBQDLQ010000051.1 coordinate 22,531, forward strand.
TCGAATCTACTGGCATACCAGATGTGGGTGCACGCTATGCAGAAGCCGCCCTACTTGCAGGTAAGCACGTAGGTATTGCCACGAAAGAGACCGAATCGGTGGTTGGCCCCTACCTTACCCGCTTGGCCTATCAACAGGGACGGCTGTTTACACCGTTGGATGGTGACCAACCTAGCCTGCTGATCGGCCTGCTTACCTGGGCCAAAACCCTTGGCTTTGAGATTATTGCCGCAGGCAAAAGCAGCGAATATGACTTTATCTGGGATGAGGCCAATAGCACCGTTACCTGCAACGGTACTGCGTTTGCCGCCCCTGGTTTGAGTGAACTTTGGGAGTTACCGGCAGGCAGCGAGCGCGATGTGGTGGAAGCGCGTAGCAAGCTACTTGCTGCGATCCCGCAAATTTCGGTGCCCGACCTATGTGAAATGGTTAACGTGGCTAACGCCACGGGGTTACGCCCAGACCGCCCAGAGTTTCACGCCATGGTACTGCGCACGGCAGAAGTTCCCACACTGCTGGATCTTAAAGCACAAGGCGGGGTATTACAGGGCCTTGAGCGCCTGGAAGTATTTAACTGCTTACGCCGCCCGGATGAATTGAGCTTTGCAGGAGGCGTGTTTGTAGTGGTGCGTTGTGAAGACCCGCATGTGTGGACCCTGCTGCGGGATAAAGGACATGTGCTCAGCCGTAATGAACAAAGCGCCATGATTTACCTGCCCCGCCACCTGCTTGGCCTGGAAGCACCGATTTCATTGCTGGATGTGGTCATCCATGGCCAGACATCCGGCGGTGGGCACGCCACTACTCCCCAATTTGACCTAACGGCACGGGCCACACAGCCCATCACGTCAGGGCAACGCCTTGAGATGCGCGGCCACCACCGACATATCGAAGGGTTGCGTCCGGAGCTTCATCCCGCCGCGGCGTTGGCACCAGATGCAAAAGTGCCTTTTTACCTGCTGCCCGGCGCCGAAGTAATTCGCGATATTGCTGCCAATCAACCGATTACCTTAGCGGATGTGGCTCTGCCCAACTCAACATTAAAGCAGCTACGCGAAAAGCAGGACCAGCTATTTCAACAAGATGCCTTGGTTCCATAAACGCTCGTCGACAGCACGCTCACTTAAACCTCCCTCGCGGGAATAAAAAGCAATAACAATCAGTTAGGAGAAATATCATGCTTAAGCACACTCTCAAAATAGCAACACTCAGCGTCGCAATGGTTAGCCTCGCCACTACCATTAGCGCCAGCGATGCTACTGACTACCCCACCCAGCCTATCCAGTTTCTGGTAGCGGCAGGTGCAGGTGGCGGCACGGATAACTTTGCTCGCCTGGTTCGCCCTATGTTTGAAGAAACCTTGGGCGGCGCACGCATTACGGTGATTAACCTACCCTCCGCCTCTGGCGCGTTGGCTCACCAGCGTACCGCCACCGGCGCACCAGATGGCCATACCCTTGATTTCGCCTCCACGACTCTTGTGACGTCATTAGCAGCGGGGCAGAATCCGATTGGCCTGGATCAACTCACCCCTGTAGCACGGATGCAGTCCGATGTGATGGCGCTGTTCGTCAATCCAGAACGTTACCCTGATTTTGAGTCTTTCCTGGCGTATGCCAAGGAAAATCCAGGCAAAGTCACCATAGGCGGCACACACACCGCCAGCCCTGACCATGTCGCGTTTCTTTCGCTACGCGATGCCTCCGGCCTGGAGATGAACTTCATTCCCTACGACAGTACCGGCAACGCCACGGCAAATGTTCTGGGCAACAACATCGATGCCACCACCACGTCACTCAGCCCGCTGCTGAGCTATATAGAAGCGGGCCAAATGATGCCAATCCTGATATTCAGCGATGAGCGCTTAACCGACTATCCGGATATACCTACCACCGTGGAATACGAGTGGGACCTGACCGACGGCAACGACCGGGCAATTTTTGTTCATGCAGATACGCCTGAACTGGTTCTACAGCGTTTAGAAGGTGCGTTTAAGGAAGTCTACGACTCTGAGGAGTATCAGACCTACGCTGAGCAGGTGAACCTGACTTACCGGGAAGGCTGGATGGGCAGCGACGAATATCGCCAGCGGCTTGAAAATAATTACGAACTCTATTCGCGGCTGCTAAGCAATGAACAATAAGCATATCAGGTGAAGGCGGGCAACTGGTTTGCCTGTCTTTCAATACTCATCGGCTAGGGCTTGTCTGATCAAGCTGGCCCTACCACGTTCCCTTCGGGGTTTATCATGCATGCCAGGATTACTCTCTTCGCATTCGCTGTGGTGTTACTGGCACTCGCCAGCTTGATACCCACACTACAGTTCCCCAGCTCCGCGGACGTTTCTACCTTTATCGGCCCTCGTGTGTGGCCACTAGCCCTATTAATTGCACTTTTTGGGTTGGGTAGCGCGCTGCTATTAATGACGTGGCGTGATGTGCGACGAGGCATCACTTATGGCGATGAACCAGAAGCAAACGCCACTACCCAGCGCAACGTTGCTGTCTTACAACGCTTCACACTAGCGTCCACCCGGCACTGGTGGCTGATTGCCGCCACCCTTATCTACACGTGGCTGATCAGTCTGGTGGGCTTTTTACTCGCCAGCCTCGCGTTCACGCTGGTCGGTACGCTGCTGCTTGGGGCGCGTTCCTGGCGCACGATTCTCATCACGGTCGCTATCTGAACACCCTTGCTCTGTGAGTGAGTGAATGCCTTCATATATAT
>NZ_JBQDLQ010000052.1:0-25181 GCF_052095695.1 Halomonas sp.
GGTCTGGCTTCGTTTACGTTGCGTTCGTTATCGATGTTTATGCACGCTGTATCGTGGGTTGGCGTGTAGCAACGTCGATGAAAACGGGATTGGTACTGGACGCTCTGGAGCAAGCCCTGTGGGCACGAAAGCACAGGCAAGGGTTAATCCACCATAGTGATAGAGGAAGCCAATATCTCTCGATCCGCTACACCGAGCGTATGGCTGACGAGGGTATCAATGCCTCAGTCGGCACCACCGGTGACTCCTACGACAATGCGCTGGCCGAGACCATCATCGGCTTATTCAAAACGGAGGTGATTCACCATCGTGGACCATGGAAAGGGCGAGATGCCGTTGAGTATGCCACGCTGGGATGGGTTGACTGGTTTAATAATCGCCGACTGCTGGAACCCATAGGAAACGTTCCACCAGCAGAACGAGAAAGGACGTATTATCGTCAATTGGAGGAGTCGGGTGAAGCTGCCTGACTCAAACAAACCGGTCTCCGGAATAACCGGGGCGGTTCATGGTGGATAGTCGGACATAATATTGGAATAACCCTATTGCGGGTGATCAAAGCAAAAAGAGAACACTCACGCCCCCAGTAAATAGAAAAGGTGCTTAGATGGATGATGTAATTGCCAGGCTCCGTCAGTTTCGGGATGACCGGGATTGGAAACAATTTCATAACCCAAAAGATTTATCCTTAGCCCTCAGCATAGAGGCAGCAGAACTGTTAGAGGTATTTCTCTGGAAAAATCCCGAAAAAGCCAATATTGAGAAGGTAAAAGAAGAGCTAGCAGACGTATTCGCCTATGCTTTTCTTTTAGCGGATAGCTATGGACTAGATGTTAGGAAAATCATGCTCGATAAGATCGAAATGAACGAGATTAAATATCCAGTAAGCAAGTCCAAGGGTTCGGCTAAGAAGTACACAGAACTATGAATTACGAACCTTTGGTTGACATCCAGCGCCACCCCTTCAGCCAGGTTACCCTGATCGATTTGCGCGATAACGCTTTCGCAGCTGGCAATTGGCCTTTGGTGTACATCCTTAGTGACGAGAAGCATCTGCGGGCCTACATTGGAGAAACCACTAACACCCTTGCCCGTATGAGCACGCATCTCAAGCACAACGAGAAGCAGCTTCTTACAGCTGTTCATTTGATCACCAGTGAATATTTTAACAAGTCCGCAACACTGGATATCGAATCGATGCTGATCAAGTACATGGCTGCTGATGGCAAATACTCTTTACTCAATGGCAATCTTGGGCTGGCAAATCATAACTACTACCAACAGAACGCACTCTACGATGAGGTTTTTCGAGAAGTATGGAACCGATTGATTGCCCATGGCGTCGTTTCACGCACACTCGACCACCTCGATAACTCCGATGTATTCAAGTACTCCCCTTATAAGTCCCTTTCCTTGGATCAGCGCCAGGGGCTACTCACCATAATGCACGAAATACTAAATCCCAGCGTAAAAAATATCGTGCTGGAAGGGGGGGCAGGTACGGGTAAATCCGTACTGGCGATATTCCTGTTTAAACTGCTCAACTCAGAAGATCAACGGTTTGATTTACGAGAGTTCTCAGACGATGAAGCTGAGATTCAAGCTCTTTTAACAAAACTGAAGCAGGCCCTACCAAAGCCTAAAATGGCGCTGGTGGTGCCGATGACTTCCTTCAGAATCACATTAAAAAAAGCCTTCAAGCATGTCTCAGGACTGAGCCCAAACATGGTAATTAGCCCGTCTGAGCTGTCTCGTCAACACTACGATATAGTTTTAGTGGACGAGTCCCATCGCTTACGAAAACGGAAAAACCTCGGTGCCTACTTTGGTGCCTTCGATAAGACCTGTAACGCTCTGAGTATGGACAAGTATAGCTGTAGCGAAGTGGACTGGGTCTGCAAGCAATCTAACAAAGCAATATTTTTCTATGACCAAGATCAGTCCATCAAGCCGTCCGACGCTGATACCGATGTTTTTAAGAGCCTTAAGTCTGCTCAGAACTCGGTAACACATAAACTGCTTTCCCAGTTCCGTGTTAAAGGAGGGCAACCTTATGTGGAGTTTGTAGATAACTTGCTCAATGGCCGTTTGAAAAATGGAGCGATGCTTACTGCCAGGAACTACGAATTCGTGATGTTCGACTCACTCAACGACATGGTGAGTACCATTTCTGAAAAAGAAAGGCAGGTTGGACTATCTCGGCTGATTGCAGGTTACGCTTGGCCATGGATTTCCAAGAAAGACCCAAAGGCTCACGACATTATAATCGGTGATGTACTACTTCGCTGGAACAGCACCAATACAGACTGGATCAACACAGAGCACTCACACAAGGAGGTTGGTTGTATTCATACTACGCAGGGCTACGATCTTAACTATACGGGTATCATCTTTGGCAAAGAAATCCGATATGACAGGAAAAACCAGTCAATCGTGATAGACAGGAAAAACTATTTTGACCGAACTGGTGGGCAAGGTATCCAAGATCCGGCTGAGCTAAAGCAGTACATCATCAATATCTATAAAACTATCATGCTTCGCGGCATCCGCGGCACCTTCGTTTATGCATGTGACAATGAGTTGCGGGAATATTTGAAACAGCATATTCCACTTCATACCTCAGCAAATGCTACACATGAAGTGGAAGAACTCGTCCCCTACGTTAATGCTGTGCCTCTATTCGACCTGCAGGTGGCTGCGGGCGACTTCAGCGAACCTCAGACCGCCGAACACGGTGAATGGGTCGCTTTGCCCTACGGTGTTAGACCGCGAGAGGGGATGTTTGCATGCAGGGTGATAGGTGAATCCATGAACCGAGTTATTCCCAATGATACCCTGTGCCTATTCCGGCCAGATAATGGTGGTTCTCGAAATGGGAAGACTGTTCTCATTGAATGCATTGATAATATTGATGCTGACACCGATTCACGTTACACCGTAAAAGTGTATAAAAGCTTCAAAGTCGCAGACGAGCACGGCTGGCAACACACCCACATTCAGCTTAAACCGAACTCTTATGACGATAGCTTCGAACCCCTAGAACTGACCGAAGATGAAGCCTTACAGTATCGGGTGGTCGGCGAATTTATTTGTGTAATTGATTAACTATACAAATAGTAGGGAGGCTATTTAATGCCCTACTAATGTTTCAACAAGATACAATTCAATCAGTTAGAATACCCACACTCCAGAAGAAAGCTTCTCGAGAAAACTTACTGAGCAAAGTATGAGGACAAACCCTGAATTTATCAGCGGCATAACCAGCGCATGAATATTTTAGTCATTCTTAGTAGTTCCCTTTGGCATCTCTTTATTCAAAATAGAAAAAATACTCTTCTTTACTCTATTGGGCGCTATGCACGGTGCTGCTAGACTCAATATCATCATTACTCGGTTTACGAAGATAGATACACAGGAAAGCCCCGCATGACCAAGGCAAATATCAACACTCAGATGCTGACCTGGGCGCGCGAGCGCTCCGGCATCCCGGTGCCTGAATTTGCACACAAGTGTGGGGTGAGTGAAGAAAAACTGCTGGCTTGGGAGGCGGGTGAACAGCCCCTCACCTTCCATCAGGCGATGCAGTTTGCCGACAAGGCCTATGTTCCTTTTGGGTACCTGTTTCTTGCAGAACCACCCGAGGAAGTGCTGCCAATCCCCGATCTTAGAACGATTGAAGGCCAAGGTGTCGCTCGGCCGAGCGCGGAGCTTCTGGATCTGATCAAATTGATGCTTCAGCGTCAGGAGTGGTACCGGGACTATTTAAAGCAGCACTTTGCTGAGCCCAACCCAAATGTTGGTCGCTTTTCTGCTAATCCCTCTGTCGATGAAATCGTCACCGACATGCGCTCCCGGTTAGGCGTTGGGGATCACCCTAAGCGCGGCAAATGGGATGATTATTACCGCGACTTGACCCAGCGAATAGAAGCGTTAGGAATCCTGGTGATGCGCCAAGGCAATCTTGGACATCAAACACGCCCTTTGCGCGTTGAAGAGTTTCGCGGCTTTGCCATTGTGGATGACTACGCTCCGATCATTTTCGTCAATCATGGCGATGCGCTAGGTGCGCGCTTGTTCACCTTGATTCATGAGCTGTGTCATATCTGGATTGGTCAGTCTGGTATTTCCGATGGAAACGCTAATACGCACCGCCAGCAAGAAGTGCTTTGCAATGCCGTTGCAGCAGAGTTTTTAGTACCCGAGCAAGAGTTTAGCGCCCTTTGGCAACATGATTTAGCACACTGGCAAGATAACTTACCCACGTTAGAGGCTCATTTCCACGTCAGCACTTGGGCATTGGCCCGGCGTGCGTTGACGCTCGATTTTATCTCTCAGGCGCAATATGGCCGCTATATTGCTGAACGGCAGGCGCAGAACAAAGCTAATGAAAGTGGCAGCGGTCCCACGTACTACCAAACCAAAAAGTCCCAAATCAGCCAGCTTTTTTCCAAAGCGGTCGTCAGTGAAGCACTTAGCGGTCAGTTGATGTTACGTGAAGCAAGCGCCCTGCTAGGCGGGGTCAAACCGAGTAAAATGGAGCGCTTCGCTAAGGAGCTGGGCATTTGAGATATCTACTGGATGCAAATACCTATATACAAGCGAAAAACCAGTACTACGGAATGGATATTTGCCCCGCTTATTGGGACTGGCTGGATAAGCAGTTTGCGTTAGGTACCATTGCCAGTGTTGATATGATTGGCCGCGAGCTTAGAGAAGGTAAGGATGAACTGGCCGCTTGGGCCCGCGAACGGCCAGACCACTTCATCAGCAACGACGATGAGCAAACACAATTACTGTTCGCTGAAATCGTGCAGTTCGTCATGGAAGGCGACTACAACCCCGGCAACCGCGACAATTTCCTGGCAAAAGCCGACCCATGGGTTATTGCCAAAGCAAAAGCGATTGGCGCCAGCGTGGTCACCCAAGAAACTGTCGCGGCCGTTAATACACGAAAAGTTAAAGTACCTAATATCTGCCATAAATTCGAAGTACCCTGCCTCAACACTTTCCGGTTTCTGCGTGAGCTAGAAGCTCGGTTTGTGCTCGGTCAATAAGTAGTGCTCAACCAACGCCCCCCAAAGAACGGCGCCGATTTAAAATACCCATTACCGCTTTTTACGCCGTATCAAGAAAACAATCAGCCCCAACACGAAAAGCGCGAAGATCACGCCTGCCGCCATTAACCACGGCATGGCTTTCACCAGTAGTGGCGTTGGGCCGCCCTGGCGTAGCTCCGTAACGCGGGCGGCGTCGACTTCAAGCTCGGGGTTGCCGAACTGGCTTAGCACGTAGTTACTCACGGCGGCGATCTGCTCATCGTTTAGCTGCTCGCCAAACGCGGGCATGGCCACGGTGTAGTCATCGATTTCGCGATGCACGCCCTGCAATACCGACATAATCAGATTGTCGGCGTTAGCCCCCTGAGTCGCGGTATTGTGTATCAGCGAGGGGTAGAACTGATCATCGGTGCCCTGCCCGTCGATCTGGTGGCAGCTGGCACAGGCGCCGTTATAAAGCGTCTGGCCGTCGGTGCTTTTACCTTCGCTCATGGCCTGAGGGTCATCGTTGCGCAGCGGCTCCAACGTGGCGGGGCTTACGGGTTCAACCTCGCGGGGTGCCTGGCTTACATCAATGGCCGGGCCTGTCGCCGTGGGCGGTACCTGCTTCAAGTAGACCGCCATGCTGTGCAGGTCATCATCGCTTAAATAGCGCAGGCTATGTTCTATCGCCTCAGCCATGCCGCCACCGGCCTGTGCTTTGTTCTCAACGTGGCCAGTGCGCAGGTACTGCACCAGTTCTTCAACGCTCCAGTTGCCGATCCCGCTGGCATCGGAGGTGATATTGGGTGCATACCAGCCACCGACGTTGGCACCTGCCAGGTAGCGGTCACTATTTTCTCCCATCAGCGCGTTACGCGGCGTATGGCAGGCGCTGCAATGCCCCAGCGTATCGACTAAATAGCGGCCTCGGTTGAGAGTGTCACTTTGTTCCGGATCGTGAGTATAGGCGTCGTCCAGGAATAAGAAATTCCATGCGGCCATGCTCACGCGAAGGTTAAAGGGAAACGGCAGCGATGTTTCAGGCGTCGGCTCGTCGACCGCTTCAACCCCGTGCATAAAGTAGCTATACAGCGCGTGAATGTCATCGTCGGTTAAGCCGCTATACGCGGTGTAAGGCATGGCGGGATAAAGATGAGCGCCGTCGGCACGAATACCTTCGGTTAGCGCGCGTTTAAACTGTGCTTCTGAGTAGTCGCCAATACCGTATTCGCGGGAGGGCGTGATATTGCTGGCAATAATATCGCCCATGGGCGAGGCAATGACGTAACCCCCTGCGAAAGGCTGCCCAGACTCTTCCGGCGGGCGGTGGCAGGCGGAACAATCCGCCGCGCGCGCAAGGTACTCGCCTTGTTGGATCAGCTCGTCATTCACATTCGCTGCGTTACTGGGGCTGTCGGCACCACTTGCATGGCTGGCCAACGAAACCATAAAAGCGACACCTAGGAGCAAAGAAGATGGCAAGCGCATGTTAGATCTCCTTGGCGATGATGTCGGCAATGCGAATGCTCAAAGCAACACCGGCAAGCGTGGGATTGATCACCCCTGACGCGGGGATAACGCCGGTGGTCGCAAGGAACAGGTTATCGTGATCCCAGGTGCGACATTCGCCGTTCACCACGGAGTCTTCAGCCCTGTCGCCCATGATCACGGTCCCCATTAAGTGATCTCGGTTTTGCCAGCCGGTATCGTCTTCGATGACCTGGCCGCCCATGATGCGCACAAAGTTGGCGTAGTCACGTTTCGCGACATCGGCCGCCGCTTTTACATAGTTATCCACGCTGTAGTTAACCGTCAGCATGGGAATGCCCAAGGCATCCTTGTAGCGTGTGCTGGGCCGAACGGTGTTATGGGCGTGGGGCAACATCTCAAACACCGTGGAGATATCTACCCAGCGGGCGGCGTCATGGCGGATTCGGTCGTCGAGTTCCGGGCCTACAATCAAATTATCCAGCAGGCGCTGTGTGACGGCCGTATTGGGAACCATATTGGTTAAGGCGTGCTTAATGGCTGAGTGTTCGCGGCGGAAATCGCCATCGCGCCAGTTGAAGATCCCGCCCTGCTGAACAGGCCCGCGGCCCGGCCAGACCGGTTCATCGGCCAGAAACTGAAGCCCCATGCCGGTGTGATCCATCAGGTTACGGCCCACCTGATCCGAGGAGTTGGCCACCTCTGAAAGCAGCAGCAGTTTGGGCGTTTCCAGGCCGTGGGCGGCGACAATAAAGTACTTCGCGGTCAGGCGGGTGTCGTCACCGTTGGAGCTGCGATAGTGCACGGCCGCAATTTTACCATTATCACCTTTTTCAAGATGGTAGGCGGTAGCATCAGTGATCAGCCGGGCGCCCGCGTTTTCAGCATGGCGAGCGTGGACATCGCCGCTGTACATGGCGCCAATCGGGCATACCGGCATGCAGTTATTATTGCCGCTGCACGCCGGGCGACCGTCCCAAGGCTTATGAGTACGAGCGTTAGGCTCGTGGATGAAATGGTAGTCTTCAGCGCTGATTCGATCCCTAATACGCTGAAAATAATAGGTATCACCCTCGGGGGAAACGGGGTAAGGCTCCGAGCGCGGCGGCCAAGCATCGCCGCCCTGGCCGCTTTGGTCATCGGTATCGCTGCCGGAAACGCCCAAGGCTTTTTCAGCGCGCACGTAGTAAGGCTCTAACTCGTCATACTCAATCGGCCAGTCGCGCCCTACGCCGTAAAGCGTTTTAAGCTTCATATCATTGGGAATATAGCGCCACGTTGCCGCCGCCCAGTGCCACGTGGTGCCGCCGACCAGCTTCAACATGCCGGGGAACAGATCGAAATCGCCAGTGTTTTCGATATAATTTTCCTGGTACGACGTCGGCGCCCACGGTGTATTGGGGTAAGGATCGTTGAAATTTCCCTTGCGCGAAGAGGTGCGGAAATTTTCAACAATTTTCCAGCGCGGCACATGCTCACCCGCCTCAAGAATAATCACCGATTTGCCCTGCTGAGCGAGCTCAAAGGCGGCGTTGTTGCCTAGTGCGCCCGAGCCGATAACAATCACATCCGCGTCAAATTGCGTAGCCATGGTCATAAACGGTCCTGAATAAAAGAATCAATACGCTCGACCCGACACCTATTCGCGGGCCGGGGGCGTACTTTGGTATAAGTAAGAATTAATCAGTCGCGATGCTGGCAGGCGGGTCGACCCAATAGTCGGAGTGACCGCGGGAATACGTCGGAATAACCGTGGCATCGATAGTCGGCTCGAACATCAGTGCCCCAGTATAGGTAATAAAGCGAGTGTTATCGGTCGCGCTATGACCTTGCACGCTGCCGGTGAAGCCTAGATACCAAGTGCTGATAATCGCCACCGCCGTTTGCGTTAGCGCCTCTGACTGGGTAGCGGCAAAGGCTTTGAAGCTGCGCATATCGGTAAGATTGGCATCATCCATCGCCTGGGCCAGCAACCGCTGACGATCAGCAAAGCGCTCGTCGCTATCCAGCAATGCCTGCCAAGCGCGTCCGGCGATGCGGGCATCTAGCGCCTCTCTCCCGGTTAAACGCTCGGAAAGCATCAGAAAATCTTGGATTGCTTGCTCGCTGGTAGCACCAGGACTATCCGCCCAGGTACGCGTCGCCCAGGGGAAAAAGGCGGCAGCGGAAACAGCCGCCATACCGCCCAGTAACTCACGCCGGGAAAGACGAAGTGTCTTTACTACGTTGTTTTTAATGGATTTCATCGAAAGACCCCGCTTATATTAGCACGCTAATTAATAGCCGGAAATTATACGCCTCTTTTGTCCTATAACAATCTTTAGTCGTAGTGTGCTTATCAATGTAGCTCAAGCGACTCATCTTTTGGATTGATTCTCTGAACGGCTCGATCAACGTATTGAGTGCCAACACTCAGTGGAAGTGCCTTCAGCGACGACTTATGGGGATGAAACCGCACTAGCTTCGTGTTTGAGTTGCTGCATTGATTAAAAGGCAATCACTTATACAAAATTTTGCGCCAGGGCTTAGCAGCCACTGACGAAAAAAATATCAATCATTACAAAGGGCACTAGCGGATGCTATTGACCAGACTATTGAAAGGGTCGAAAAAGGGAGCAGCAGTCAAAATTGTATTTACCTGATTGACCAAATAACCAGCATCGGCACTTTTTGCGAGGTACGTTGCCCATTCTGGATCCGCTTGAAGAGCGCGGCGTTTGGTAGCCCGATCATCCGCATCTTTATACATCCAGACGTGAACATACGAGTTCACGTTTCCCGTTTCAACAGCGCCATAAACGACAGGATAACCTAAATGCTTAGATTGAACGTTCCAACCATAGTCCTCATATAATTTCATATGTTTTTTAATTGTACCGGGACGGCAAGTGTAGGTTCTTAAATCATAAATCATTTAACAGCTCCTTTTTTTAAAGCGCTATAAATTAGCTTTTATACTTGGCGTGAAATAACGCCGCAGGTTGAGATCGCTATAAAGATTCATCCTATAAATCCAACGCTTAGCTCTGGCATTGGTGACTCTTTATTGTTTTTAACTTGTTGCTTATCCAAAGAGTAGAGCACTTCATATTGTCTGACAACTGTTTTTCAGCTATGTTTATGGTATGAATTTTCATCCCTATAACATTGATTTGGCTTTCAGCTATGTATCTGCGCGAGAGTTTATAAGGCACCTAGGAATGTACCCTGATGACGACACCAGTAACGTTTGAACGTATTGATCGGCCCCGCAGGCTACCTGATGAGGTAGCCGCAGCGCTGACGGCGGCTATCGAAAATGGACAGTTACGCCCAGGAGACCGTTTTCCGACCGAGGCTGTGCTGTCTGAAAGTTTTGGCGTTGCCCGCACGGTGGTACGCGAAGCTATTTCGCTACTGAAATACGACGGTGTCGTTGATTCGCGGCGTGGGGTTGGAACGTTTATCACTGAAAACAGCAACCGCTCTGCATTTCGCATTAGCCCTAGCTGCTTTGAAAAACGTCAACAAATTATCAAATTGCTGCAGCTACGCGCTGAAGTTCAAGCGGGCGCTTCGGCCCTGGCTGCAGCAAAACGCTCTATAAAGCAGATGCAGGGTATCCAGGAGCGCTTCATTGAAATGGAGCGGCTGGATGCACTGGGCCCCGATGGCGCTCTTGAATCTAGAGTGGATATTGAGCTCGATTTTTATCGCTCCATCACCGAAGCCTCAGGTAATGAATACTACATTGAAGTTATTGGCATGATTGAGGGGAATATCCAAAGCAATTTGCGTTCGGCTTTTCTCAAGAATGCAGCCGCGTCTGAGTTCGGCGTCCCCATTATAAACGAGCATCGTGCTGTGAGAGATGCGCTTGCTGCACAAGATACCGCTTTGGCTCGACAGGGGACACGCTTGCGCTTTGAATGTGCCGCTGAGCGTATCGCGGCGCGTGAAGACTTTTTATAAGTAATAAGGACAAAAATCATGAATAACAACAATGTGCGTCACGGTGGTCACGTCTTAGTTGAAGCCCTGAAAACACAAGGCGTAGAACGCGTATTCTGTGTTCCAGGTGAAAGCTATTTGGCAGCGCTTGATGCCCTTTATGAATCTGGCGTAGAAACTATCGTCGCCAGACATGAAGGTGGCGCATCGATGATGGCCGAAGCTGACGGCAAGCTGACAGGCCAGCCAGGTATCGCTTTCGTGACGCGTGGACCAGGCGCGACCAACGCTTCATGTGGCGTACATGTTGCGCTTCAAGACTCCACTCCCATGATCTTATTTATAGGCCAGGTTGCTAGCGACCAACGCGATAGGGAAGCCTTCCAGGAGGTGGATTATCGAGCCATGTTTAATCCGTTGGCAAAATGGGTTGCAGAAATTGATCGTGTTGACCGAATTCCAGAATACATTAGCCATGCATTCCATGTTGCACAAAGCGGACGGCCAGGCCCCGTGGTACTTGCGTTACCCGAGGATATGCTTTCTTCCGAATGCGGTGACGTCGCTATTGTACCGGCCGCCGTATTGCCTTCAGGAAAAGCAGCAGAAAGCGATGTGAATGCGGTATTAGAGTTATTAGCCTCTGCTGAACGCCCTTTAATCATTGCCGGTGGCGGCTCTTGGTCGCAACGAGCGGCCGATGCACTGGGGCAATTCGCGAATAAAGCAGGCTTGCCAGTAGGAGCCTCGTTTCGGTGTCAGGACTACTTAGACAACAGACACTCACATTATATTGGCGATATTGGTATTGGCATTAACCCTAAGCTTGCTGAACGAGTGCGTAATGCTGACGTTATCCTGGCATTAGGTAGTCGGCTAGGGGAAATGACGACGAGTGGATACACACTACTTACGCCACCGATGCCAAAGCAGACTCTTATCCACGTCCATGCTGATTCTACTGAGATTGGCCGGGTATATCGGCCTGATTTAGGCATTGCTGCCAATGCCGCCGAATTCATTTGCCAACTTGCGGAGGCGGCTGAAGCACCTAAAACATCCCGAGAACAGTGGATTACAGAAGCCCGCGCTGATTATGAAGAGTGGCAACAGCCCCAACGCACGCCCGGCAACCTGCGGATGGAGAGTGTTATTGCACACCTCAACGGGGATCTCAGCGATGATGCCATCTTAACGAATGGCGCGGGAAACTATTCGGCTTGGTTACATCGCTATTATCGCTACCGCGGGTGGCGGACACAGCTAGCGCCGACGAGTGGCTCAATGGGCTATGGTTTACCCGCAGCCATTGCTGCCAAGCTGCGACATCCTGAACGCGAGGTTATATGCCTAGCGGGCGACGGTTGCTTCCAAATGGCAATGCAAGAATTTGGCGTTGCCTGTCAGTACGGCGCTAACATCATTGTGCTGATTTCTAACAACGGCATGTATGGAACAATCCGAATGCACCAGGAACGGCATTATCCTGGGCGCCCATCGGGAACGAACATGATCAATCCCGACTTTGCTGCTTTGGCAAAAGCGTATGGTGGCTACGGAGCAACGGTGACAAGCGACGAGGGTTTTCTAACGGCTTTTTCCAATGCGAAAAATGCAGGCGTCCCCGCCATTCTAGATTTAAAAGTCGCACCGCAAGCCTTATCACCAAAACTTCAACTAGCTGCACCTTAAGTCAAAATATAAGGGCTGGTCAGTTAAACCAGCCTTTATATTAAACGACGTTGTGTATCGCCTAAGATCGCTTTTAGCTATCAAAATAGTGCGTCTTTTTATTATCAAGCATCATCGTTATCGGCATGAAATTAATATCTCTTACTCAATATTCTGAATCTGCTCCCGCATCTGCTCAATCAACACCTTCAGCTCCACCGCGCAGCGGGTCGTCTCAGCAACAACGGATTTTGACGACAGCGTATTGGCTTCGCGGTTAAGCTCCTGCATTAGGAAATCCAAACGGCGACCCTTGGGGCCTTTCTGGGCCAGCTGGTGGCTTACTTCTTCGATATGCGCGGTTAGGCGGTCCAGCTCTTCATCTACGTCAGCCTTTTGCGCCACCATTACCAGCTCAGCTTCCAGGCGTTGGGGGTCGAGTTCGGTTTTGGCGACTTCCAAGCGTTCCAGCAATTGCGCGCGCTGGCGCTCTAAAA
This sequence comes from Halomonas sp., assembly GCF_052095695.1. Lineage (GTDB taxonomy): Bacteria > Pseudomonadota > Gammaproteobacteria > Pseudomonadales > Halomonadaceae > Vreelandella. The sequence goes on from NZ_JBQDLQ010000052.1 coordinate 12,626, forward strand.
TCTGTGGCAGCAGGCTGCGCACGGTAGTCACCTGCTCGCTGACTGCTGTAAGGCGAGTGGTGATCATCTCGGCGAGCTTGTCGCCTTCACGGGCGCGGGCATCAATCAGCTCATCCAGGGCTTGGTTAAATAGCGCTTTGGCAGCGGCTTTGATGGCATCTTGGTCCAGGTGCTGGGTTTCCATTACGCCGGGCTGATTGAGAAGCGCGAGCGTGGTGGGCGGCACGGCGCTGGGCACCTGCTGCTGGATGGCGGATAGGGCGTCGGCAATCTCTTTTAACCGCAGGGCGTTCACCGCCGGTGCTTGAGCGGTGTCGGCACTCTCGAACCGCACGCTGCACTCCACTTTGCCACGGGCCAGGCGAGTACGCAGCGCTTCGCGCAGCAGCGGTTCTAAATCCCGTAGGCTTTCATGTAGTCGAAAATGTGGCTCTAAGTAGCGCTGATTCACCGAGCGAATTTCGACCTGCAGGGTGCCAAAGGGGGCGGCCTGCTCGGTGCGGGCGAAGGCGGTCATGCTGTGCGTCATGGAAAAACCTGTCGAGAGATTAGCGTGTTGGAAGTGTAGAGCATTCGCTAACACTCTTGTTTGAATTGACGCGTCTATTTATTCGCTACGTTGAATGCTGAGCCAAAGTACGGAGATCAAACACCCATGATATCTGGCTGCACCTCAATAAGCAGACTGGCATCCGGCGATGGCGTATCCATCACCTCGAAGACGCGGTCGATCATCTCGCCCACGTTTTGTCGCGCCATTATCAAGTGAGGGTGAAACGCAGCGGCCAGAGGATCCCAGTCAAAGCAGCCAACAATCATATCGTCAAGCTGGTAGCCGCCCCGCTGTAGCCAGCGCACGACTCCCTCAAGCGAAATCGTTGAATTGACGAACATCGCGCTGGGAAGCGTGGCGCGGTGGCGCATATACGCCTCTAGCGCAACCTGGGCCTTATCGGCGGCATAGTCGCAGGGAAGGATGTCTGCCTCCGAGGTGGAAAGCCCGCGTTCAGCGCGAGCCTGGGTGAACCCGGCAATCCGCTCGCGGGTATTGTGATCCTCCGCACGGCCACCAATAAACAGGATGGCGTTGTCACTCGGCGCTTGGCTGGCTAGCTGGTTGAGAATGGCGTGGGTCAGCTTTTGCGCGCCCTCCCGGTTATTGGAAATAATCGAGGGGGCCTTACCGCCGGGCAAATCCAGGTTAATACTCGCCACGCCGCTCTCATCGCACATCGCTGAAATCGTGTCGGGATCAGTGGCCCCGGTACTGACTAAACACTCGACCCGGTAGGCGAGCATCATGCGCGCCGCCTCGCGCTCTTGGGTCGGGTCACGGTTGGTACAAGCGACAATCGCAAACAGCCCACGGCGCCTCGCCTGGGCTTCGAAATGCTGGGCAATCGAGCTGAAATAGCGGTTGTCGTAGAGCGGCAAAATCATGCCAATAATGCCCGAACGCTCCCGGCGCAGCGCTCGGGCCTGCATGTTGGCTGAATAGCCCTCAGACTGAGCGAGGGAAAGAATTTTGCTAGCCAGTTTTTTGCTGATGCGACGGCGCTGCCAAGTGCCGTTGAGCACGGCACTGACGGTACTAGGCGATGTTTCTGCCAACCTCGCCAGGTCGTAAATGGTCAGCCGCTTGGATGAAGAGTCGCTAACCACGGGGCAGCTCCTTGCGATTAGATAAAAGTAGCATTGACGTGATCAAGGAATAGATCAATCCTGCATGTTGCACAACCGATTGTGCACACTCGCTTAAATGATAACAACGATAGCGATTTCGCATCGCTTAAGTACCACTTAACGTATCCAGCACTATGTACAGTTTCTGTGCATTAAATTCCTATGCATTGTGAGGCTCCAAAGCGTCTGCGTCATTTTATTTGACCCTGGCGCAACGTACAGCAGCACTATTAAAGCGCTTCAATGCACGCTATTCCACTGACTGGGTTAGCCAACAGCAAGCAGGAAATCACAATGAAATACAAAGCACTTCTTACCGCGGCTACGCTAACAGGCATTATCGGCAGCACCAGCGCAATGGCTCAGGAGCCTCCTACTATCGCCGTGGTCGCGAAGGTAGGTGGCATCCCTTGGTTTAATGCCATGAAAATGGGCATTGAGCAAATGGGTGAGGAATTAGGCGTTGAGGCTTATATGGTGGGGCCCACTAGCGCCGACCCGGCCCTGCAGGTACGCGCGATTGAAGACCTGATCAGCCGCGGCGTTGATGTCATCGGCGTGGTACCCAACGACCGTGAAGTGCTGGAGCCGGTGCTGGAGCGCGCTCGCGAGCAGGGCATTATCGTGCTGACCCACGAGAGCCCCGAGTCGGTCAATATCGACTACGATTTTGAGATGATTTCGGCGCAGCAGCTTGGCGAAGAGCACGCCAAACTGCTTGCTGAGACTACTGGCTGCGAAGGCTCCTACGCTGTTTATGTGGGCGGCCTAAGCGTGCCTGCACATAACGCCTGGGCAGATGCTGCCGTGAACTGGCTGGACGAAAACTGCGCTGGCTTAACCCAAGCGGCAGAGCGTTTCGGCGTGGCCGAGAGCGTCGATGATAGCCGTAATACCACCCTTGATCTGCTGCGCGCTCATGAAGACCTGGCGGGCATTATGTCGTTTGGCAGCCAGGGTACCATCGGTGCCGCTCGTGCGGTTAAAGAGCGTGGCCTAGAGGGCGATGTTGCCGTGATGGGGCTTTTCTCGCCGGGTCAGGGGCGTCGTCTGGTGCATGAAGGGGTTATCACGGGCGGTTTCCAGTGGAGCCCACTTGAGGCAGGTAAGGCCTTCGTCGCGCTTGGTGAGATGCTCTATAACGGCGAAGAGATTACCGATGGCGCTGAGCTGCCGGTGCTCGGTGAAATCACCCTGGACGGCCATACGATCTTTGCCTCGCAGCCGCTGGAGCTGAGCAAAGAGACCGTGGATGAGTTGGCAGAGCTTGGCCTGTAAGACTGCGCTTATTCATATCGTGTCAACACTGCCGCGCTCAATGAGCGCGGCAGTTATGTTAAGAGAGCCATCATGTTTAGAGAGGAGCCGCCGATGAGCGAGATCGCGATTCGAGCGCGTCATGTTAGCAAGGTCTTCGGGCAAAGCCGGGTGCTCGATGATGTCGAATTCGAACTTCGCCGTGGTGAGGTTATGTGTTTGGCGGGCGAAAACGGCTGCGGCAAAAGTACCCTCATTAAAATTATCAACGGCGTTTACAAGCCTGAGCCAGGCATTGAATTTACGTTTGGCGATGAAACTCTCTCTGCCATTAGCCCGCTAGAAGCGCGCAGCCGGGGCATCCACGTCATCTGGCAGGATCTTGCGCTCTTTCCGCACTTAACCGTCGCGGAGAATATCGTCTTTGATGACTACGTCTCAAAGCCGTGGCGGCCGATCTCTTATAAAAAGGCGCTGAAGCAAGCGCGCGAGATTATTCAGCAGTTTGGTTTGAAATTGGATCCCACGGCCCGCGTTGAAGACCTTTCGATTGCCCGCCGCCAGTTGGTCGCCATTTGCCGTGTGCTGCGCGCAGGGGCCAGCATTATTTTTATGGATGAGCCCACCGCCTCGCTCACCTATAAAGAGGTGCAGGCGCTGTTGGCGATTACCCGCTCGCTGGCAGAAAAGGGTATTTCTATTGTGCTGGTCAGCCATCGCTTGGCGGAAGTGCTGGAGGTGTGCCAGCGGGTAACCGTACTGCGTAACGGCCAACTGGTGGGCACTTACCCCACCGAGGGAATGACCCAGGCACGGCTCTCCACGCTGATGACCGGTCTTGAACTTGAGTTCCCCCCCCGGGCTGAAGCCCATCAAGGGGAACCGGTACTAGAGCTTAAGCACCTGAGTCGTCAAGGCGAATTCGAGGACGTCTCCTTCACCCTGCATCGCGGAGAAATCTTGGGTCTGACGGGCCTGCTAGGTGCCGGACGTACCGAGATCGCCCATGCCATTTTCGGCATGACCCGCCCCACGTCGGGCGAGATACGCAAGGATGGCCAGCCGCTCAAGCTGCGCTCCAATCGCGATGCCGTGCGTCACAAGATCGCCTACCTTTCCGAAGACCGCCTTCACCTGGGCCTGGTACAGAACCAGTCAATCAACATGAACAGCGCCGTCACCGTGCTGCCTTCACTTGAGAAGCCGCGCGGCTTTCTCTCACCGCGGCGCATCCGGGCGCTGACCGCACACTGGGTCGAGCAACTGAAGACCAAGGTGAGCGATGCAGAGCTTGCGGTCTCGTCGCTCTCCGGGGGTAACCAGCAGCGCATCGCCCTTGCCAAGTGGCTGGCGACCAAGCCTGAAGTGCTGATTCTCGACTGCCCAACCATTGGCGTCGATGTAGGGGCGAAAGCCGGCATTTTCGACATCATCCGTGATCTTGCCGATCAGGGCGTGGCGATTATTTTGATCTCCGACGAAGCGGGGGAAATCTGGATGAATACTGACCGCGCGCTGGTGCTGCGCGAGGGGCGTATCGCGACCGAGGTGATCCCCTCTGAAACCACGGAAGAAGCGCTGGAGGCGATCATCAATGCGTAACCTGTTATCACGCCAACGTATCAGCACTGAAGGAGTGCTGCTGGGCATTATTCTGGCGCTCTCAATAGTGCTGGCGCTGACCACCAACAGTTTCTTAAGTGTTCAGAACCTGTTTGACCTGCTCAACAACCAGTCGGTCAATATCATATTTGCCGTGGGGTTGGTGGTCGTGCTCATCGCGGGGGGCATTGATATCTCCTTCGCGGTGGCGGCGTCGGTGGTGCAATACGTGGTGATGACGCTGCTCATTGACACCCTGGGCGGCGGCAGTTGGCCGCTAGGCATCCTACTCTCAATGCTGGTGGGCACTCTACTGGGGTTGTTTAATGCGCTGCTCATCCACCGTTTTCGTATTGTCTCGATTATCGTCACCATCGGCACCTTTAACCTGTTTTTCGGGCTATTGATGTACTTCACTGGCGGGGTATCGATCTACGCTATTCCCGATTGGCTCTACTACTCAATTCCTCTCCTCGACCTACCTGCCGAGCGCGGTTCGGCCACGCTCTACTTCCCCGCCGCCGTCATGGCAGTAATGGTCTTACTCACTTGGTTCATTCTGGCTCGCACTGGCTTCGGGCGTGCAGTTTATGGCTTTGGTTCAAGCCCCGAGGCCGCGCGCCGTTCGGGCGTGAGTGTGTGGAAAATTCACGCTTTTGCTTACGGCTGGCTGGGGCTATGCGCGGGTGTGGCGGGCCTTATGCAGGCGCATATTGTGCAAGAGGTGGTGCCCAACGCCTTGATCGGCCAGGAACTGCCGATTTTAGCCGCGGTAGTGCTCGGTGGGGCAACGTTAGGCGGTGGGCGCGGCTCGGTGCTGGGTGCGGTGCTCGGCGTGCTGCTGCTGGCCGTGGTGCAAAACGGCCTTAACCTGCTGGGCGTAACGCCCTACGCTTTCCGCATGATTGTCGGGTTGATTATTTTGATCGCGATCACGACCAGTAATCTGGGCAACCTCTTGCCCCGTTCAACCAGGGCGCAAAACGTATGAATAAGCCGCTGAACACGCCATCCAGTGCTGGCATACGCCTGGCTGGCGATACCATTGAAGTGATGGCCATGACGGCCCTTTTAATTGCCAGCATCGTTTTTTTCTCACTGCTGGCACCGGGCTTTCTCAGCGCGACTAATTTTAACTCGATGTCGATGCAGTTGCCGGAGCTTGGGCTGCTTTCGCTGGCGATGCTAATACCGATTATTTCCGGCGGGCTCAACCTCTCGGTCACTTTTACCGCCAATATTGCGGGGCTCACCACCGCTTGGCTGGTGCAGGGCCTGCTAGCAGGAATGGGCATTTTAAGCGCTCCCATGGCGATTATGGTCGGGCTGATTGTCGGTGCCGCTGCTGGCTTTTTAATCGGCTTTATTGTTGCCTACGTAGGAGCGCACCCCATTTTAGTGTCGCTAGGCGCGATGATTTTTCTGCAGGGCGTGGGCGAGTTTTTAACTCGCGGTGTCGGTATATCGGGTATGCCGGCCGTGTTTCAAACTATCGGAAGCGGAAGCTTGCTGGGCGTGCCCATTCCCATGCTGATCTTTCTCGCCGCCGCCGCCGGGCTTATGTACGTCATGCACTTCACCCGCACCGGGTTCTCGATCTATATGCTCGGCTCCAACCCCCGTGCTACCGAGTACTCGGGCATTAATGTTAAACGCGTGCTGATTACCGTCTACACCCTTTCCGGTCTGCTCGCGGGTCTCGCCGGCATGGTGATGCTCGCCCGCTTCAACTCCGTGCGCGTAGGCCACGGCGAGAGCTACCTGCTGATTACCGTGCTGGCCTGTTTTCTAGCCGGGGCGAACCCGTTTGGCGGCTTTGGCCGCGTACTGCCACTGGTACTGGGCTTAATGAGCCTGCAGGTGATCGCCTCTGGTATGAACCTGATGGGCGCCAGCCAGCATCTAGCCACCGCCGTCTGGGGTGCTTTTCTAATTATTGTGATGGCACTGCGCATGCCGTTTATCAAACAGTCGTGAGTAAGGTTTTCCATGAGTCATCAAGAACATGTTCTGGGCATCGATATCGGCACTGGCAGCGCTCGGGCGGGCATTTTCACGCTTGATGGCGTGATGCTTGCCGAGGCAAAAACACCCATTGCGATGCATCGCCCTGCCGAGCATCACGTAGAGCAGAGCTCCACGGATATCTGGCGCGCGGTATGTAGCGCGACCCGCCGCGCCCGCGTGGCTGCCGGTGTAGCGTCCGATTCCATCACCAGCATGTCGGTAAGTGCCACCTGCTCGCTCGTCCTTCTGGATCAGCAGGATCAACCGCTTGAGCTCTCACCCGGTGATGAAGCGTGGAATATCATTGTCTGGATGGATCACCGTGCAACCGCTGAAGCCGCTGAGTGCACGGCTACTCATGCCGCGCCACTGGCTAACTTGGGTGGCGTTATGTCCCCCGAGATGCAGATGCCCAAACTGATGTGGCTAAAGCGCCACCGCCCAGAGCTTTACAACCAGATTGGCTACGCTGGAGACCTCGGCGACTGGTTAGGCTTTAAATGCACGGGTTCCACCGAGCGTTCGGTGTGCATGCTCGCCTGCAAGTGGACATTTGATCCACGCCCGGGGTATGGCTGGGATCATGACTTTCTAGATCAAATCGGTATGCAGGATGTACTTGAACGCGCCCGTTTAAGTGACCAGGTGCGACCTGTTGGGGTAACACTGGGGCAATTAACGGCGGCGGCGGCGGCCGACCTAGGCCTCACTACCGATTGCACCTTCGCGGTCGGTATGATCGATGCCTATGCCGGTGCCCTTGGCACCCTCGGCAGGAGCCTAACCGACGCCCCCGAGAAGCGCCTGGCGGTGATTGGCGGCACCTCCACCTGCCATATCGGCGCTCAGCCAGAACGGCGCGAGGTGCCCGGCGTGTGGGGCCCTTATCCTGGAGCGCTGTGCAATGGTTTTGTGGCTAACGAAGGTGGGCAGAGCATTACCGGCGCGCTGCTGGATCACTTGGTGGCGATGTTCGCCGCCGGCAGTGAATTTGGCGATGATGTGCACGGTACGCTTTCCGATGTGCTGCTGGAGCGCCTGGAAAACGGCGACCCCGCGCCGCATACCCACGTCTGCCCCGACTTCATCGGCAACCGCTCTCCGCTGGCGGACCCGGAAATTCGCGGCGCGATTACCGGGCTCACGCTAGATTCGCCACAGGAAAGCTTTATTAAGGTCTACTGGGCGGCCGCCACCGCGCTGGTATACGGCACACGGGCGATTATCGAGCGACTGAATGCGCATGGTTACGCCATCGATACACTGCACTTAAGTGGTGGCCATGGCCGCTCGGCATTACTGCGCAAGCTCTATGCCGACGGCACCGGCTGCCGCGTTATCTTATCTGATGCGCCGGAGCCCGTGCTGCTTGGAGCTGCCGTGTCGGCGATGGCTGCAAACGCTAATGGCGATATATTGAGTGTTGCGAGCGAGCTATCCCCTGGCGAGCAGGTAGTGGCGCCTGACCCAGCAACATACGGGCTACATTCGGCGCGTTATACTGCTTTCAAACAGCTCTACGCTGGGCGGCTCGATTAACAACCACCGTTCGCGGGCCTTAAACACATAAGCACGCGCTCGGACGTGTACAATGGGCGGCTTTTCCTTGTAATGCGATTTTTTGTAGAGAGGTGTTATTTGTGAGCAGTGCTACGCGTCCTGATGTTGTTCGCCCCAGCGGCCGCCAAGCCGACCAGCTCCGTGACATTCGCCTGACTCGTGACTACACCCGTCATGCGGAAGGCTCTGTCCTGGTGGAATTTGGCGATACCAAAGTGCTGTGTAATGCCAGCGTAGAAGCCGGCGTGCCGCGCTGGCTGCGCGGCAAAAATCAGGGTTGGGTTACCGCTGAATACGGCATGCTGCCCCGCGCGACTCACACGCGTAGCGGCCGTGAAGCGACACGCGGTAAGCAAGGTGGCCGTACGCTGGAAATTCAGCGCTTAATTGGCCGTAGCCTGCGCGCGGCGGTGAATTTGAAGAAGCTGGGCGAATTCACCATTACCATTGACTGCGATGTCATTCAGGCCGATGGCGGTACGCGGACCGCGGCGATTACCGGTGGCTGTGTAGCGCTGATGGATGCCATCCGCTATTTGCAGCGTGAGAAAAAGATCAAAAGCGATCCTTTCAAGCAGCTGGTTAGTGCTATCTCCGTGGGCATTTATAAGGGTGTCCCGGTGCTGGATCTTGACTACCCGGAAGACAGCAAAGCCGATACCGATTTAAACGTGGTGATAACCGAAAACGGCGAACTGATAGAAGTGCAGGGTACCGCCGAGGCGGGCTCCTTCAGCCGCGCAGAGCTAAACAGCATGCTCGATTTAGCCGAGCAAGCAGGCGATACACTGCGCGACCATCAGCGTGAAGCGCTGGGAATTCGTGGCTAAACGTTAACGCACGCCAAAAACGCAACAAGCCGACCTAAGGGTCGGCTTGTTGCTTAGTTACCACTTAAACTACTGCGACGCGGGAAAAGTGCGCTGACTAGCGCTTAAAGCGCTAGGTCGTACTCAATGATCAGCGGTGCGAACTCGGAGAAGGTCGCATCGTAATCAATCCACGCGTCAACCACGTGGCGGCGGAAGTTGGGGCCGACTAATTGATAGTCGATCCGCCAGCCTTCTTGGCGTTCACGGGGCACGTCTTGGTCAAGCTTCGGCCACCAGGTGTACTCACCTACATCGCGGTTAATTTCGCGGAAGGTGTCGATAAACCCGGCGGGGCCAAGCACCTGATCCATCCAGGCGCGCTCTTCCGGGCGGAAGCCTGAGGTCAGTTGATTATCCGACCAGTTAGCCAAATCGACGGTTTTATGGGCAATATGCCAAGTACCGCAGAGGATGTATTCGCGCCGTTTGCGCGACATCTTCGTCAGGTACTCTTGGTACTGATCCATAAATGTCTGCTTAGCTTTTTGGTCACTTCCATCAGGCATCAGGAAAGAGACAATACTGAAGCGTTCATAATCCGCCTGCAGAAAACGTCCTTCATGGTCACACTGAGGAAACCCTAGACCATACATAATCGCCTTGGGGATTTTGCGGCAATAGAGTGCCACACCGGAGAAACCATCCTCTTCGGCATCCAGGAAATAGCCTTCATAGCCTTCCGGATACAGAATGTGGTCGCCCAGTTCAAAACTTTTTGCCTTGATGTTCTGCACGCAGACTACGTCGACATCCTGCTGAGCCAGCCAGTCCAGGAAGCCACGATCGACGGCATCACGAATACCATTGACATTGATGCTGGCAATTTTCATAAATCGTCCCTTTTGCGTCGCTGCTGTATGATACCCGACGTTTAGACGTTTGGGTAAAGGCAGCGACTAAAACTTGCCATTTACCCCACTTTTATTGTTGCTTTCGTACCTATTTAAACTTACCACCTAGTGAGGAATGCCGTGGCCACCACTCTACAACCCTACCAGCACGATTTCATTGCCTTTGCCATTGAGCAAGGTGTGCTTAAGTTTGGCGAGTTTACGCTTAAATCTGGCCGCGTTAGTCCCTACTTTTTTAACGCCGGACTGTTTCAAACCGGCCGAGCGCTGGCCAAGTTGGGGCGGTTTTACGCTCAGGCGATTGTCGATAGCGACCTAAACGCTGATGTGCTGTTTGGCCCAGCGTACAAAGGGATCCCGCTGGCGGCGGTCACGGCCGCAGCCTTGGCCGATCACCACGACCAGGATATGCCTTACGCCTTCAACCGCAAAGAGGCCAAAACCCACGGCGAAGGTGGCAACATTGTTGGCGCGGCGCTTTCCGGCAATATTCTCATTATTGATGACGTCATCACCGCAGGCACGGCGATTCGCGAAGTAATGAGCCTGATTGAACAAAGCGGCGCGCGTGCTGCCGGGGTGATCATTGCGCTTGATCGCCAGGAGCGTGGCCAGGGCGAACAGAGTGCGATTCAGGAAGTACAGGCACAGTATTCAATGCCGGTGGTGAGTATTGTTACCTTAGAGCAAGTGCTTACTTACCTTGAAGAACACGCCGGTGGTGAGATGCTGGCCTACGCGGAAGCGATTAGGGCTTATCGTGATCGCTACGGCATTGCCAGTTGATTAGATGGGCTGCGCGCCTTCAAATCCTTGTTGGCGCCATGCTTCGTAGCTCACAATAGCCACGGCGTTGGATAGGTTTAGGCTACGGTTATTGGGCTGCATGGGCAGGCGCAATTTGTGCTCTGCGGTTAGCGCTTCATGCACCTGGGGTGAGAGCCCAGCGGTTTCAGAGCCAAATAGCAGCACATCGCCGGGAGCAAAGTCAGCATCGCTATAGGATCGCGTACTTTTGGTGGTGATCGCCCAGATGCGTCGGCCCTGCATGGCCGCCTGAAAGGCGCTAAAATCCGCGTGGCGAGTAACGTTGGCGAGGTCACGGTAATCCAGCCCGGCGCGACGCAGTTTTTTCTCTTCCAGGTCGAAGCCAAGCGGCTCAATCAGGTGTAACCGGCAGCCATTGTTGGCAACCAAGCGCATGATATTGCCCGTATTGGGCGCCATACGTGGTTCAAAAAGCGCTACGTCAAACATCTCCACCTGCCTATTGTTCACCCGTTATGCATTTACTAAGCGCCGCTGATTGTAATCGAAATAGCACTTAAAATCGTACTCGAAATAACTTGCAGCACTCGCAGAGGACTACCTTCGCCATGACGCCCTCAACACCTAAGAGCATTCTTAGCCGCATTAAAGGGCTAAACCCGCGCCAGCAAGAGGCCGTGCGCTACATTGATGGCCCTTGCTTAGTGTTGGCGGGCGCAGGGTCGGGCAAAACCAGCGTTATCACCACTAAAATTGCTTATTTAGTCCAAGAATGTGGAATGAGCGCACGTAGGATCGCCGCAGTCACCTTTACCAATAAAGCTGCCCGGGAGATGAAAGAGCGCGTGGGCCAGATGCTTCACGGTAAAGAAGGTCACGGGCTAACGGTCTCTACCTTCCACACTCTGGGGCTCAATATTATTCGCGGTGAGCTGAAAACACTGGGCTACAAGCCAGGCTTTTCACTGTTCGACCCGGAAGATGCCAAGGCGCTGCTGCGGGATTTGATGAACAAAGACGCCCAGGTGGATGCCGAGCAGATCAACGCCGTGCAGAGCAAAATTTCCACCTGGAAGAACGATTTAGTGCTGCCCAGCGATGCGCTTTCGTTTGCTGCGGATGACGATGAGCACTTTGCCGCTCGGGTATACGAAGCCTACGTGCGCCATCTAAAAGCCTACAACGCAGTAGATTTTGACGACCTGATTCTGCTGCCGGTAGTACTGCTGCAGCGCAATCCGGAGGCGCTAGAGCGCTGGCGGCGTAAAATTCATTACATGTTGGTGGATGAGTATCAGGACACCAACGTCTCCCAGTACCTACTAGTGAAGCTTTTAATGGCCGAGCGCTCCACCTTTACCGTGGTGGGTGATGATGACCAGTCAATCTACGCCTGGCGTGGTGCTCGCCCTGAAAATCTGATTACCCTGGGGGAAGATTTCCCGCGTTTAAAAGTGATAAAGCTGGAGCAGAACTACCGCTCTACTGCCACGATACTGCGCGCGGCCAACACGCTGATTGCCAATAATCCCCACGTTTATGAGAAGACGCTGTGGTCAGACATGGGCGACGGCGCGCCCATTCGAGTTATCGTCAACCGTCATGAAGAGGCCGAGTCCGAGCGCGTCGCCAGCGAAATGCTCACCCGGCGAATCAAGGAAAAGTCCGAGTGGCGCGACTTTGCGGTGCTTTATCGCGGCAACTTCCAGGCACGATTGTTAGAGCTCAAGCTGCAGCACTACCAAATTCCTTACAAGCTTTCCGGCGGCACGTCGTTTTTCTCGCGTAACGAGATCAAAGACACCATGGCGTATTTGCGCCTGCTGATTAATCCTGCCGACGATAACGCCTTTTTGCGCATTGTGAACGTACCGCGTCGTGAAGTGGGCCCTGGAACGGTAGAAAAACTCGCTAACTACGCCACCGAACGCTCTATATCGCTGTTTGCCGCCTGCC
>NZ_JBQDLQ010000053.1:0-25037 GCF_052095695.1 Halomonas sp.
CTGCTTGTAGCGCATCTTACGGCACTCTTCGATCCAATACCCTAAATACAGGTGCGGCAGCGCTTTTTCTCGGCTGAGTTCAATTAGCTGGAGAATAGCGAATGTTCCCAGCGAGCGCTTGTCTAGCGTATCGCTAACGGCAAAGAAGGTATAAATCGCTGAGAGGCCGTGCTCTAGCTGATCAAATGCCGCCACGCCGACCAGTTCGTCGCCGAGATACATCTCCATAAGGTTAGCGTAGGGCTCCTCAAGCATTAAAAAAGTGCAGTACTGCTCGCGGCTGGGCGGGTACATATCGCCATCCGCGTGGCGCTGACGAATGTAGTCAGCGTAAAGCGCGTAATGTTCAGCCGAATAGCGGGCAGGTGCCACGCGCACGCTAATGTCGGCATTGCGATGCCAGATTTTGCGCTGAGTACGGTTGGCGGCAAACTGCTCAACGGGAATGCGCACCGAGCGACATGCGTTACATCCCTCGCAGTGGGGACGATAGAGGTGGCGCCCGCTGCGCCGAAAGCCTAGTAGCGCCAGCGAGTCATATACACCCGGTACCGGTGACTCCTGCGGATCGAGAAATAGTGTCGTCGCTTCTTTGCCTGGTAGATAGCTACAGGCATGAGGCACGGTAAGGAAGAAGCGCAAATCCCGCACAGGGCGGGGCGGAGTGTTACTGCTCACGGCTTGCCTCCTGTTCGAAAATAAATCGTTGAAACAGTATGAGTTCGTCAATATGCGTTATTCTCGGCGCCAATCGCGTGAAGCCAAGGTGACGCTGGAACTATCGGGGCTTCAGCGGAGGATGACGCTTGCGTAAACGCGTCATCGGGCAGCCAATTTTTAAGATAGTTGATGAATGACGCGCGAGCGACTGTAATAGCGCCCAGGCTTGCCAAGTGGGGTGTGTGCATTTGGCAATCGATTAGGCGTCCTCCGTGGTCGCGCATCGCTTTCGCCAAATGTGCCAGAGCCACTTTTGAAGCATCGGGGGCGCGGGAAAACATCGACTCGCCAAAAAAGACGGGGCCCATAGCAATGCCGTATAGGCCACCGACGAGTTTTTCGTCTTGATGGACTTCAATGCTATGCGCAATGCCTTGAAAATGAAGCAAGTTATAGGCTTCGCGCATTTCGTCCGTGATCCAGGTGCCGGCCTCTTCATCGCGTGGGGCCGCGCAGGCCTGAATAACTTGCTCAAAGTGTTGATCCACGGTGACATGAAAGCCACCATGGCGTAATCGTTTAGTAAGGCTTCGGCGCTGCTTAAATTGCTCCGGTAGGAGTATCATGCGCGGGTCTGGGCTCCACCATAGAATAGGATCGTCGTTGAACCACGGAAAAATGCCGAGTCGATAGGCTTCTATGAGCCAAACAGGGGAGAGTTCGCCCCCGGCAGCCAGCAGGCCGTTGGGGGAGTCCAACGCTGTATCAGTAGATGGAAATGTAGGAAGTGGCGAGGAAAGCCAGGGTAGCATTACTTGCTCCTGTTACAACGCGCTTGTGCGGCGTATTTGTACTGGGCGCTTAGTTTGTACTGATCGCTTAGTTTTTACTGGTCGCATAGTTAGCACCTCTGTGACGGGGGAAGGATGCTCGGTATGATGCAAACTCGCAAGTGGATTAAAGACGCCATTGAGGTGTAAAGGGAGAGTCGCTTGAAAGTGAATAAAGCAGCAAGCAAGCGAACGCAGCGTAACGCGCGTCAAACGCCATCGTCAGCTTCTTCTGCGCGTGTTAATGCCGCGAAAGATAAAGCTCGACGTTTTGGACTGCGCTTACAGGGCTCAGTGCGCGAATGCGTGGTGGTGGTACTGCTTGCGCTATGTGTTTTCTTATTATTAGCACTGTTTAGTTATCAGCCGTCTGACCCTGGCTGGTCGTATCAGGGTCCAGAAGCGGATATTCGCAACTGGATGGGACAAGTCGGGGCATGGCTAGCCGATGTGCTCTACTCGCTGCTGGGCGCTAGCGCGCTTTGGTGGCCGGGTATGTTTGGCTTTGCCGCCTGGTGGTTGATTCGCTCACGTCAGGTGCGTTTTGAACTCGACCCGGTGGCTATTGCGGTGCATGCGGGCGGCTTAGTCCTGCTGATGTTTGGCACCACCATGCTCGGAGCGCTGCATTTTTATCATCCTAATAGCATGTTGCCCTATGCCTCCGGCGGTATTTTAGGTGAAGGCTTAGTGGCTTCACTGAAACCGCTGGTAGGCAGCGGTGGCGTTGGTTTAATTGCCGCGGCGCTGATTTTAAGTGGTTTCCCGCTGTTTAGCGGCATGTCATGGCTGCAGGTTGCCGATGAGCTTGGCAAGCGAATCTGCCGCTTGGGCGGCTGGTTATCGGCCCGTCGACAGTCGCGGCGTATGCGTGCAGCTCAGCGCGCGGCGGCTAAACCGGCCCCCGCACCCAAGCCTCAAGCGCGCACAGAGACACCACCGCCTGCCGAGGTAGAAGCAGTGGCTACTAAGCCCGCGGTAGAAGCACCTGCTGGTCGTGAACGGCGCGAGCCGGGTTTCTCGAGTGCCTTCTCAGCGTATGAGCCAACGGCTGATAAGACACCCGATGTCAGTCCCTCCATCGGTAATAGCACCGATACCTCGATTCCTTGGGAAGCGGCTTCTCTATCGAGCAATAAACATGTGCCTGCTCAGTCAAGTGCTCCTGCGTCTGCAGAACCCATGGCTGACGCCACGTCGCCGAGTGCGCCTAAAGCGCCGCGCGAAAATGCCTTCGCGCCGGTGGAGTCACGCGCTGCAGAGCCTACGTTCCAGATATCTGATAGTGATGAGTCTTCAGCCGCTGCACCTGTGGTCGATAAGCCAGAGCGAGATAAACCAGCAGTAGACGAGCCTGCTGACACAGCCGCCGAAAAGCAGCCAATCGAGCCTCCGCTTGTGGAGCCAAGCCGTGCTTCAGTGGAACTGCCTGTCAGCCAGCCTGAGCAGCGTGTGTCTGTGTCAGAGCCTACGCCAGTTCCTGAGCATGCTGCTGCCATCGTGCCCGAGCGGACGCCTGCTGTTGAGCGTGTTGCTGAGGTCGTGCCTGAGCCCGTTTGGGACGATGAAGATATGGATGATGAGCTGGATGAGGCGCCAATGCAGTCCACACCGCCCGCCGCCTCCATGCAGCCTGCACCATCGACGCCAGCCGTGTCGCCGGTACAGCCTGAGCAACTCCAGCCCTCCGCTATGCGCCGGGAGCCCACCTTTACCCCTGAAGAAAGCGCGCCGGAGGCGGATGAAGGCCCCACGCTATGGACTGTGGAGCATTTGCAAAGCCAGCGCCCGGCGTTTGAAACCATGGACGAGCCAGAGGGCGACGTGCCTAGTTTCCAGCTGCTAACGCCGGCAGAGCCTCACCAGCCCAACTATACCGAAGAACAATTAACCGATATGGCGGAGCTGCTTGAAATACGGCTGCGCGAGTATGGGGTTAAGGCTGAAGTCGTTGATACGTGGCCGGGGCCGGTTATTACACGCTTTGAAATTAAGCCTGCGGCCGGCGTGAAAGTGTCGAAAATCAGTAATCTTGCCAAAGATTTGGCGCGCTCGCTGATGGTAAAAAGCGTCCGCGTTGTTGAGGTTATACCGGGGCGTCCGACGGTGGGTATTGAAATACCCAACCCCAATCGCGCCATGATTCGGCTGCGAGAAGTCATTGACTCAGACCGTTACCAGCAAGAGACCTCGCCGCTGACGATGGCGTTAGGCCAAGATATTGGCGGCAGCCCGGTGGTTGCTAACCTTGGCAAGATGCCGCACTTGCTGGTTGCTGGTACCACAGGCTCGGGTAAGTCGGTGGGTGTCAATGCCATGCTGATTTCGATGCTGCTGAAAGCAAAGCCCAGCGAGCTAAAGCTGATCATGGTCGACCCCAAAATGCTTGAACTGTCGGTATATGACGGCATTCCTCATTTGCTGGCGCCGGTCGTTACGGACATGAAAGAAGCGGCCAACAGCCTGCGCTGGTGTGTGGCTGAAATGGAGCGCCGCTATAAGCTTATGGCGGCCATGGGTGTGCGTAATATCGCCGGCTTTAACGGCCGTTTAGACGAAGCTGAACGTGCCGGGGCCCAGGTTGCCGACCCGCTGTGGGAACCGCAGCCGTGGGAGATTCATCAACCGCATCCCGTGTTAGAAAAGCTGCCCTACATCGTTGTGGTGATCGACGAATTTGCCGATATGTTTATGATCGTCGGTAAAAAGGTCGAAGAACTGATTGCACGCCTTGCGCAAAAAGCGCGTGCCGCCGGTATCCATTTGATTTTGGCGACCCAGCGTCCTTCGGTTGACGTGGTCACCGGCCTGATTAAAGCCAACATTCCTTCACGGATGGCCTTTCAGGTTTCATCAAGAATCGATTCGCGCACCATTCTTGACCAGGGCGGTGCTGAAAGCCTGCTGGGTCACGGCGATATGCTTTATTTACCCGCCGGGTCAGGGCCGCCTAATCGCATTCATGGCGCCTTCGTTGATGATGATGAAGTGCACCGTGTCGTGGATGACTGGAAGCGCCGTGGCGCGCCTCAGTATATCGAGGAGATTCTCTCGGGGGGCGTCACGGCGGATGCGCTAACCGGCCTTGAGGCCGATGGCGTAGATGGTGACGATGCGGAGCAGGATGCGCTTTATGATGAGGCCGTGCAGTTTGTTACCGAAACGCGCAAAGCATCTATTTCTGCCGTTCAGCGTCGCTTTAAAATTGGCTACAACCGGGCCGCTCGTTTGGTCGATACGATGGAAAGCGCAGGTGTGGTAACGGCGATGGGGTCTAACGGTGCACGCGATGTTCTCGCACCGCCGCCGGTAGGTCACTAATCGCTTGGTGGTATTCATCATTATGCAATAAGCGTGAAAATTGCGTCGTTGGTGAAACCCAGCGGCGTTTTTCACGTCTTAAACACACACGGGCAATTTAGTCAGCCTTACGAACTCTTATTTGACGAACTATTATTTGGCAACGAAGATCCGGCAACGGTTGCCTAGGGAGATCATATGCGCGATACCCAAACACGACGACATTCATCGCTGGCATTTGCGGCTAGCGCCTTGGGTTTAACGTTCGCTGCACCAGTATTGGCGGGCGATGCCGCAGAGCGCCTGACTGAGCGCCTAGACCCGTTAGAGAGCTATCAAGCCTCTTTTGAACAGCGGATTTTAGATGGTAGCGGTGACCGCCTGCAGAGCGCGCACGGTGAGATGTGGCTTTCGCGTCCGGGTTTGCTGCGTTGGGAAGTGGATGCGCCATACTCTCAGATCGTTGTTTCAGATGGTGATGATGTGTATTTGTATGATCCTGATCTTGAGCAGGTAACGATTCAGGTGATGGATGATCGCGTCACGCATACGCCTGCTTTACTGTTATCGGGCAGCGCCAGTGACCTAACTGAAAGCTATGAAGTATTTTACGAGCAGGACGACGGTGACGATGTGTTTACCCTCGTGCCGATTTCTGCTGATACGCTGTTTGAAGAATTAAGCATGGTGTTCGATGCCGATACGTTAACCGCGCTGTGGATGATGGATAGCACCGGGCAGCGCACCTCGATTACCTTTAGCGATATCATCAATAATGGCAATATCGACCGGAGCCAGTTCGACTTTGATATTCCTGAAGGCACCGACGTCATTCGTGAAGAGTTATAAGTTAGCAGCAGACCAGTTAAGTAGAATACACCCCACCGATAAGGCGCCCTAGGGCGCCTTATCGGCTTCTTGGTCAAGGCTTTCACGCCATGCCATTATCTCGCCAAAACGTTTCTCCTGACCCAGTAAGCTAGGCTTGAAGAAGGTTGCTTTGGGCAGCTCTTCGGGCCAGCAGTTGTGCGCGCTGCCCGCCGGGTAGCCGTCTGGCTCATTGTGCGCGTAACGGTACCCTTCACCATGGCCCAGCTGCTCCATCAGCTTGGTCGGGGCGTTGCGCAAATACGTGGGTACCTCAACCTGCGGCTGTTGGCGCACATACTGCTTGGCCTCGTTCCAGGCGCGGTCGATGCGGTTGCTTTTAGGGGCGACTGCCAGGTGAATCGCCGCATGGGCAATCGCTCGCTGGCCCTCATAGTCACCCAGGCGCAGGTAAGCATCCCAGGCGGCAATCACGAGCGGCAGGGCGCGTGGGTCGGCATTGCCGACATCCTCGGAAGCAATGGCCGTCAGCCTGCGTACCACGTCTAGCGGGTCGCCGCCGCCCTGCATGAAGCGCGCCATATACAGCAGCGCGGCATCGGGCCGTGAAGAGCGGATTGATTTATGAATCGCTGACAGCAGGTCGTAATAGGCGTCGCCCTGCTTATCGAACGCGCTTGCCTGATGGCCAATGACATCGGCGAGTACGTCTTTGTGCAGTACTTCTGCCCCCGCTTCTAAACGGGTGAAATCGCAGGCCGTTTCTAGTAGTCCCAGTGCTCTGCGTGCATCACCGGCGCTTGCGTGGGCGAGGGCGATGAGAACATCGTCATTGACTTGAATAGTGCGTTTGCCAAGCCCGCGCTCAGCGTCGTTAAGCGCCTGACGCATCACCGTGATCAGCTCTTCTTGAGTAAGTGATTTGAGCACATAAACCCGCGCGCGCGAGAGCAGCGCCGAATTGACTTCAAACGATGGATTTTCGGTAGTCGCACCAATCAGTGTCAACAGGCCCGACTCGACGTGAGGCAGCAGGGCATCCTGTTGGCTCTTGTTGAGACGATGAATCTCATCTAAAAAAAGAATCACCGTCGAAGACATTTGCTGGGCCCGATCAACGACCGCACGAATCTCTTTGACCCCCGCCATTACCGCGCTGAGATGCTCAAGATGGGCTTGGGAAACTCTGGCCAACAGTTCAGCAAGCGTCGTTTTGCCAACGCCCGGCGGGCCCCAGAGAATCATCGAGCGCACTATGCCCGATTCCGCCATGCGGCGTAAGGGTTTGCCTGGCCCTACCAGCGCTGGCTGGCCAACGTAATCATCCAAGTGACGTGGGCGCATACGAAAGGCCAGCGGAGCATCCTCGGCAGGCGCGGCGTGGGCGCTATTAAACAAATCCATGTCAATGTCCGTTGTTTATGTAGGCAGAGAATCGAGGCGTTGAACAACCAAATGCCAGCGAGTGTCGATGGTAAACCACGGCTTAGCAGGCTACCTTTGGCATATTCTACTCACAATATACACTTGCTAGGATAGCGCCTGAAGGGCATTGTGGTTGATAGTCGCTATTGATAATAATTGGTGATAGCCCTCGCAAGTTGTTATGTGTCCGTACTTATGTGTCCGTACTTATGTGTCCGTACGAGGGGTTATGTATTTGAGTAGCTTTACGTTTAATAATGGCGCGCTGGTGAAGGCGCGCTCATGATCGCATGTCGTCACCCGGTAAGGCGCGATGGCAAACATGACTCAATAAAGGAGACGGTTCGATGTTAAACCAACTGCGTCTAGATCATGCCAACATGGCGAGGTTGCTCCACGTGCTGCAGCTTAAGCAAAAAACGCTAGCACAGGGCGAGCGCCCCAATTTCAAGTTAATGCGCGAAGTCGTTGATTACATTTTATCTTACATGGATGGCTTTGCCGCTCCGCTTGAGCGCGTCTGCGTTGAATGGCTGCAGACGCAAGCCCCTGAGCATCTTGCGCTCACCGAACAAATGGCGATTGATTATCGCGAGTTAAAGCCACGTTTACAGCGACTCTCCAACGATATCGATATGATTCTGATGGACAACGTGCTCCCCATGGATCGCTTTGCCGAGGATCTAAAGGACTATTTAGAAGCGCATCGTGCCTATCTGCGTCATGAGCGCGAAGGGTTATTCCCGTTAATTGACGAGCACTTCAGCCCGGAAGATATGGAAGAACTGCGACAAGCACTGCCGGAAGGCGCCGAGCAGGAGCTTGAGCGGTTGCAGGAAGCCTATCCTGAACTCTACGCGGAGTTGCGTGGTGCCGACGTGCCCGAAGTATAGCCCGCAGCAATTCCTCTCTTCTTCTTACCATCAGCCGATAATCTAACCCGCGGGGCATGCTAAACTAGCGGCCCCGTTTTTATGCTGCACAAGACTCAGCGATACCTTTTTTCACCGCTGAAAACATCAGCGTTAGCAGAGCTATGCAAACAGCGCCATGAGTAAAACGTCATGCAGAGAGAATCATGCAAGCCCCTGTATTAATTTTTGATTCCGGCGTCGGCGGCCTGTCGGTGGCGCAGTCGCTACGCCAACACTATCCTGATGTCGCTATGTGCTATGTCTGTGACAATGCGTGGCTGCCCTATGGCTTGCGCGATGACGTTGCTCTGGCTGAGCGCATTGTGGCCGTGTGCCAGGCCGCTGTGGATGCCTGCCAGCCCAGCGTGCTGGTGGTCGCTTGCAATACTGCAAGCACCTTAGCGTTGGAGACTTTGCGGGAGCAACTGACTATCCCCGTGGTGGGGACGGTGCCCGCCATTAAGCCCGCCGCCGCCATGAGTCAGACACGCCATATTGGGCTGTTAGCCACTAAAGCAACGGTGGGGCGCTCCTACACTCAACGCTTGATTGATAACTTTGCCAGCGACTGCGTTATTACGCGGGTTGCTGCCGATGCGCTGGTGATTGAGGCAGAAACCTACTTAGCCGGTGGGGCACCCAGCGTTGCCCGTATGCAGGCGGCGCTGGCCTCGCTGTGGCAGGCCGCGTTGCCTAACCTTTCAACGCAGCCGGCGCTAGACACCGTGGTGCTGGGATGCACCCATTTTCCGCTGCTTAAGCCGTGGCTGACGGAGCTTGCTCCGGGGCCGCTGCACTGGATTGACTCCGGCGATGCTATTGCTCGGCGGGTCGCGCAAGTCATTGATCCGCTCACGAGCAGTCACCACGATGGCCGCTGCTTTACCACTGCGCCCGCCGCGGACCTGACCGCGGGTTTTGCGCGCTATGGGTTTAAAGCGCCCGAGCGGCTAAAAGGCATGGCTGATTAAGGCTAATGCCGCACGACGCTAAACCCCATCGCTGTTATCGAACTGATTAAATCCATGAGGAGCATCCTTGGCTATCCCCGTTGTAGAACCTGAACGTTATGCTGAGCAGCTAGCCGCTAAACGCGACTATCTGGAAATTACGTTTGCCGCTTTCCAGCCGCCAGCGTTAGAAGTATTTGAGTCACCGACTGGCTACTATCGCCAGCGCTGTGAGTTTCGTATTTGGCATGAAGATGACGATCTTTTTTACGCCATGTTTGAGGTGGATGCTGAAAATCCTAAACATAAGCGTGTCGTTCGGCTTGACCAATATGCCGTTGCCAGTACGCGTATCAACCAGCTCATGCCAAAGTTGCGTGAAGCCTGCCTTCAGTCAGATGAGCTGCGTCGTCGCCTGTTTCAGGTCGAGTTTTTAACCACCTTGTCAGGCGAGGCGCTGGTAACGCTGGTTTACCATCGGCCGCTAGGAAATGAATGGGAGCAAGCAGCGCGCGCCTTAGAAGCGGCGCTGGGCATCATGATTATTGGCCGCTCACGCAAGCAGCGTATTGTCTTGACGCGCGACCATGTCTGGGAGCGTTTAGAGGTAGATGGCCGCACGTTGCATTATCAGCAGGTCGAAAATAGCTTCACCCAACCCAATGCGCATATTTGTCAGAAAATGCTCAGTTGGGCGCGAGAGGTGACGGGTGAACAGCAGGAAGGCGCCCAGAAAGATTTAGTGGAGCTTTACTGCGGCAACGGCAATTTCACCATTGCCTTAGCGGATAACTTTCGGCGGGTGCTGGCCACCGAAATTTCCCGCACGTCGGTGGCCAGTGCCAACGTCAATTTAGAGGCCAACGGCGTAACCAACGCCCACATTGCGCGGATGTCAGCGGAGGAGTTTTCACTAGCGCTTAAAGGCGAGAAAGCCGGCCGGCGCGTGGCGGAAATGGCCTTGGAGGACTATGATTTTTCAACCGTGCTGGTCGACCCACCACGTGCAGGCTTAGATGAGCAAAGCTGTGAACAGCTCAGTGAATATGCTCAGATCGTCTATATTTCATGCAACCCCGCTACGTTGGCGGAAAACTTGACCATACTGACCAAAACCCATCGGGTTGAGCGCTTTGCACTGTTTGATCAATTCCCTTTTACAGATCATTGTGAATGCGGAGTATTGCTGCAGCGGCGCGACGGTTAGGTTGTACCCATAGCCTAATGCATAAGTGGCATGTGCCATGATTAACCTGTCAGGTGATTAGTGAGGCGGCCACAGGTAGCGTAAGCTAGACGATATGTTGGCCTAAAGGCCTATTGTCCTTCGTTTTTTGGCCGAAAAAAAGGCCTAAGCAGTCGAGGTGATGGATGCACTACGTTGCGATTGAAGAGAGCCGGCAAGATCTTTTGAAACAGCTGCAGGAACGACTAAGTGCGCGGTTAGAGCCTGCTCGTGCGGCAACTGTGGGTGCCTTCGCTCGACACTTTTATGCCACCGTGCCGGTGGAAGACCTAGTGGATCGTCGCCTAGACGACCTGTATGGCGCCACGCTATCGATCTGGCAGTTCTTGCAGCACCATGATCCGCAAAATCCCAAGGTTCGGGTGTTTAATCCCGACTTTGAAGAGCACGGCTGGCAGTCAACGCATACCTTTGTGGCCGTTCTGCATGAGGATATGCCGTTTTTGGTTGACTCGGTGCGTATCGAACTCAACCGTCGCGGTTTAACGGTGCATGCCATTCAAAACGCCGTGCTGGCAGTGGCGCGTGATGAGCGCCATCAGCTGCAGTCGCTGACGTCGCCACGCGATAAGAACGCGCCTGAAGCGCGTGAATCGCTGATCGTGATTGAGGTTGACCGCCATACCGACATGGCGCTGCTGGAAAAAATTGAACGTAATTTGCAAGAAGTGCTGCGCGATGTGCGTACCGCCGTGGGCGATTACGACGCCATGTGCTCGCAAATTACTGAGTCGATCCAAGAGCTAGAAAAAAACTGCCCGCCGCAAATTGATCCCGATGACCACGAAGAGGCGATCGCCTTTTTAGAGTGGCTGCTCAAGGATAACTTTACCTTCCTGGGGTACGATGAATATCGCTTGGAAGACGGCGAGTTAGGTGATCAACTACAGCGAGATAACGAGAGCGTGCTGGGCGTTTTTCGCCTAGACCAGCCGCGTTACTGTGAGCGTATTCGCAGCGAAGAGGGGGTGGATGAGCACAATGGCTACGTGCTGGTGCCTCAGCTGCTTTCTTTCGCGAAAAGCGCGCACCATTCACGGGTACATCGTCCTACTTATCCTGATTACATCACCGTTGACCGCTACGACGACGACGGTAATGTTATTGGCGAGCGACGTTTCTTCGGTTTATTCACCTCGACGGTTTATAACGAATCGCCGCGAAATATTCCGCTGCTGCGCCGTCGGCTGAAAGCGGTGATGGATATCGCCGGCTTCAATCCCCAGGGGCATAACGGCAAGCAGCTGCTGCAGGTATTGGAAGTCTATCCTCGCGATGACCTGTTCCAGATTGACACTGAGTCGCTGGCCAGCACCTCGCTAGGCATTCTGAACATTCGTGAGCGCCGCCAGGTGCGGCTGTTTATCCGCGCCGATATCAGTGGCAAGTTCTACTCCTGCCTGGTTTTTGTGCCCCGCGATGTGTTCACGACGGATCTGCGTCAGCGAATTCAAAACGTGCTGTGCGACGAGTTAGACGCCCACTTTGGCGATTTCAACACCTATCTCTCCGAGTCGGTATTGGCGCGTATTCAGCTGATTCTACGCTTTAACGGCGATGCGCCGAGCGACTACGATCTCAAGCGTCTTGAAAGCAAAGTGGCGCGGCTGGCGCGCAGCTGGCGGGATGAGCTACAAAGCGCGATGATTGAAGGCTTTGGCGAAGAGCACGCAAATCATCTGATGGATCAGTTCCGCGAAGCGTTTTCTGCGAGCTACCGCGAAGACTTCTCGGCCCGTACGGCCGTGTTTGACGTCCAGCACCTGCTAACGCTGGACAACGGCGATGACTTATCGCTGTCGCTTTATCGTCCGCTGGAAGAGCAGGGCGGCGGTGTGAACCTGAAGCTGTTCCACCGCGAATCGCAAATTCCGCTCTCAGACGTGCTGCCGATGATGGAAAATCTCGGCCTGCGGGTGATCGGTGAGCGCCCCTACGACATTAACGCCCCTGACCAGCGCTACTGGATTCACGATTTCGAGCTTGAACACAGCGGTACGGACGTCAATCTAAGCGATATGCGCGATGTGTTTAGCGAAGCCTTCAAACGCATATGGACCGGCGAAGCTGATAACGATGCTTTCAACCGCCTGATTATTGGCGCGGGGCTCGACTGGCGTGAAGTAGCGATGCTGCGAGGCTACGCACGCTATCTCAAGCAAATCCGCTTTGGTATGTCTCAGGATTACATTGCCGCTACGCTGGCGAATTATCCGGTTATTACCAAAGAGCTGGTGGCGCTATTTAGCCTACGCTTTGATCCTGAGCAGCAGAGTCATGCAACCGATGAGTCCATCGCGCGTTTGAATGAGCGCCTGGAGAGCGTTGCTAGTCTTAACGATGATCAGCTGCTACGCCGCTTCATGGAACTGATTCTCGCCACGCTGCGGACCAACTATTATCAGTTGACCGAAGGTGGCCGCTTTAAAGACTATATCGCCTATAAGCTTGAGCCCTCCAAAGTTACCGGCATGCCTAAGCCACGGCCGATGTTTGAGATTTTTGTCTGCTCGCCCCGAGTTGAGGGCGTGCATCTGCGCGGTGGTAAAGTGGCGCGTGGCGGTCTGCGCTGGTCTGATCGTTTTGAAGACTACCGCACCGAAGTATTAGGGCTAGTGAAAGCACAGCAGGTGAAGAATGCGGTGATCGTACCGGTAGGCGCCAAGGGCGGCTTCGTTTGCAAGCGTATGCCTGAGAATGCCAGCCGTGAAGTGGTGCAAAAAGAAGGTATTGCCTGCTATCAGATCTTTATCCGCGCGCTGTTGGACATCACTGATAACTTAGTCGGCAGCGACGTTGTGCCGCCTGTAAATGTTGTCCGCCATGATGAAGACGATGCGTACCTGGTCGTCGCTGCAGATAAAGGCACCGCGACGTTCTCGGATATCGCTAACGCCATTTCTATTGAGTACGGCCATTGGCTGGGCGATGCGTTTGCGTCGGGCGGCGAAAATGGTTACGACCACAAGAAAATGGCGATTACCGCACGCGGTGCTTGGGAATCCGTGAAGCGGCACTTCAAAAACCTTGATTTGGATACTCAGCGCGAGCTGTTCAGCGTGGTTGGGATTGGCGACATGGCCGGTGATGTATTTGGCAACGGCATGCTGCTTTCCGACAAAATTCAGCTGGTGGGTGCGTTTAACCATCTGCATATCTTTGTTGATCCCAATCCGGATGCCGACGCTGCTTTTGCTGAGCGAAAACGGTTGTTTGCATTGCCGCGATCCAGTTGGGAAGACTACGGCCAGGAGCTGATCTCTGCCGGTGGCGGTATCTTTAGCCGCAGCGCTAAGTCGATCAGTATCACGCCTGAAATGCAGCAGGTATTTGGCATTGAAGAGGAGCGTCTGTCGCCTAATGAACTGATTCGCACCATGCTCAAATCCCAGGTGGATTTGATCTGGAACGGCGGTATCGGCACCTATGTGAAAAGCTCCGACGAAACCGATGCCGATGTGGGCGACAAGGCCAACGATACCTTAAGAATCAACGGCGTAGATCTGAACTGTCGTGTGGTCGGTGAAGGCGGTAACCTTGGGCTGACTCAGCGCGGGCGTATGGAAGCCGCCGCCAAAGGAATCCGTGTTTACACTGACTTCATTGATAACGCAGGCGGTGTGAACTGCTCCGACCATGAGGTCAATATCAAAATCTTGATTGATGAAGTGGTCAAGCGTGGCGATATGACTGAAAAACAGCGCAATCAGTTGTTAGCGGAAATGACAGGCGAAGTGGCCGACCTGGTCATCCTGGATAACTACCGCCAAAGTCAGGCGCTAGACCTATCGGCGATTCTTTCCAATCAATCACTGGGGCCCTATCGCCGCTTTATCAGCGAGCTGGAGGCCGCGGGGCAGATTGACCGCGAGCTTGAGTTCCTACCCACCGATGAAGCGTTAAAAGAGCGCGCCAGCAATGCGCAAGGTATGCGCTTACCGGAACTCTCGGTATTGATTTCTTATGCCAAGAGCACGTTGAAGGGCGATTTGATCACTTCCGATGTGCCCGACGACAGCTATATTCATCGCCATCTTGAGCGGCTGTTCCCAGCGGTGCTGGTTGAGCGTTTTAAAGACGAAATGTACGAGCACCGTCTAAAGCGTGAAATCGTGGCAACCCAGGTTGCCAATGACTTGGTGGACCACATGGGCATCGTGTTTGTGCGCCGCCTTATTGATTCAACCGGGGCGGGTCGTGCCGATGTTGCGCGCGCCTACGTGGTAGCGCGCGATAGCTTCAACTTGGCCGGGCTGTGGGCGCAAATTGAGGCCTTGGATAATCAGGTGCCTAACCGCATCCAGTATTCCATGATGCTCGATTTAATGCGCTTAATCCGCCGCGCTACGCGGTGGTTCGTACGCCAGCACTTGGGGCTTTCCACTCAAGATACTATTGAGTATTTCGCTCCGCGCCTGGCGCAGCTGCAAGAAGGAATCGGCGAGCTGCTGAGTGGTGAAGAGCTTAGTGGTTGGAGTGCGCGCCGTGATGAGCTAATAGACGCCGGTGTGCCTGAAACCTTGGCTTCTACCGTTGCGGCGTCATCGAGCTTGTACGCAGGCCTAGGCATTATCCAAGCCGCTCGGGTAACCAATGAAAAACCCCAGCGAGTGGCCGAGGTGCTTTACGAGGTTGGAAGCCGATTAGAACTGCCTTGGATGATTCAGCAGGTGAACCAGCTGGAAGTGCGCGACGCCTGGCAGGCGCAGGCACGGGAAACCTTCCGTGATGACATAGAGCGTCAACAGCTTGCGCTTACCACCAGCGTGCTCAAGCTGGATGCGGGTAGCCGCGATATCGAGGAGCTAGTGGCACAGTGGTTGGATCAGCACGCTGATCTACATCGCCGCTGGTGTCGTCTTATCGAAGAAGTGCGCAGCGGGAATGAAGGTGGCTTTGCGCTCTTTGCCGTGGCGGTGCGCGAACTGGTGGATTTGGCCGAGAGCGATAACGAAGCCTAAAATCGTAGCTTTTATTTTTGGTAATGTGTTTTTGGCAGGTTAAAGCGCGCCCTGGTTCTCCACCAGGGCGCGCTTTATTGCGTTATACTGGCGGCCGTTTTCGATTCGCTTCAAGAGACTTGCCATGTACGCGCTTGCCCGCTCGCTGTTCTTTCGCATCGACCCAGAAACCTCCCACGGGATGGCGCTAAGCGCGCTCGAGTCACTGCATCGTATCGGTGGCGTAGCGCGATTATTTGGTCAGCCGGTCAATGATCCTGTCGAGTTGATGGGGCTACGGTTTGCTAACCGGGTTGGCTTGGCCGCCGGGCTGGACAAGAACGCAGACCATCTTGATGCACTGGGGGCGCTGGGGTTTGGATTTGTAGAGGCCGGGACGGTCACTCCACAGCCACAGCCAGGCAATCCCAAGCCACGGCTATTTCGCTTGGCACAGCATGACGCGATCATCAACCGCTTTGGTTTTAATAACAAAGGGGTGGAGCATCTGATTCAGCAGGTTAAAAAACGCCACTATGGTGGCATTGTGGGCATAAATATTGGTAAAAACCTAACCACCGCGGTAGAGCACGCGCTGGACGATTACCTGCTGTGTCTAGCTGCAGTGCATCCTTGTGCTGATTACATTGCCGTTAATGTCTCTTCGCCGAATACGCCTGGCCTGCGCAGCCTACAGTTTGGCGAACAGCTAGATGCACTGTTGGGCCCCATTCGCGCGCGCGCTACAGCGCTAAATACGCAAGCGGGTCGCCACGTACCTCTGCTGATCAAAATAGCTCCGGACATGAGCGAAGAAGAAGTCGCGCTAATGGCGGGAAGCATTGAGCGCAATGCATTGGATGGCGTCATCGCTACCAACACCACTGTTTCCCGCAAGGCAGTGCAGGGCGATCCTCAGGCCGAGGAGGCCGGCGGGCTGTCAGGGCGGCCGGTTTTTGAGGTGTCTAATCGTGTGATTCGACAGCTGCGTGAGCACTTGCCAACGCTGCCCATTATAGGCGTCGGGGGGATCGACAGTGCTGCCGCCGCTGAGGCAAAAATTGCCGCTGGTGCGGATTTAGTGCAGCTTTATTCAGGCTTGATTTATCAAGGCCCCAGGCTCGTGAGCGAGTGTGCCAAGGCATTGAAGACGTCAGGCACTAAAAAAGCCCACTGAATAGGGTGGGCTTATTAAAAACATTTCGTTTAAACGTTAGAAAATATAAAACGCTAGGTCATGACCAGAGGATTTTTGTGGATGCCGGAAACGCCGGTCATCCCGTCCCACTGGTCGCCGCGACCTTCACGCCAACCGCTCATCCAGTGTTCGCGTAAATTGATATCTTGACTGGGACAATCATCCCGAGAGCGACCCGATACACCTGCTTTATAGCCGTGGACATATGCCCGCTGGAAGCGATCACGCTTTTGTCGTTTCATTGGCTAACCTCTTTTCACGAAAGCCTTTAAGAAGAAATAGGATGTTACCGAAGTTATCCATAAAATATGCCCGGCAGCATCTGCTATTCCGAGAGCTTGCTTCAAGAGCGAGCTGCCGCATCAACTCAACTGTCTAGCCCTCACGAGCTGAACGGGTCGAGCGGCGAACTCTTATCCATCATAGGCCTCTTTCAAACTACCTTCTTAAGAGATCCTGACAGGTAACGCATGCGTTTTTCAGTAGCTACTCTCTTATTGTTAGACCATGATGGGGTCATCTGTCGACTATAAATTGTCACAAAACGTAAACTCATTTGCTATATATAGGAATATCGCGCCTTTCCGCGCAGCTATTATCATGACCAATATCATGACTGAGCCGAGTCAAAACGCCCCCTTAAGTCTGCTAGCCACCTGCCCGAAAAGCATTGAAGGCCTGCTGCACGATGAACTCATGGCACTGGGCGCCACGCCGGGTAAAACAACGGTGGCCGGGGTTTACTTCACTGCCAGCCAAGCGATTGCCTATCGCGTATGCCTATGGTCGAGATTAGCCAACCGCGTCATTTTAACGCTGGTGCGCGAGTCGATGATCGATACCGCCGAGCAGGTGCGCGATGTGGTTGCACGCATAGCCTGGACAAACCACTTGGCGCCTGGAAACACGCTGGCGGTGGATTTTCATGGCCGCAGCGAACATATACGGCATACCCGCTTTGGTGCACAAACGGTCAAAGACGGCGTGGTCGATGCGCTGCAGCTGGCAGGGCAGGAGCGCCCTAACGTCGATATCAAAACGCCGCATTTACGTATTTATGCTCACCTGCACCGGATGAACTTGACCATTGGCCTCGATCTTTCAGGTGAAAGTTTGCACCGCCGTGGCTATCGACGCGACGTTGGGCATGCACCGCTGAAAGAAAATTTAGCCGCCGCATTGTTGGTGCGTGCAGGGTGGCCTGAGCGCCTTAAAGCCGGTGAGCCGCTGATTGACCCACTATGTGGCGCGGGAACGCTGCTGATTGAGGCCGCTATGATGGCCGCCGATCAAGCGCCTAACCTTAATCGCGAGCGGTTTGGTTTTCACGGCTGGGCGGGTCACGATGATTCCATATGGCGTGAGCAAAAGCGTGAAGCCGAAGCGCGTGCATCGATTGGCCGTAAACGTTGCAAAGTCCAGCTGCTAGGTTTTGATCAGAGCCCGGCGGCACTAACGGCTGCGAAAGCCAACGCTATGCGGGCCGGTATCCCCGCGTTAATGACGCTGCATGGGCAGAGTCTTACCCAGCTTACCCGGCCCGAGACGCTGACCACGCAAAGCGGCCTGCTGATTACTAATCCGCCTTATGGCGAGCGTCTGGGTGAGCTGCCCGAGCTGGTGCGCCTATACGCGCAGCTGGGCGAGAAAGCCAAAGCGCTGTTCCCTGGTTGGACGCTGGCAGTCTTTACCGGCAGTCCTGATTTGGGCCATCGGCTAGGAATGCGGGCGCACAAACAGTATGCGCTCAAAAACGGTGCCCTGGATGCCAAGCTGCTGCTGATGGATGTTGGTGGTCCGGCGCATGGCGCTGATGCCGAGAGCGCGGCTCCCATGGGTAATGGTGAGGTAGCGTCAGCGGCTGGCGCAGAACGTCGTGAGACCGCGAGTGAAGCCTCGACTGGCTTTGATACGCAAGCGGTTCCCAATGATTCACCTGCGCCAAAAGCTCAAGACAATGCGCAGATGTTTGCCAATCGCCTGATCAAAAATCAAAAGCGCCTGAAGAAGTGGCTGAAACAGAGCGGCGAAACGAGCTACCGCGTATACGACGCCGATATGCCCGAGTATGCTCTGGCAGTGGATCGTTACGGTGACCGCGTGCATGTGCAGGAATATGCAGCGCCCAGCTCAATCAATCCTGCTCAGGCGCAAAAACGCCTATACGATGCCTTGGAAGTAATGCCAGAGGCGCTGAACGTTGACGCCAGTAAAATATATATTAAACGCCGTGAGCGGCAGGCTGGCAGCGCCCAGTATCAAAAACGTGGCGCGAGCGGTGAGCGTTTTGAAGTGGAGGAAGGTGGCGCGCGTCTATGGGTGAACCTGCGTGACTATCTCGACACCGGGTTATTTCTAGATCATCGCCCTGTGCGCCGTATGCTGGGTGAGATGGCCAGCGGCAAGCGCTTCTTAAACTTGTTCTGTTATACCGCTACGGCAACGGTGCAAGCGGCATTAGGCGGTGCTAGTGACAGCGTCAGTGTGGATATGTCTAACACCTATCTTGAATGGGCTAAAGACAACTTCGCGCTGAATAAGCTTGATACGCGCCTACACCGGGTCGTGCGCGATGACTGTTTCCACTGGTTAGAAACCGCGAGTACTGATTTTGATCTGATCTTCATGGATCCGCCGACGTTTTCTAACTCTAAGAAAATGCGCGACACGCTAGATGTGCAGCGTGACCATCCGCGTCTTGTGGATCTCGCTATGGCGCGATTAGCACCCGGCGGCACGCTAGTGTTTTCTAATAACCAGCGGCGATTTAAGTTGGATGAGACCCTCAGCGAACGTTACGCGGTAGAAGACATCACCGGGCGCAGCTTTGACCCTGACTTCCAGCGGCGTACTAATTTGCACCATGTGTTTCTACTCCGTCATCCAGCGGCTCACTAAGCCTGCCAGAGGAGAGCATTGGAATGATCCGGCTATCGCTTTATACAACCCAGGGCTGCCATCTATGCACTCAGCTAGAGGCATTGGTAGCCACGCTGGCGAATCAAAGCGTGTGGCTGCATCATATTGAGATTATTGATGATGCTGAGCTGGTCGAGCGCTATGGTACGCGCATACCGGTGCTGGTGGATAGTCAAGGGGAGGAACTGGAGCGTGGCTTTGAATTAGCGCGCTTGAGCGCTTGGCTACGCGAACGCGGCTGGTTGAATGAAACGGCGCTGGCGGCGTTTGCCACGCCGCCAGATGCCGGGGCACCTACCGGTGTTCATGAGCGTAGCGGGCGGCGCTTTTTAGGCTAGCGAGTGAGCTGCTTAAATCAAATCCAGTAGTGAGAGCTGACGCATGGCTTCCTGGCCTTCAGGCGTATGGTCGGCCACTTCCAGTATCTTGCGGAATCCCCGTGAGGATTGGATCGTGGCCTCGTCCTCAAGCCACATCTGGGCTTGGTCTAAGGTATCGGCTAGCTGATGTTTTAGGCCGCCAAACTGAGTGCCGATTTGGCCCCAGGCGCGACTGAAAATCCAATCACCAAACATATCCTGGTGAATATGAACCAACACATAGTCATGGTTGGTTTCCCAGCGTACGATCACAATACTCTCCTTAAATGCCCTTTAAACACGCCTGCACAGCAAACTTTCGCGGGCGTATTGTAAAGCCCGGATACCCAAACGCCTATGAAACTTATAATCGATGCCAATATCCCCGCTGCTGATGCCTGCTTTGGCTCGTTTGGTGCCATCAACCGCATGCCTGGCCGAGAAATAACGGCCGCTCATCTGCACGATGCCGATGTGCTGATTGTGCGTTCTATTACGCAGGTTAACGAGGCGCTGCTCGCCAACAGCCCGGTACGCTTTATCGGTACCTGCACGATCGGCACCGATCATATTGATCATGCGGCGCTCGCTAAGCGCGATATCGCTTTTGCCAGTGCCCCAGGCTGCAATGCCGAAGCGGTGGTCGACTACGTATTAAGCAGCCTGCTGACGCTGGCAGAACGTGATGGCTGGGTACTTAGCGAACGCAGCGTCGGCATTGTGGGGGTGGGTAATGTGGGTCGTCGGCTGCAAGCACGGTTAACGGCCATGGGCGTGGCAACGCTTGCCTGTGACCCGCCCAGGGTAGAGGCTGAGGGTGCACAAGGGTTTCACTCGTTAGATGCTGTTATCGAGCGCTGTGACGTGATTTGCCTGCATACGCCGCTGACTCGTGACGGCCCTCATGCCAGCTATCATCTGCTCAATGCCCAGCGTATCGATGAACTCGCACCGGGCAGCGTGTTGCTTAATGCCGGGCGGGGTGACTGTGTGGATGGCTTGGCACTGCGTAGCCGTATAGCCAGTCAGGGTGATATCCGCGCGGTGCTCGATGTATGGGAAGACGAGCCGGCAATCGACGCTGGCTTGCGTGACTTGGTTTCACTGGCAACACCGCATATTGCCGGGCATAGCCTGGATGGCAAGCTACGGGGCACCTGGATGATTCAGCAGGCGCTAGCTAGTCACTGCGAAAAGCCTAGCGGACCCTCGTTTGCCGCTATCTGCCCGCCACCTGCGCTTGCATCGCTGCATATAAAGCATGCGCTGGCGCCAGAAGACACGCTGCGGCTATGCATGCGAGCTGTTTATGACGTGCGCCGCGATCACGATGCGCTTCAGCGCCAAGCGCTGCACCAGGGGGTGCCAAAAGGTTTTGATGATTGTCGTGCTAACTATCCGTTGCGTCGTGAATTCGCTACGCTCAATGTGCAACTGTCAGGGGAGGCGGTAGCGCTAGAAAGCATACTGAGTGGGGCGGGATTCGGAGTAACGCTGAGGGTGTAGAGTAGGATGGAAGCAACGGTAGTTGAAACAACAAAAATTGAAACAATAAGGCCCGCATCTGCGGGCCTTAAACGTGTAGAGCTAGTGCCAATACTTACTGACGATAGGCGGCTTCTTTCAATGCGCGAATGCGCTCATCTAACGGCGGGTGGCTGGCAAACATCTTCTCAAGTAGTGAGCGCGTTTGGCCCTTGGTGATGGCCATGGCGCGCAGCGTATCCGGCATTTGATCGGGCATTTCGGTTTCGGTTTTCAAACGCGCAAGGGCGCTGACCATTGCATTAGTGCCTGCCAAGCGCGCACCGGCTTCATCGGCGCGATATTCACGATAACGCGAGAACCAGGCAACGATGGCGGAGGCCAAAATACCAAAGACGATTTCTGCCACAATTACTACAGCAAAGTAGCCCATAAAGCCTAAACCGCCTTCACCACCGCTGCGGCTTTTCAGGAAGTTATCGACTAGGTGCGCTACCACGCGGGCAAAGAACATGACGAAGGTATTCACTACGCCTTGAATCAGCGCCAACGTGACCATGTCGCCGTTGGCTACGTGGCCAATTTCATGGGCCAAAACCGCGCGGACTTCTTCAGGGCGCATGCGATTCATTAAGCCCGCCGATACCGCGACGAGCGCATCGTTTTTATTCCAGCCAGTTGCAAAGGCGTTGGACTGTTGGGCCGGGAATATGCCCACTTCGGGCGTTTTGATACCGGCCTCGCGGGAAAGCTCCGCGACGGTGTCCAGCAACCACTGTTCGGTGGTATTGGAGGGCGTTTCAATAATCACCGTGCCCGTGCTGCGCTTAGCCATCCATTTGGAAATGAATAGCGAGATGATGGAGCCCGCCATGCCGAATATGAAGCAGAAAATCAGCAGACTGGTAAAGTTGATGCCTTGACCACGTAGATAGCCTTCAACGCCTAGTAGGCGCAGGGTAATGCTGGCGACCAACAACACCGCTATGTTGGTGCCTAGAAACAGCAGAATTCGCATCATGGTGCAGGTTCTCCCTTAAGGTTCATCGAAGCATCGCTAGATTAATAGCTTAGATACGTATTGTTCATGGCAGTTTCAAGTCATGGTCGTGTCGATTGTTTTTTAGTGGCCAGCACTATTTTTTGGAGCTACTGCCGGTAGCGCGACAAGAAGTTGGCAAAACGATCCAAAGCATCGCCTAGCTGGTCTGCCCAGGGCAGTGTCACAATGCGCACATGATCAGGCTCGGGCCAGTTAAAGGCCGTGCCTTGCACCAGCAATATTTTTTCCTGCAGCAGTAGATCGAGTACTAACTGCTGATCATCTTTGATATTGAATACCTTAGGGTCGAGCCGCGGAAACGCGTAGAGCGCGCCTTTTGGCGTCACGCAGGAGACGCCGGGGATGGCATTTAGCTTCTCGACAGTAATGTCCCGCTGCGCCAGCAGCCGCCCGCCAGGCAGGATTAAATCATTAATTGACTGATAGCCCCCGAGTGCAGTTTGAATCGCATGCTGTGCGGGCACGTTGGCACATAGCCGCATGGAGGCCAGCATATTGAGCCCCTGAATATAATCTTTGGCGTTTAATTTAGCCAGAGTGCCAGAGATAGTCATCCACCCCGAGCGAAAGCCTGCGCAGCGGTAGCTTTTCGATAGCCCATTCATGGTAATGACCAGTTGATCATCGTCGGCCAGCGCGCCGGTGGCGGTATGCTCTACGCCGTCATATAGAATTTTGTCGTAGATCTCGTCGGAGAACACCACCAGGTTGTGCTCTTTGGCTATCGCCAACACGTCTTTAACCACCTCCGGCGGATATACCGCACCGGTAGGGTTGTTGGGATTAATCAGCACAATGGCGCGGGTGTGGCTGGTAATCTTGGAGCGAATATCCGCCATGTCGGGCGTCCAGCCTGCCTGTTCATCGCACAGGTAATGTATCGCGTGGCCGCCTGAAAGGTGTGCGGCAGCGGTCCAAAGCGGGTAGTCCGGCGCGGGAATTAATACTTCGTCGCCGTCATTAAGCAGCGCCTGCATCGCCATCACAATCAGCTCAGAGACGCCGTTGCCGATGAATATGTCCTCGATGCCCACTCCGGGAATCTGCTTGCGTTGGCATTCCTGCATAATCGCTTTGCGTGCGGAGTAAAGCCCTTTGGAGTCGCAGTAGCCCTGTGCCGTAGGCAGGTTGCTCATCACATCCTGAAGAATTTCTTCCGGTGCTTCAAAGCCAAAAGGCGCAGGGTTTCCGATGTTCAGCTTAAGTATTCGATGGCCTTCTTCCTCCAGGCGTTTGGCGTGGTCGAGTACCGGGCCGCGAATGTCATAGCAGACATTATGCAGCTTATGTGACTTTTTCAGCGGTTGTGTTTCATGCGACTGCGGAGTAGTCATGAGATGTCTGTCCAAAAGTGGCTAGAGGCCCAAAAGTGTCCAAAAGCATGCGTATCTAAAAGCATAAGTTGAATCAGTGCCCGCAAGCCGACGTTAGCGATGGGGCTATTGGTCATTATGCGTCGGAAAGCACTTGATTGTCTTCGTCGTTTTGCATCGATGGCGGTGGAATATCTGCAGGCGTCTCTAGCGTCATTCGTCCTAGCTTACCGTCGCGCAGTTCGTGGAGCAGAACTTCCGCGCCGCGGTGCAGGTCGACAGCGCCACCGGCTCGCAGCCCGCCGCGCCGTGCGGCGATGTCTTTTAAAATGGCATGACCATCGAAGCCTGCAATAGCAAGAAAGTCCGGCTTTTTCGGGCCGTCGGCATCAATGTCGTGGGGAATGTCCGGCGCGGCGTAAGGCGGCAGCTCTTTGAGCTTATAGCGCGCCGTCAGCGCCTCAGGATAGCGTTTGGCAAGCTCTGCACTAGTAACAATTCCTACATCAATGTACTCAATGGCCGTATCACGGATAGCGCCAGTGGCCGCGAGGCGATAAGCGCTGGCCTGATCTTCTATTTTGGGCCACAGCACTCCCGGCGTGTCGGTAAGCGCTACACGCCCATCAATGCGCACCTTTTGCTGGCGCTTAGTCACGGCAGGTTCGTTGCCCGTTTTAGCAATTTTACGCCCGGCCAGGCCGTTAATCAGCGTGGATTTACCCACGTTGGGAATGCCCATTACCATCACGCGAACATCACGGTCGGCGCGTACCGCACCGGCCAACTCATGGCAAAGTTTGGGGATTTGCTTTAGCTCACGGGTGTTCGTGGTGGTGACCGCGAAGGCGCGCATGTTCTCTTGAGCATCGAAAAAAGCGACCCATTCGGCGGTCTTCTCTGGGTCGGCAAGGTCGGCGCGGGAAAGAATTTTCAGCACCGGCTTATGGCGCGTCAGCTCGGCCAGCATCGGGTTGGCGCTGGAGTAGGGCAGACGTGCATCAAGTACCTCAATGACGACGTCGATTTCAGGCAGCACCTCTTTGATCTGGCGGCGGGCCTTGTTCATATGTCCGGGGAACCAGCCGAGCATGAGTTTCTCCTACAAGCACAAAAAAAGCGGGCTGCCATTCTAGCAGATGGCGCCCGCCTTGCTGGGTTTCCTTTTAGCCGCGATTACTCGTCGGGGTGAAATTCCAGCGACACTGAGTTAATGCAGTAGCGTAAACCGGTCGTCTCTGGCGGTCCGTCTGGAAAAACGTGGCCCAGGTGGGCATCGCAGTGTGAACAAACGACCTCCGTGCGCTGCATGCCATGGGTGCCATCTTGATGCTCTTCCACACAGCGGGTACCCAGCGGCCGATCAAAGCTAGGCCAGCCGCACCCGGCGTCAAATTTATGCTCGTTCTCAAACAGCGGTGCGTTGCAGCACACGCAGTGATAAATGCCCTGGGCATCCACCACCTGATAGTCGCCGGTGAAAGGTCGCTCGGTACCTTTCTCACGCGCTACCCGGTACTGCTCCGGGGTTAGCTGCTGTTGCCACTCGTCAGGGGATTTTTCTATTTTCGCCATGGGGTTCTCCTTTCCCTCTGGTTTCAATCATT
>NZ_JBQDLQ010000054.1:0-24573 GCF_052095695.1 Halomonas sp.
GGCGAAGTGCTCCTCGGGCAGATAGCGGCAGTCGGAGCGCGGATAGGTGATCAGTTTGTGGCGCTCATAAAGGCGCTGGCAAATATCCAGCACCATCTGTGCGGAAAGCCCATAGCGTCGAGCAGCATCCACCTGCAGAGCGGAAAGTGAGTAAGGCAGCGGCGGTGCCTGGCGTTTTTCTTGCTGATCGAGCTGGGTCAGTTGGCCAGACGCCCCCGGTAGCTGAGCCGCAAGAGCGTCGGCAGGCGCACGATCAACTAAGCGGCCCTGATCATCTAACGGTTCGTGCTCTTTAGGAGCCCACCAGGCGCGTAGCTGGCCTTGAGCAACCTTCAGATCTACCCACAGAGGGTAAAACGGATGGGGTACGAAATCCCGAATTGCGTTGTCTCGATGCACGATGAGGCCTAGCACCGGAGTTTGCACCCGGCCCACGGAAAGCACGCCATCGTGCCCCGCTTGTCGGCCCGTGAGCGTCCAAGCGCGAGTCAGGTTAATGCCATATAGCCAGTCAGCGCGAGAGCGTGCCTGAGCCGCTTCAAACAGCGGTTGATAATCCATATTGGGGTGTAGTTTAGCTAGCGCACGACTTACCGCCGGCTTGTTAAGATCACTGATTAGCAGCCGCTGAACAGGACCGCGATACTTCATGTACTCAATGACTTCCTGCACTAAGAGCTGGCCTTCTCGGTCAGGATCGCCGGCATGCACCACGTCTGTTGCTTGCTTAATCAGCTTTCGAATAACGGCCAACTGCCCGCGCGCTTTGGGGCGTGGCATCAGCTTCCATTGCTGGGGCACAATCGGTAAACGGTCTAAACGCCAGTGTTTATCTGCCGCATCATAGGCTTCAGGTGGAGCCTGCTCTAATAAATGCCCTAGGCACCAAGTGACCTTGGTATCACCACACTCTATTGCGCCATCTTCACGCTTGCTATAGCCGGGTAGCGCTTCTGCAATGGCTTGGGCCAGGCTAGGTTTTTCGGCAATTATCAGGCGCATAGCGGCGAAGCCTTCATCGTATCCTATGATGGTACCCATGGTAGCAGACGGGCGGATCGAGTTAGAGCGATGTGTCAATGCAGGACCTATAGTGATGCCAGATATTTCTATTTTTGTCTGGTTGTATATTGTTTGTATAGTTATTTTAAATAAGTAATGCGGTACAACGTGTATGCGTGATGTGGCGCGATAAGTTAAGGGAGCAACTGCGAATGCGTGAACACGGCAGAACGAAGCGTTTGATGGGCTTGGGCGCACGCACCGGCGGCGCACTGTTAAAAACGCGGTTAGGTGGGCAGGCGGATTGGCGTGCCCTTGGCGAGGCGCTGTTTGAGGGGTTATCAGAGTTAAAAGGGCCGGCCATGAAGCTCGCCCAGGTCATGTCTCAGTGGGATGACCTGCTGCCCCCAGACCTAGCTGAAGAGCTTGCCCGCCTGCAGCGTCAAGCCGAGCCAATGCCCTGGCCGCGCATTCGTGAAGCGCTGGTGCTTCAGTATGGCGATATTGATCACTACTTCAGTGAGATTGAGGAACGCCCCTTCGCCAGTGCCTCTATGGGGCAGGTGCATCGCGCAACCACTCACGAGGGTGAGACGATCGTACTCAAGGTGCAATATCCTGGCCTTGCCGAGGTGCTTGAAAGTGATTTGATTCAGGTGCGGCGCATCATGCGCCTGGGCCGCTGGTTCAAAGTCCCTCAGGCTCGTTTGGATGCGCTATTTGAAGAGCTGGCCGAAAGCCTGCGCAAGGAGCTGGATTACAACGCCGAGGCTGAAGCGCTGGCTCGCTACGGTGAGCGCTATAAGGGTGACCCGCGCCTGATGATTCCCGAGCCACTCCCAGCGCTCTCCGGCCAGCACGTATTGGCAATGCGTTTTGTTGATGGCACGCCGCTGCGTGAATTGTCGGAGGCGGATGACGCAACGCGCCAGGGCGTTGCTCAAACGTTGGCGGATTGGATTACCCAAGAGCTATTTACGTTCGGTGAGCTGCACGCTGACCCTCACGCGGGCAACTTTGCTGTGGATGCCCAGGGCAGGCTGGTGATTTATGACTTAGGCGCGGTCATCGCGGTGCCTGAGGCGCAGATAAAGGCGATGATGTGGCTGCTGGATGCCACGCTCAAACATGACCCCATGGGGATGGATGAGGCATTAATGAAAATGGGCGGGCGCCAAGGGCAGGGGGCGCCGTTAGCGCTGTACCGCGAGTCTGCAGAGTGCATTGCGCCACTGTTTTCGCCGGGCGAGCAGGATTTCAGCGATGTGCGAGTCCATCGTCGCCTGCGTGAGCTTACTCCAAAAGTGTGGGCTGCCATGGACCGCTTGCAACCGCCTGCGGAGACGCTTTTACTTTCTCGTGCGCTAAACGGCCACTACTGGAATTTGGTGCGGCTGGGCGCTCGACTGGACATGCATGCGCGGACGTTACCGCTAATCGCGCGGGCCTATTGACGATAAAACGATTGCCACTGCGGCGAAGTCGGCCTTCGTGATAAACTATGTCGCTTTCATTTTAGACATCGTTATCTATAGACATCGTTTAACGCAGTGGAGACGGCAATGCTAGCGGTATGGGTCGATCAGCTGCTGGGATTTGCCTCCGGGGCACTCTCGGCAATCAGGCAGCAAGAACATTATCCGGACTTCATGACCTGGGTGCGCGCCAAAGGCGCGGACGCCTTTAACGGCGACGTAGCTATGGCACAGGCGCTGGCCCCGGTGCTGTGGTCGCAGGCGCCGTTAGAACGGCTGGATTTTGGCAGCGAGCCGCTTGCCACGCCTGGGCGCAACGAGCTGTGCTGGTGTGATTCCGGTCGCAAATTTAAGCAGTGCTGCTATCAGGTTGAGTTTCCTACTGACATTCCCGAGCAGATGATGTGGATGCTGTCGCTGCGCGAATGGAAAGGCGCTACCTTGAAAGCCGCGCTGGATAGCCAGCAGGCGCCCGCTCAGGCGCTGTTGGAAGCTGGCCTCATCGCTGCGGAAAGTGGCCAGACCGGCCGCGCAATGCAAATCCTTGAATCGCTCTTTGACGGTAGCGATTGGTCACGTCTACCCGAGCAGGCTGAGCCTGCCTTCGAAATCCTGTTGGATATTTATCAAGAGCGCGGCTTTACCCGCAAACGTGCCGATTTGCTCGATGAAGTGATGGAGCGCGGGCCGTTATTTTTACGCGGCGTGGCGCTTGAACGTTTGTGCTTAATGCATCTTGATAACGACGATTTGGACAGCGCTCGTGGCGCTTTTGTCAAAGCTCAGCAGGCGCTGCCTGATTCGCCCACGCTGGCTTACATTGAGGCCATGCTGCTGCTTCATGAGGGGCATGAACAGGAAGCTAAGGAACGGGCTAATTTCTGGTACCGGCGGTTAGTTCGTCAAGGCGAGCTAGATGAAGATCAGCTGGAGTTTTTAGCCGCACTGGCGGAAAACCCCGGCGCGACGCTCGCTGACCAGCTCCTGAGCGCAGAAGAAGATTTGGCCACGCCGCTGGTCGCGCTGCAGGCGTTGCTTGCCGCACTGCCCACCGCTCCCAAAATCGATATTCAAACGGACTCGGAAAGCGGGCGATTGCTTTACCACTCAAGTGCCCGAGAGTCGACGCTGTTTGCCGCTTGGCATGAGCAGTTTCAAGTGCTGGTGGATGAAGATGTAGCACTAGGCTTTCGCGATGACCCCTGGGGTAATGCGGTTGAGTGGATGTCGGCGCTATGTGCACACCCGGAATGGCTGGACGCGCCGCAAGTGGTGCAGGACCTGACCCTGGCATTGACCAGCCGATTTGGTAGCCTGCCCTGGATGGCGCCAACCCTGCTAGAGCCGTTGGCACTGCGCCTTTCACGCTGGCTTGAGCAGGCCCGTGCCGCGGGTGACGGTAATCTGTGCTGGGATGATGCGAATAATGCGCTGTTGCTGCGCACCGGGCTAGCGTTGGTGGTTGGCATGGAACGTGGGGCGCGCCAGCACTCTCGCGAACTAGCAGAAGAGCTGCTGCTTATCGATCAAGAAGATAGCCTTGGGCTGCGTGAGTTGGTGCTTGATCAACTGCTGCGTGATGATCGCAACGAAGAAGCGCTGGCCTTAGCCGAAGAGAATGATGATGACGGCTCGTTAGTGCTGGGGCTGTTAATGGGTAAAACCCTCGCCCTCTATCGGTTACAACATCTTGAAGCGGCAGAGACTGCGCTTAGCGATGTGGTTGGCCATAATCGCCATGCCTTAGAGCTTATTTGCGCTGAAAGCCCGCGCCCCTCTATGCCCCATGCGGATGGCCAGGTTGACCCCGGCTCTCGCGCGGAAGCATGGCAGTACCGTACCTTGATGCGCGATCAGTGGCGTACTACCTCTGGGGCGTTGGACTGGTTAGAAGCCCACCGCTAGGCGCTTCGCATAACTTGCGCTCATTAGGCTAGTGAAGGTCTTCTGGTTAGATATCATTGGGTTTAATGAGCGTATGGTTTAGGGCTGGGCACCAGTTGTTTATCTCGGCTGATCCAAATGGCTAAGACGATAGCGGGTATTCCCAGCAGGGTCGCGATCACAAAAAAGCTCGGATACCCCTGCGCCGTGACGACCAGCCCGCCAAAACCACTTAAGAATTTACCGGGTAGTGTCATTAGCGACGAGAACAGCGCGTACTGTGTTGCGGTGTAGGCCCTCGACGTAAGGCTTGAGAGAAAAGCAATAAACACGGCGCTAGCTAGCCCGTTGGCAAGGTTATCGCCAATGATCGTAACCACCAGCATGGGCAACTGATTACCTACGATTGCAAGCACGACAAACAGCAAGTTGGTGACCATTACTAACCCTGCGCCGATAATAAGCAATGGGCCGATGCCATAGCGCGCTACCAGCAGGCCACCTAAAACCCCGCCGGCGATACTCATTCCAATGCCAAATATGTTGGTAACATTGGCAATGGTGGCCAGTGAAAACCCTAAATCTATATAGAGTGGGTTAGCCATCGAAGCCATGGCCAAATCGCTGATTCTAAACACTGCAATAAAGACTAAAATCCACAGTGCCTTCACCCCGTAGCGTCTAAAAAAATCAGTGAACGGGCATACCAATGCGCCAATGCTCCAGGCACCAAGACGGCGTAGAACCTTGGGTTTTCCGCGGCTTGAACGAATAAATGCCCGTACTTTAGGCTCATGAATTAACTGAATGGAGAGCGCTGTTCGTTTTGGCTCCGGGCGCAGTAATACGGTGAGTACGCCAATGCTCATTAGCGCTGCCATGGTTAGATAGGCCATGCTCCATGAAGCTGATGCGGCAATGTAGAGCGCCCCAGCACCGGCGGCAAGTAGCCCGCCGCGATAGCCAACAATATAGGTGGATGCCATGGCTGCCTGGACATCGTCCTCGGCAGACTCAATGCGATAGGCATCGATGGCAATATCTTGCGTGGCGGAGCCAAAGGCGACCAGCAGCGCAAAAACAGCTACCCAGCCCAAGTTGCCAATTGGGCTTAGACCCGCCAGCCCAATTAAGCCCGCTGCAATTAAACTTTGTGCCAAGAGAATCCAGCCGCGCCGTTGGCCGAATGCGCGAGTGAGTAGCGGCAATGCCAGCCGATCGACCACCGGCGCCCAAAAAAATTTTATCGAGTAGAGCATGCCTATCCAGGCAAAAAAGCCTATGGCCGCCACTTCAACGCCGTCGCTGCGCAGCCAGGCTGAAAGCGTTGAGAACACTAATAGAAAAGGCAGGCCTGCTGAAAACCCCAAAAAAAGCATGGTAATAACGGACGCACGACAATAAATAGCCAGCGCTGCAAGCCAACTGCGCTGGGGAAAAAGGCTGGGCATTAAACGCTACTCCTGGAAAGACGTTGGCAACGACCAAGTGATAAACTGGGGCTGTCATTCATCATAAAGCCGACAGCTTACCGGAGAGGAGTTTTCAATGTCGATTAAGGCGCATCAGGTTGTGACGTTGCACTATGTCCTTAGAGATGTTCTCAGCGATGGCAGTCAGCGAATATTGGATGATTCCAACGCGCGCAATAAGCCGCTTGAGTACCTTCACGGTCACGATAATATTGTCCCTGGCCTAGAAAACGCGCTAGTGGGGAAAGTGGTTGGCGCTGAGTTAAGTATCCAGCTGTTGCCCGCTGATGCCTACGGTGTGCGCAATGAGGCATTGATTCGAGACGTCAGCCGAGGCTCGTTTGGCGGCGCGGAACTAGTTCCCGGTGCCAACTTTCAAACCGAAGGTGAAGCGGGGCCACAAATTGTGACCGTATTAGCCATTAATGGTGATCGAGTCACTATCGATACTAATCATCCTCTGGCGGGGCGCACGCTTAACTATCAGGTCAATATTCTTGAAGTGCGTGAAGCAACGCGCGCTGAGCTAGCTAAAGGGCATCCGCTTGCGCCTGGCACCGAGCATAATAAAGTCGAAGATCGAAAGGTGCTATAAGTTTTACCTAGCTTAATGATAAGCCAGCATTTGTAACAATGAGCAAACAATAGGGAAAAGGCTTGGCTGAGTGGCACTCTGGCGACGCGTTGGTTAAAGTTAATGCAGAAATCAAACAGTGTTCGATAACTGCGGAGAAAAGAGATGAGCCAAATCGAAGAGCCTACCTTATTAAAGCAGCGTCGTTCCCGCCGTCAGGTGCTAGCCAGTTTAGGCTTAGGTGCGGCGGCTCTTTACGTAGCGCCTACGCTGCTTTCGATGGATCAAGCGCAGGCCCATGGCCATCGTTCGCGGCCTAGTTACTCAAGAGCGAGTTACTCAAGACCCAGCCATTCAAGGCCGCGTCATTCTCGATCTAACCATTCACGACACCGCCACGCCAACTCGCACGATAATCGTCGTCATGGATCATCCCGTGGCTATGAGTCGCGGGCCTACAGGTCACGTCCTGATGAGCTTTCACGATTTGAACGCGACGGTGTGATCGAGCTGCGTATTAGTCGTGTACTGAAGCATTTATGGTGAGGTGAGTGATGAAAGCCGCAG
This sequence comes from Halomonas sp., assembly GCF_052095695.1. Classification (GTDB taxonomy): domain Bacteria; phylum Pseudomonadota; class Gammaproteobacteria; order Pseudomonadales; family Halomonadaceae; genus Vreelandella. Next base: position 6,975 of record NZ_JBQDLQ010000054.1, read on the forward strand.
ACTGTCTTGCCAATGATTATGCGTTAGCCGGTATCGGTCCTTATCTTCGACTGGTGGGGGCGCAGCCACTTATTCCGGTGCTACAGGCGGCGATGCCAGGGTGGCCGTTAAGTGAGTGTCCGCCTCAGTCGGCGGCCCCGGAGATTTGTGTTTGGCAGCAAGAAGATGGCTTTTGGCAGCAGGCACCAGCGCTGCCAAAAGGTATGTGGCTGGATACGCCCGTCAGCGCTGCATGCAGCGTTATTGCTGATTTAGCCGGGGCATTTTTACATCGCCATCCTGATTACATTGGCCTGCACTGTGGGGCAGCGCAAGTAAATGATCAGCTCGTGATTTTTCCTGACTCGCATCGTGCAGGCAAGAGCACGCTTACGGCCGCTTTCGCGACGGCCGGTTATCGCGTGTTTGGCGATGATGTGGTGGCATTAACACCTGAAGGTGAGGGCCTGTCGCTGGGCGTTGCGCCCAGGCTTCGTTTGCCGCTTCCCGCTTCTTTGGACGAAGAGTTTCGGCACTTTATCAATAATCATCAGGGGCCAAGCGATGACCGCTATGGCTATGTCGCACTGGATGAAACGCTGTTAGCCGGCCATGGCGAAAAGTGCCCGGTTGGCGCGATTATACTGATTGATCGTGATGATAGTGTTAGTTCCCCGCAGCTAACCGCGCTTCAGCACGGCGAGGGGCTCTGGCAACTGTTAAAGCAGAATTTCGCTGACACGCTTTCAGATCAAGTACTCGTCGCTAAGTTTTGGTCCTTGATGAAGCATATCCCTTGTTTCCTATTGCGTTACTCGGACGCTTTTCAAGCCGCCGAGTTCGTGGGCCGTGAACTAGGAAAAGTCATGAATGCGCGGCCATCAAACGATGCGCTAGTGTCACAAGACCTGCCTACAACTGAGGTTGCTGCGTTGGATCGAAACGATCAGCGCTGTTGGCAGGCTTGCCAAGCTGCGTATGAATATCCGCTGGGCGATGAGCTATTTGTGATCGTCGAAGAGGGTGGGGCCATTCACAGAATGAACGTGACGAGCCGGGCGGTGTGGGCGCTATTGCAACATGAGGCGCTTACTATGGAGGAGCTGAGCCAAACGCTGGTGGCCTTTTTTATGCCGGTCTCGCTTGAGCAAGTCCGCAACGATATCGCCGAGCTGCTGGGGCAGTTTTTAGCAGCGGGTTTGATTGAAGAGCCACCGCGCCGTTAGCCGCGCAGTGGCTTTCACTTATGCTCTAGCTTGCTTTTTCACGCAGAAAGTCAATGATTTGGTCTGCAGGCACCATGGTTGCTTCGCTGTCTCGGCGGCCTTTATATTCCAGTTCGCCGTTGTCTAAGCCACGATCCCCAATCACTAAGCGATGGGGAACGCCCATCAGTTCTAGGTCGGCAAATTTAACCCCTGGGCGAGTGTCGCGGTCATCCAGCAATACGTCTAAACCCGCTGCGCTCAGTGCTTGGTATAGCCGTTCAGACTCTTCGCGCACACGCTGAGATTTGTGTGCATTCATCGGCACCAACGCGACGTGGAACGGTGCAAGCGCGTTGGGCCAGATAATGCCGGATTCGTCGTGATTTTGCTCAATGGCCGCCGCGACCACGCGCGTTACGCCGATGCCGTAGCAACCCATCCACGGGTGGCTGGTTTTACCATTGTCGCCCAGTACGTGGGCGTTCATAGCCTGTGAGTATTTTTGCCCCAGCTGGAAAACGTGGCCTACTTCAATGCCGCGCTTGATAGACAGCGTGCCTTGGCCGTCTGGGGAGGGGTCTCCTTCGACCACGTTGCGCAGGTCGGCAACGTCGGGTAAGGCGACATCGCGTTCCCAGTTAATGCCGAAGTAGTGTTTGCCATCCACGTTGGCGCCTGCGCCAAAGTCGCTCATAAGGGCGACGCTTCGATCAATAATGATCGGCATCTCAAGGCCTACGGGGCCAAGTGAGCCTGGGCCAGCCCCAACAAGCGCGCGAATCTTTTCTTCTGTAGCCATGGTGAGCGGGGCAGCTACCTGGGGAAGATTTTCGGCTTTAACTTCGTTTAACGTGTGATCACCGCGTATCAGCAGCGCGATCAGCCCACCCTCGGCTGCTTGCACCATTAGCGTTTTAATCGTTTTCTCAATGGGCAGATCAAACTGCTCAACTAAGGCTGCGATCGTTTTAGCATCTGGCGTCTCGACCAGGCGCAGCTCTTCGCTAGGCTCGGAACGAGCGGCTTGGCTTCCAACTGGCGCGGGCAATGCCTCGGCTTTCTCTATGTTGGCGGCGTAGTCTGACGCGTTAGAGAACACGATATCGTCTTCGCCGGAGTCTGCTAAGACGTGGAATTCGTGTGAGCCGGAACCACCAATGGAGCCATTATCCGCGATCACAGGGCGGAAATTAAGCCCTAAGCGCGTGAAGATACGCGTGTAAGCGTCGTACATGTCTTGATAGGTCTGTTTCAATGAGTCTTCATCAAGGTGGAAAGAATAAGCGTCTTTCATGATGAACTCACGCGAGCGCATCACCCCAAAGCGAGGGCGAATTTCGTCACGAAACTTGGTTTGAATTTGGTAGAAGTTGACCGGCAGCTGTTTGTAGCTGGCAATTTCTTTGCGCACCAGGTCGGTAATAACTTCTTCGTGGGTGGGGCCCACGCAGTAGTCACGGTCGTGACGATCTTTCACACGTAAAAGCTCAGGGCCATACTGCTCCCAACGGCCTGATTCCTGCCAAAGCTCAGCGGGTTGCACGGCGGGCATTAATACTTCTTGAGCGCCTACGCGGTTCATTTCTTCACGCACAATGGCTTCTACTTTTCGTAGCGTGCGAAGGCCAAGCGGCAGCCATGTATACAGGCCCGACGTTAAGCGGCGAATCATCCCGGCGCGTAACATTAACTGGTGGCTAATGACTTCGGCATCGGCCGGTGTTTCTTTTAACGTGGCAATCAGTAATTGGCTGGCGCGCATGGGCGTGAGCATTCCTTTACGTGTACTTAAACATTAGGGCTTAGTGGTAGGGCGTTATAGCCCCGTTAGCGTTGGATGGTGACATTGTACGGCCTAGTCGTTAAAGCGGCAAAATCCTACTTCTCACCAGCGCCCTATGCTTTTGATAGATTGTGCTAAACTGCTTTGGTTTACGGTGCGGTCATTGGCAATAAGACGTCAAGTCACAATATCCTACACCGTCGACCGTTATTCTTATTACTTGAGGGAGCTTTCATGCATCATGTAGTGCGTCGCTGGTTGACGGGAGCCGTCGTTGGAGCTTCTGTAGTGGCACTAAGTGGTTGTGGTACGATTTTTCATCCTGAGCGAAAAGGCCAGCTAAGCGGCGATATTGATCCGGTTATTGCTATCGCCAACAGCGTCGGGCTATTGTTTTTTATCGTCCCTGGGGTGATTGCTTACGCCGTGGATTTCTCTAATGGCACCATCTATCTGCCGGGCCGCAATAGCGCGTCAGTTGATGTTCGCCATTTAGACGACGCTATGGACGTAGCCTCACTAGAGAAGCTGCTCTCGGAGACCGCCGGCAAGCCGGTGAGCTTGGAAAATGAGCTGGTAATGATTGAAGAAATGGGCAGCCTGGATGAAGCCTTGGCGATGGTTCGTATGTCAGGCGTGCTGGATGATGAAAAGCTGTCAGCAATGTAGTTGAGCGGTGTTTAGTTGACTTTAAAAGCCCAGCGCTGACTTCATGCCGCGCTGGGTTTTTTTGTGGTTATTGTTAACACCATTAAGCCCGCCACCAACCCCCAAAATGCGCCGCCAATTCCCAGTAGGGTAATACCCGAACCGGTCAGTAAAAACGTCACGATAGCTGCATCACGCTGCTTGGAATCATAAAACGCATTAGCTAGGCCACCGCCTAAAGTACCCAGCAGGGCAATGCCTGCTAAGGCTATTACAAGAGCCGAAGGCAGTGCGTTAAAGACACCCGTAACGGTGGCACCAAAAATACCTAAAATGATGTAGAAAACACCGGCTGCAACGCCTGCTGTATAGCGCCGATGTGGATTCTCATGAGCATCAGGGCCCAGGCACACCGCTGCGCTAATGGCCGCCATATTCAGTGCAAAGGCGCCAAATGGCGCTAATAGCAGCGTAGTAGCCCCTGTCCAGCCAATCAGTGGCGAGCTGTTGGGGTGGTAGCCTGCCGCGCGCAGCACCGCGACACCCGGCAAGTTTTGTGTGGCCATGGTGATGACAAACAGCGGTATGCCAATGCCAATGAGCGTAGAAAGAGTAAATGTAGGCGCTGTAAAGACGGGCATTGAAGGTGAAAGCGGAACATCGTGCAGGCTGATTTGCCCTTGCAAGGCGGCGATAGCCAAGCCCGTTATCAAGACGCCAGGTACTGCCAGTGATGGCCATAAACGTCGTCCTGCGACCCAGGCAGCGAGCATTACCAGCGGTATCAACCACTCGCGTTCCATGATCACGAAAAGATCTAATCCAAAGCGAAGCAGAATGCCTGCCAGCATGGCCGAGGCAATTGCACTGGGTATGTATCGCATTAAGCGCTCAAACATCCCCGTCACGCCGCACACGGTAATTAACAGCGCTGAAAATAGAAAGGCGCCCATAGCCTCTTGCATGGGAATGCCAGGTAAGCTCGTCGCTAGGAAGGCCGCGCCGGGGGTGGACCATGCGGTGAGCAACGGCATGCGATAGCGTAATGATAGACCCAGTGAGGTCGCCCCCATGCCAAGGCCTAGCGCCCATAGCCAAGAGCTGATTTGTGCCGGTGATGCGCCTGCAGCGGCAGCCGCTTGGAAAATAATCGCCGCTGAGCTGGTATAGCCAATAGTAACGGCGACAAAACCCGCGGTAACGCTTGAGACACTCATATCGCGCCATAGCGAATACTGCCGCGCTGGGGGCTGGGATGAAGGGTCGTCTGATGTTTCCTGCATGAGGCCTCCCACGAAGCGCGCCAACATAAGTCGTCAAATAGCACCGCATTGTGCGTTACAGCGCACTGTGCGTCTAGGCACTAGCTTGTCTGGCGCCTCTGTCATGAATGACACTCGACGTTAATGGCTATCTAAAAAGCGTTTGAATGCGGCCGGCTCATCGGTGATAACGCTGTTAATGCCCCATGCCCATCGGCTATGAAAGGCGCTTGGGTCATTGGCGGTGTAGCAGAGTAGCTGGTAGCCATCGCGCAGTATGGCTTCGGCTTGGGTACGCTTTAAGCGTGGCCAATCGGGGTGCACGCTGAAGGCCTCAATAGCCTCGCACTGGGGGCGCCATATTTTAGGCACGCTGCCGAGCAGCACGCCCAGGGCTAGTCGGTCGCTGTTCGCAAACTGACGGCAGTGGACAAGCGCGCGGCTATCAAAGGAAGAAATAATTAGCCGCTCGGACGGCAGCGTATCGAGCATTACCGGCAGGGTGCGCTCAACCAGTGCGATGGGATCACGGCCTTTATTGACCTTAATCTCCATATTGACGCCCATGTCTAGCTCGTTAAGCAGCGCTAGCATCGTCTCTAAGCTGACCATTTTTTCGCCCGAAAAGGCATCGCCAAACCAGCTGCCAACATCTAAAGCTTGGGCATTAGCCCAGTCCATCGACGCAAGTGTTCCGCGGCTATTCGAGCAGCGCGCTACGTCAGCATCGTGCCAAATCACCGGCGTGCCGTCACCGAGGAGCTGCACATCTAACTCTACCCAGTCGATCCCGGCCTGATAGGCGGCGCGCACTGCCGCCAAGGTGTTTTCAGGGGCCGCGGCTGAATAGCCCCGGTGAGCAATCAGCGTGGGCAGTTGAATTGCGGGGTGCGTCATGACAAGTCCCTAAGCCTTCGACCATAGATATGTGTTGAGTCTAGCATGGGTGCATGACAGCAGCGTTTCAGTGTTCAGGTGCAGTCACGTATTCAAATGCGCTAGCATGTGAGCTTGATTTATAGGGCGCAACACGCTTCGATAGCCGTATCAGCCACATGTCTGCTATTCATCAGCTATCTGTTATCAACCGATTGAATAGTGACTAAACTTAACAATCAATAAGGACGATCTAATGTCTAAGCGTATCCAATTTACACGTACCGGCGCCTCCGACGTGCTTGAACTGGTCAATGTAGATTCTGCTGAACCAGGTCAAGGTGAAGTGCGCATTGCCAATAAAGCGATCGGCCTTAACTTTATCGATATTTATTTTCGTACCGGCCTTTATCCAGCGCCTTCTATGCCATCAGGGCTAGGTACCGAAGGCGCGGGCGTTGTCGATGCCGTTGGTGAAGGCGTCACACACTTAAGCATCGGTGATCGCGTCGCCTATGCGCAAGGCCCGCTAGGCGCCTATGCTCAGCTGCACACACTGCCGGCGGCAAAGGTCATCAAACTGCCCGACTCGGTTGATTTTGAGACGGCGGCGGCCAGTATGCTTAAGGGCCTGACTGTGCAGTATTTGCTTCGTCAAACCTATGCGTTGAAAGGCGGCGAAACTATTTTATTCCATGCGGCCGCCGGCGGCGTTGGTTCAATTGCCTGCCAATGGGCGAAAGCGTTAGGCGTCAAGCTGATCGGTACGGTTAGCTCGCAAGAAAAAGCAGATCTCGCGATGGCGAACGGTGCCTGGGCGACGATTAATTACAGCGAAGAGAGCGTTGTTGAGCGCGTACGTGAGCTAACCAATGGTGAAATGTGCGACGTGGTCTACGATTCTGTGGGCAAAGATATGTGGGAAACATCGTTAGATTGTTTAAAGCCCCGTGCTCTGATGGTTAGTTTTGGCAACTCTTCCGGCCCGGTTGATGGCGTGAATATTGCTATTTTGAATCAGAAAGGGGCGCTGTTTGTCACTCGTCCCAGCCTTAACGGCTATGCGGACACGCGAGAGCGTTTGGAAGCAATGTGCGAGGATTTCTTCACTATGCTTGCAAGCGGTAAAATTACGATTGATATTGCCAATCGCTATCCCTTAGCCGAGGCCGGTAACGCACAGGATGCGCTACAGAGCCGCAAAACCACCGGCTCAACGATCCTACTGCCGTAACAAGACTTAACCCTCTAACAAAATTCCCAAAAGCTCGGCAGTGCCGGGCTTTTTGGGTGGTAGGGATATTTATGGGCAAAAAATGCGCCCGAGTAGCGGCAGTCCTTTAGTAATCGCGATTGGAAAGGCTATTTCAAGGGCTATACGGATGTATGGTAAACGTCTAATGTGCGTAAAGAATGGCCATGTGAAGAGCGTGGTGCGGATCAATCGTATGCTGCCCCTGTGGAGGGGTGGCCAGGGAGTATGAAAAGGATGCCGGCTGAGAACCTAGGTCTTGATTGGTTTACGCTTGCACCAAGTACGCTAGTGTTTATCGTACTTGGACTAACGCTGGCTGCTTTTATATGGGGCCGGTTTCGCTATGATTTAGTCGCGATAGCAGCACTATTAGGGTCTGTGATGCTGGGCCTGGTACCCGCTGAAGGCGCCTTCGCTGGTTTTGGCCATCCCGCGGTGATCACCGTCGCGGCTGTGCTGGTACTCAGCCGGGGGTTTGAGCGCTCTGGTGTGGTCGATGTTATTTCAAATCAAGTGCTTAAAGTTGGTGAAAATCTGCTTCTCCAACTGTTGGTGTTGGTCGGCACCGTCACATTGCTGTCCGGCATTATGAATAATGTGGGTGCCTTGGCGCTGCTGCTTCCGGTGGCTATGCGGCTAGCCCGTGAACACAATACCTCTCCTTCTTTACTGTTGATGCCGCTGGCATTTGGGTCATTGCTTGGTGGCCTGACTACGCTGATCGGTACGCCACCTAATATCATTATTTCCAGCTATCGGCGTGAAGTGACGGGCGAGGCGTTTAGCATGTTTAGCTTCTCACCCGTGGGTATCGCTGTCGCGTTGGCGGGGCTGGCTTTTATTGTGTTAATTGGATGGCGCCTGACGCCAAAGCGCAGCGGGCAAGCCTCCACAGAGGAAATGTTTGATACCGCTAACTATCTGGTCGAATTAAAAGTAGCAGAGGGATCAAAAGCCAAAGGTTTAACGCTGCAGCAACTGCGCGACGAGCTGGACGAAACGATCCCTGTGCTGGCAGTGGTGCGTGATGATGATCGGCGTGCAGGCTATAACTTTCACGGCGCTTTGGAGGAGGGCGACATTCTGCTGTTAGAGGCAGGGCCCGATGAGCTCCAAATGCTTGAAGATAAAGTAGGGCTTAGTGCGATTGCCGAGTTGGAAGGGGACGCTGAAGCAGAGCCGGATGCATCCGAGCATCCTGACGATGAATCCGCCAAAAAGAAACAGCCAGCGAAAGAGGCCGTGCCGGTCAATACCGAGGGGCTACAGTTAATCGAAGCGGTAGTGCGCAATGATTCGATGATGATTAATCGCAGCGTTCGGCAGCTGCGTTTAAATCATCAGTTTGGGCTGCACCTAGTGGCCGTTGCCCGGGATGGCGGGCGTTTGAAGCAGCGTTTGCGCGATATTCGTTTTAAAAACGGTGACGTACTGCTGCTGCACGGCAGTGAAAATGAAATTTCTGAAAGCCTGGCCTCATTAGGCTGCCTCCCGCTTGCTAAGCGTGAGCTACATTTAGGCCAGCCGCGTAAATTGGCTCTGTCGATTGCCATTTTTACGTTAGCCATTGTGGCCATGCTGTTTGATTTATTGCCTGCCGCCGTCGCCATGAGCACCGCAGCGCTCATTTCACTACTGATAGGCGTACTGCCGTTACGCGAGGGGTATCAGGCAATTGATGGCCCTGTGATTGTACTGCTAGCGGCGATGATTCCTGTTGGCGAAGCATTAGAAACCAGTGGCGGCGCGGACTTAGTGGCCAGCGCGCTGCTGCGATTTGGCAGCGATTGGCCAGTGGTGATTACGATGATTGGGCTGTTTCTGCTAACCATGCTGCTTTCAAATGTGGTGAACAATGCAGCTGCTGCTTTGCTGATGGCACCGATTGCGGTCAGCTTAGCGAATGGCTTTAACGTCTCACTTGATCCGTTCTTGATGGTTGTCGCCATCAGCGCATCCTGTGCGTTTTTGACCCCGATTGGGCATCAGTCGAATACGTTAGTAATGGGGCCAGGCGGGTATCGCTTCAGTGACTATTGGAAACTAGGGCTGCCGCTTTCAATCGTAGTGTTAGCCGTTTCTATACCGCTCATTATGCTGGCATGGCCGCTTTAGAAGGCTTGTCACTACTCGGCTTGTTAATAGATATGGAGTGAATGGTGGATGATAGTTATTAGGTTTCGAAAATTTTGCTAACCTACTACGCTCTGATACCAATAAAAATCGAACAGGCCGGGCTTATGAATCAACAATTTCGTCAGGATGCCATTGTCGAGCTAGTTCGGCAGCACGGCTATATGAGCATTGAACAACTCACCGCCCATTTTTCGGTGACGCCGCAAACCATTCGTCGCGATTTAAACACGTTGGCTGATGAAGGCAGGGTTCGGCGCGTCCATGGTGGCGTAGGGGTCGAGTCCAGTACGGTCAATACTGCCTATAGCACCCGTAAGACGCTGCACTTGGAAGAGAAAGAACGCATCGCCTGCTGCTTAGCTCACAATATTCCTAATCATTCGTCACTGTTTATTAATATCGGCACTAGTAATGAGATGGTGGCTCAGGCGTTGCTAGAGCACCAGGGGTTGGAAATTATTACTAATAATCTTAATGTCGCTGCCATCTTGCAGCATAAAGAGGATTTTACCGTCATTATTGCCGGTGGCCAGGTGCGTTCTCGCGATGGCGGTATCATTGGCGAAGCCACGATCGACTTTATCAATCAGTTTAAGGTGGACTACGGCATTATCGGTATCAGCGGTATCGATGAGGATGGCTCGCTGCTGGAGTTTGATTATCAGGAGGTCCGCGTTGCTCAGGCCATTATCGCGAATTCACGGCGTATCTATTTGGCAGCAGACTATTCAAAATTCCACCGCAACCCTGTAGTTCGCCAGGGTAATTTGGAGCAGTTGGACGCATTATTTACCGATCGTAAGCCTCCAGAGGCGATTCAGCGTTTGCTCACCCAGCATGATGTTGCGCTGCACATCGCCAGCGCTTAATCGGCATTGATGTAGTTGGGTTACAACGGCGCCTGCGGCCAATGATGCATTGTTCGCTTTGTTGCCGTGACCCATAGTGAATTCATGGATGAGGCGAGTGTTTCGTTATCCCGAGCCACTGAACTGATCCCTGCTACAGAATCATAGCGCTTTATGATTACCCAGTGCTAAAGGCGAAGGTCGTGTAACGCTTGTGACCCTCTCGCCATTACCGAACTGGACACTTATCCGGTCTAGCATGAGTAGCAATGTCACCCTTCTTTCTCAATAGGATGGCTGCTTGGTAACCGATTAACGGACGGGCAGCGGATGACCATACCATGAGGTATTACTAATGAACTGCATCGAACTTAGCCAACAAGCCGATAGCATCGCCAGCTCTTTCAGCAAGCAAGATCTCGCTAGGCTGGTCGTGGCGTTAAAGGGCAATCGTGAGTCATTGCAGCACGCGGTTGAGGTGATCGACACTGTAGATAGCCGTTCAGGCTGCACGCTGGAAGAGGCCTGGGATGAAGTGCTTTCTGGCGATTCTCAGCTGCGCATTGAAGACGAAGAGTAGGGCGCGAGGTTTTAACCGGTAAGCAACAATTAGCCCCCTTCTTACGTAAGGGGGCTTTTTTGTAGCGGCTAAAAGCTTAAGCGTCAGCCGCGGGCACCGCTGGCCGTGAGGTATCCCGGTGCAGTTCAAAATAGCTATTGAAGCGCTCTTCAGCATCGTCGCCAAATAACACGCGGCAGGCCTCTTTTAAGCCACTGGATTGGCGCAGCTGTTCATGGGGTACGACAAGCGAGACTTTGGCGCGACGACGTAGAAAATCTTCAAGCTGGGTGATCATTTCATGGTCGCGGGCGTGCTCTAACTCGCATCGAATATATTCGGTGCCTTCAATTAAGATGTCAGCTTGAGCAGGGTCCGCTTGAATTTTGGCTAGCATCTGAACGGCTTGGTCAGCGTAGCGTCGCCAGAGGCGCGTCGAGAGAGGCTCTGATGAAGTAGCTGCGGTCATCGCATCTAAGTTCATGCGCTTGGCCTGATCCATAAATTGCTGTTTCACGGCATCTGCTGGCTCGCCGTACCATTTAAAATCAGGCGCGGATAGCGTTATTCCCAAGCGCGTCATTACCTCGGCAATTTCATCACCAACGTTTAAACAGTCGGTGAGTTTGCCGCCAAAGATACTGATATGGGCGCTGTCGTCATTGGTATCGATCACGTGCTTACGCGAAAGCTGCAAGAAATCACGGTCACTGCCTTGATCACCTTTAATCGCTAACGGTCGCACTCCGCAGCGTGTCGAGATAATGTCGTCTTGGCTAAGCGGTTTGTCTAACGTTAAACGCTTGTTGATATTTTCCAACACAAAGGCGATATCGTCAGCGGTAACGTCAACCTCCGGGTGCTCCATATGCGTATCGGTGGTGCCGATGCAGGTACGATTACCCATGGGAATGACAAAAAAGAGCCGCCCGTCGTCAGCAAAAAACGCCAGCACGCGCTGGGAATCGGTTAACTGCGGGACGATAAGGTGAATACCTTTGGAATAAAGATGGTGGTGCGTCGTTTTTTGACGTGTTAGCTCATTATGTTGATCTACCCAGGGGCCTGCCGCGTTAATCAGTACCTTGGCGCGAATATCAAAGGTACTGCCATCCATTACGTTACGCGCTTTAGTGACCCATAAATCACCCTCGCGCTCGGCACCGAGTGACTCAACGTAGTTTGCGGCAACCGCGCCATAGTTGAGCGCGTGGCGCATAAAATTAAACACAAACCGCGCATCATTATCGTGAAGATAAGCATCGGAGTATTCAAAACCACCGACCGCGTTCTGCGTGTTGATGATGGGCTCTTCGTGTTTGATCTTTTTCGATGAGAGCAGTCGTGGCAATTTGGTAAAGCCATTACCCATTAGCCAGTAAAGCCAGGTACCCGCCCATAGGTAACGCGGTGAGTGGCGAAAACCTTTTGAAATAGTGGTTAGGAAGCGGATTTCCTGCACCGTGGAAGGGTAGCTCTTAATCAAATGATTGCGGCTTTTGCACAACTTTCGAACCAGTGAAAAGTCGTTGCTTTCCATGTATTTAATACCTCCCCACACTAGGTTGGAGGAGTGCATGCTGGTGCTGCCAGCGAAATCGCCACGGTCAATCAAGGCAACTTTAGCGCCTTTTCCGGCCAGTGCCGCTGCCGTGGCCGCGCCATTAATACCGCCACCGATAATGAGCGCGTCAAAAATATCGGTAGGTAACTTTTCAGTGTTTCGATTTCGCAGTGTCATGGCGGGCCCCGTTAACATAAAAAACTCGCTTACCGTCATGGTGTGAGCAGTAGGAGGTTTATTGTTTTTTCACTAACGAAACTATAGGTGATCATTTTCGAACATTCAATGTTCTTTTGGACGCATTAGGCTAGCATCGCCTTATCGCCTGCCCGGTAGGTAGATAACGTGGGCGCAAAAAAAACGGCCCCTTATTATCAGGGGCCGGTTGAAGGCGAGCAGAGCAAAAAGCGTTATTTAATGCCGGCTTCTTCCTGCTGAGGTGCTGGCGAGGATTGGCCGTTATGATCAATTAACGTGGATTTGTTCTTGGCAAAGGCATCGTAGTCGAAGTCATCAACGGTGAGCATTTCCAACACTTCCGCTTCAAAGGTGCGCATGAAGATGGCATCGTCTTCACTGATGAGGCCTTTTTCCAAACCGGCCTCAATACGAGCTTCCGGGTGAAGCGCCGTTTGCGGTATCTCACCTTTCGAATAGGCTTTATTCACCGTGCGATAGAGTACCTCGGCGCGGTCATAGTCAACCAGCAGGGCGTTATAGCGTGCTAGCGGGTTGCGCTGTTCACCGTCATCCGCGTCCCAAGTGTTATCCAACAGCTTTGTGCGCAGAGCGCTGTGGGTGGAAACGCGCTTGGCGATGTCGCGGGCGAGATCGTCGTGGGGCTTATTCCAGCGACGGCCGGCCGGCATGACCAGGGCATTGAGCGTTTTACCCAGGATACGATTGGGGAGGTTATCGAAAACCTCCACAAGGGCTTGCTCGGCACGCTGGAGTAAAAAGCGGCAGCTATAGTGCAATAGCGCTTCTTCGCCTTCTACCTTACTGCCAGCTTGCCACTGCTTGAGCACCATTGACGTAAGATAAAGATTCGAAAGCACATCGCCCAGGCGTGCAGACAGCATCTCGCGCTTTTTAAGAGCTGAGCCTAAGCTTGCCATCGCGGCATCGGCACATAGCCCGAAGCCCGCAGAGAGACGCGCTACATCTTGAGCATACATCGCGGCAGGAGCATCGAAAGGCACGCTGGCTTTACCCAGGCCAAAGCCGAGGGTTAAGGCGCGGGCTGCGTTGCCGAAAATAAGCCCTGCGTGGCTAAAGAAGGCTTTATCAAATGCCTGAATATCGTTTGCATCTTTAGCGGCCAGTTCATCCAGTACATACGGGTGACAGCGAATAGCGCCCTGACCAAAGATCATCAGGTTGCGGGTCATGATGTTGGCGCCTTCCACGGTGATCGCCACCGGGTTTGCGCTGTAGCCGATGCCCAAATAGTTGCGCGGGCCAAGCGTCACCGCTTTACCACCATGTACATCCATAGCATCGCTGAGCAGAACACGCTGAAACTCGGTGAGCTGACTTTTCAGAATCGCTGAAGGCACCGCGGGTTTTTCGCCGTGGTCAATCATGTTCGCGGTTTGGTACACGGTGGCCTGGGAAATGTAGGCCATCGCGGCCATGCGAGCGAGCGGCTCTTGCACGCCTTCCATTTCTGCCACCGGCACGTTGAACTGACGACGAACACGGGTGAAACCGCCGCTCCAACCCAGCGCATAGCGCGCAGTGCCGGTAGCGCCTGAAGGGAGCGTGATGCAGCGGCCAATAGATAAGCACTCTACCAGCATGCGCCAGCCTTGGCCGATCATGTCCTGGCCACCGATGATGGTGTCCAGCGGTACAAAGACATCGTTACCCACAATCGGGCCGTTCATAAACGGGCTGCCGATAGGGTGATGGCGACGGCCTATGTCCATACCGGTGGTGTCGCGAGGAATCAGAGCCAGGGTTATGCCGCGATCTTCTTCGTCACCCAGCAGTTTCTCTGGATCAAACAAGCGGAAGGCCAAGCCCACAACGGTGGCGATGGGGGCGAGGGTGATCCAGCGCTTTTCGAAGTTAAGTCGCAGACCCAGTACCTCTTCGCCATCGATGGTCTGTTTGCAGACGATGCCGGTGTCGGGAAGGGACGTGGCGTCCGAGCCCGCGCGAGGGCCGGTGAGGCCAAAGCAAGGGATTTCACGGCCGTCGGATAAGCGCGGAAGATAGTGATCTTTTTGCTCTTGGGTGCCGTATTTAAGCAGCAGTTCACCGGGGCCGAGTGAGTTGGGTACGCCCACGGTGACCATTAGCGTTTCATTGGCAGAGAGTTTTTGCAGCACCATCGACTGGGCTTTCGCGGAGAAGCCAAGTCCGCCGTACTCCTTCGGAATAATCATGCCGAAGAAGCCTTCTTTTTTCAGGTAGTCCCACAGTTGCTGGGGCAGGTCGGCGCGCTCATGGGCGATATCCCAGGCATTGCACATCCCCGCCGCTGTTGCGCACTGGTTGGCTAGAAAGGCTTTCTCATCGTCGCGCAGTCCGTCGTCTTTAAAGGCCAGCAGTTTGTTCCACTGAGGCTTGCCTGAAAATAATTCGCCATCCCAGGAAACGCTGCCAGCTTCTAAAGCCGTGCGTTCTGTCGCTGATACTTTCGGTGCCACCTTTTTAAACATGCTAAATAGGCGCGGCGTTAGCCATTGGCTGCGCAGGGCGGGAAGGCCAGCGGCGGCAACCGCTGCAGCGGCAATAAGCAGCAGCAGGCCGATCACTGTTGCGTCAAACAGCAGGCCAACGAGGCCCAAAACGGCAAGCACGGCCAGCGCCGCGGGAGCGCCAGCTTCACGGCGCATAACCACGAGCAGACCTGCGATGGCGAGCACGATAAGGAGTAAGGTGAGCATAGACTCTCTCTCTGTTTCAGGCCTTTTATTTCAGCCTGCTGTTGTTAGTAAAAAGGCAATACAATAGTGGGTCGAACGCCTGTTTGAATATTGGCAGATGGGTGCCGTTTGGTGCAAGTATTTAGGTAGGGTAAGGCCATTATAGCCATACACAGCATAAAAAAACGCCATGGCAATAAGCCATGACGTTTTGAGTGATAAAGGGAGTATATGTTCAGGGGCGCTTATGTTTAGACATGCTGGGCGGGTGCGCCATTTGCTACATAGTAGTCAACGCTGGCACGAGGCAGCGGTGCGTTACCTTTTATACGGTCAGCGATTTTTTCCGCCAGCATAATAGTTGGGGCGTTTAGATTGCCAGTGGGGATCACTGGGAAAAGTGACGCATCGACCACGCGCAAGCCTTCAATGCCATGGACACGGCCCTGGCCATCGGTGACAGCCATGTCATCGCTACCCATTTTGCAGCTGCCACAGGGGTGGTAAGCCGTTTCGGCGTGTTCTTTAACGAACGCATCGAGTTCAGTATTTGATTGAGCATCAGAGCCAGGGGCTATTTCACGGCCGCGGTACTTCTCAAACGCAGGTTGGGCGATGATGTATCGAGTGAGGCGAATGGCGTCACGAAACTCTTGCCAGTCATTCTCTTTAGCCATGTAGTTGAACAAAATGCTCGGCGCCGCGTGGGGGTCTTTCGACGTTAAGCGAATGCGGCCACGGCTTTCTGAGCGCATAGAGCCAACGTGGGCCTGGAAGCCGTGGGCCTGAACCGCGCTTTTGCCGTTGTAGCTGATGGCAATGGGCAGGAAGTGGTACTGAAGATTCGGCCACTCTTCTTCATCGCGGCTGCGGATAAATCCACAGGATTCAAACTGGTTGCTGGCGCCAACGCCGGTACCATTGAAAAGCCATTCGGCTCCAATCTTGGGCTGGTTGTACCACTTCAGCGCTGGATAGAGCGAGATCGGTTCTTTGCACTCGTATTGAATGTACATTTCCAGATGATCCTGGAGATTTTCACCTACGCCGGGCAAGGCGTGAACCGTCTCGATATTAAGCTCTTTCAGCAGTTCCGGATTGCCGATGCCTGAGCGCTGCAAAATCTGCGGCGAGGCGATAGCGCCCCCGCATAGAAGAACTTCACGGCGTGCGTAGGCCTGCTGCTTTTCGCCTTTGTGTTCATAACGAACGCCAATGGCGCGCTTACCTTTAAACTCAATAACGTCAGTAACCGCGTGAGTTTCAATGGTTAAGTTTTGGCGTATTTTGGCGGTGTCTAGGTAGCCACGGGCAGTGGACGCGCGGCGGCCCTTCGGCGTCACAAAACGGTCCATGGGGCCAAAGCCCTCTTGCTGGTAGCCGTTTACGTCTTCGGTTTCCGGGTAGCCTGCCTGCTTACCAGCTTCAATAAAGGTGCGATAGAGCGGGTTGTTATCTGCTTTTGGCGTGGTCACGCTGACCGGGCCTTCGCCACCGTGGTAGCTATTAGCGCCGGTGTCGCGGGTTTCGCATTTTTTGAAGTAGGGAAGGCAGCTGAGGTAGTCCCAATCTTCAAGACCGGGCTGTTTGGCCCAGTTGTCGTAGTCGAGGGCGTTGCCGCGGATATAGCACATACCGTTAATCAGCGAAGAGCCGCCCAGACCTTTGCCTCGGCCACACTCCATGCGGCGACCATCCATATGCGGTTCGGGATCGGTTTCGAATGCCCAGTTATAGCGTTTGCCCTGCAGTGGGAATGCCAGGGCCGCAGGCATTTGGGTGCGGAAGTCGAGGCGATAATCTGGGCCGCCCGCTTCCAGTAGCAGCACACTGACGTTGCTGTCTTCTGTCAGGCGAGTAGCCAGCACGTTGCCCGCGGAGCCTGCGCCGATAATGATGTAATCAAATTCACGTGGCTGAGACATAATAATTCCTTAAAACACTGACTCAAACGGGCCCATTTCGATCTGTACGGACTTGGTTTGGGTATAGTGATTTAGCGTCTCAATGCCGTTCTCGCGACCAATGCCCGACTCTTTATAGCCGCCTACCGGCATCTCGGAGGGTGACTCACCCCAAGTGTTAATCCAGCAAATACCGGCTTCCAACTGGTGAATCACGCGGTGGGCACGATTTAGGCTTTCGCTAAAGACACCGGCGGCAAGTCCATACGTGGTGTCATTGGCACGGCGAATAACTTCATTTTCATCATCAAAAACCAACACTGACATTACCGGGCCGAAGATCTCTTCACGCACGATACGCATATCGTCGGTGCAGTCGGTGAACACGGTGGGTGCAGCCCAAGCGCCATCTGCAAAGCTGCCAGTGCTCCAGTCGTCACCGCCTACGAGCAGGCGAGCACCTTGCGCTTTGCCCAGAGCGATATAGGAAAGCACTTTCTCTTGATGCTCGAAGCTGACCAGCGGGCCAAAGTTGACGCTAGGATCCATAGGATCCCCCGCCTTAATGCGCTTAACGCGCTCGACGAGTTTGGCTTCAAAGGCGTCTTTTACGCTGCGATCGACAAATACCCGCGTGCCGTTAGTGCAGATTTGCCCGCTGGAGTAGAAGTTGGCCATCATCGCGGCGTCGGCAGCGCGGT